>JABMPJ010000130.1 GCA_013203785.1 Lentisphaerota bacterium | reverse complement strand
GTCGCCAGGCGCTGCAAGCAGGCTGGTATGCATTGGAGATTCCACAACGCCACCAGAATCTGCGCCATACTTGCCGCTCTCAGATCATCCTCTTTCGCGGTCTGATCAGACCCAACACCCACGAAACTCAATCACACCCAGAGGGTTGCCCCTCCATCGCGAGCGATTGACAGTAGCGGACCGGGTAGGGTACTTTTCGGGCTGATTCTGAAGGAGCAAAGAAATATGCCGACGTACGATTACGAGTGTCAGAAGTGCGGACACAGTTTTGAGAAGTTTCAGTCGATGACCGAGGAGCGGCTCAAGACCTGCCCGAAGTGCAAGGGTGCGGTCAAGCGGCTGATCGGAACCGGTGCCGGGATTATCTTCAAGGGTAGCGGCTTCTATGAGACCGACTACCGTAGCGATTCCTACCAGAAGGGCGCGCAAAAGGCGTCCAGTAGCTCGGCTCCGGCGAAGAGCGATGAGCCGAAGAAGGGTGAAGAATCAAAGAAGAGCGATGTACCAAAGAAAGAGACCAAGGAGTCCAGCCCGAAGAAAGAGGCGCCCAAGAAGAGCACGGATAACGCATAGGCGGTTCATATGCCAGAATATCTGAAGTGCGGTGCCGATAACCAACAAGGCCGGGTGTTCTGTTTTCGCCGTGGCGGTCGGCTGGATTTCTCCGAGTCTACCGCTCGTCACTTTCGCGCGCGCTTCAAAGGCGAGCGCGAGATGCGGGTGCTCCGCCGACTCAAGGAGCTTGAGGTCACGCAACAGGCAGTCGGTCTGGTCGTAGGCGCGCCGTGACTCTCCCCCGAGTGGTTCTCTATCATGCGCCGCGATGGCGGTTGATCGCCCTGCCCCTCTTGGTGTTTCTCGTGGGGGCCGTATCGCTGTGGGCAGAGCCGTCGCTGCTGTCTCGACTGCCCGACCTCAAGACGCACCGCACAGTATCGCGGCGTTTCGTTGCGGTGAGTAGCGACTCGCTGGATAACATGGAAGCTGGCCGTTGGGCCGAAGACGTGGCCGATCGCGTGGAAGCCCTCCTCGGGATGTCGCTGCCGTTTGCGGGTCGCCAGATCCGTATCGTGATCCGCCCACCGGCGGTAACCACGAACCGGGTCGACCTGGCCGACTGCCGCCTTCTGGCCCTGACCCAGCAACTCGATGACAGCGGTCAGTTGATTCAGCGCCTGGTCATCCCCGCCCCCGGCTGCCTGCCTCAGGAAACCATCCGAGCCGCCTTCTGTCGGCTCTTGCTGGAAGGTTTTTTCCCCCGCTCGCGGGCGGCGCTCCGACGATCTGCTCCACAGCCGGTGGCGGTCCCGCGTTGGTTCTCGATCGGTTTGGCCCGCAACCTGACACGTGAAGAGCGTGAGGATGACGCCCGCCGTCTCTTGGAGGCGTGGCAGCGGGGAGAGGTCACGCCCCTGTTGGGATGGCTCGCCCGCGACACACAGGCCCCGCCGCAGTCGCTCGATGGCCCGATTGCGGGCATGCTCGTGGCGTGGCTCCTGAAGCCGCCCGGCGGCGCGGAGCGAATGGTCGACCTCTTCGATAGGCTCGATCAAGGTCACCCGGTGACAGCCGACTGGTTGGCGGCTCAGCGTGTCGGAGGGGCTGCCACAACCGATGTGGATAGTGCGTGGGATGCCTGGATCATGCGGCAGCAGCACAAGGTGTTTCGTCCCGGCACCACGCCGCCTGAGGCGGTCGAGGGCCTCGCAGCCGAGTTGTTGCTTTATCCCGGTGGTTTTGGTATTCCCTTGGCAAGTGCGATTGCAAGGGGTGATGGGTTTGATGCATTGATTGCACAGCGGGAGGCCGACTGGATCGCGACCTTCTGCCGATCCAAGCAGGGCGCGCTGCGACTCCATGCCGTCGGCCGCGGGCGGGCGTTTCATGCGGTCGTGGATGACTACGTGGCGTTTCTGGACGGTTTGGCTAAAGGGAAAAGAGCCTCGCGTTTGAGGGAACTCCTCGACGTGGCCGAGGCGGCGATGCGTGAGATGGTTTTGGTGCGGGGGCGCGCGAGCCCCCATGAGAATGGGTGAGGCGGACAATGGCAACACAGGCACGCAAGACGCTGGTGGGTAACGTGGATAGCCACGTATTGGCCTTCACGATCGGCAAGGACCCGCAGCTGGACCTCAAGCTGGCGGAAGTGGACTGCATCGGTTCGGCGGCCCATGTTACGATGTTAGCCGGTCTGGATCTCGGGAAAGGCCCGCTTTTTACCCCTTCCGAGCACGCAGCCATCTTGGCGGCCCTGCGCGACATTATTGGCACCATCCGGGCCGGCACATTCAAAATTACGGCGACCGATCAGGACGTGCATCTCGCCGTGGAACGGCTATTGAGCCGTTCGGTCGGTGAGATCGGGCGGCGTATCCACACGGCGCGCAGCCGCAACGACCAGGTGGCGACCGACCTGCGGCTGTTCGCCAAGACCGAGCTGATGGACCTAATGGATGAAGGTGCCCGGCTGGCCGCCGCGCTGCTGACCTTCGCCAAGCGCTACGAGCGAGTGCCCATGGTGGGACGGACCCACATGCAGCCGGCGATGCCCAGTTCTGTCGGTGTCTGGGCCTCGGCCCATGCGGAGAGTCTGCTCGATGATATGGGGCTGATCATGTCGGCCTATGACTATAACGACCGCTGCCCGCTCGGCTCCGCTGCCGGGTACGGCGTGCCGCTGCCGATTGACCGGCAGCTCACGTCCGACCTGCTGGGGTTCGCCGCCCCGCAGCACAACGTGCTCTACGCCGGCAACGCGCGCGGCAAGTGCGAAACGGTTATTCTCTCAGCCTGTGCGCAGGTGATGTTGACCCTTTCGCGTCTGGCTGAGGACCTGATTCTCTTTACGACCCCCGAGATGCCGTACTTCACTCTGCCCGCAGCCTTCTGCACGGGCAGCAGCATCATGCCGCAGAAGCAGAACCCGGATGTCGCCGAGCTCGTGCGCGCCAAAGCGTCGCGCGTTATGGGGCACCTCACGGCGGCCATGGGCGTGGTCAAGGGGCTGCCGAGCGGGTACAACCGTGATCTCCAGGAGGTCAAAGAGCCCTTTATGGAGGGGGTCGAGACCACGCGCAGTTGTCTGACCGTCATGGCGCAGATGATCGGCGGCATGACCGCCAACCGTCCCGCCCTGGAGGCGGCCTTTACGACGGGCGTGTTCGCCGCCGACCGCGCCCTCGAGCTGGTGGCCGAGGGGTTACCTTTCCGAGATGCGTACCAGCAGGTCAAAGCGAACCTCGACGCCCTCGAGTCGGTCCGTCCCGCCGCGGCCATCGCACAGAAGGTTCACCTTGGCGCTGCCGCGGGGTTGGACCTCGCGCTCTTGAAGCAGCGCGTGCAGGCGGTCGGGCGTTTTACGAAGGACGAGAGAAAGCAGTACTACAGATGTATATCGGCCCTGTTGGGGGCCCGCTATCCAGAGATGAGGGAGTAGGCAATGAAAGCAGTGCAAGGACGGATATGGATGTGGACCGCGGCAGCGGCGACGTGGCTCGTGGGAGCCCTGCCGGCGGCGGCACAGGCGGCAGCGACCGCGGCGATTGACGAGGTGCCGCGCCTCTCCTGGCAGGCCGTTGTCGAGAACGGCGGCTGGCTCATGCTCGTGTTGGCAGCGATGTCGCTCATCACCGTGGCCTTCGTGATCTATTTCGTGGTTATTCTGCGCGTGGGTACGGTGGCACCGCGGCCACTCTATCGCGAACTGGTCGAGAAGCTGCGTGCCGGAGATATCGATGAGGCGCGCAAGGCCTGTGAGTATCGGCCCAGCCCTCTGGCCGCGGTGACTCTCGTGGCGATCGACTATGTGCGTAGTGTCAAGCACCCCGATGGCATGCTTCTCAAGGATGTGATGCAGGGCGAAGGCAGTCGTCAGGCCGAGGCGCTCGAAATGCAGACGGGCTATCTGCTCGACATCGCCGTGATTGCGCCGATGGTCGGTCTGCTGGGAACCGTGTTCGGCATGTTGCGGGCCTTTAGTGCCGTAGCGCTCGATATCGCGCAGGCCCGTCCCATGGTGCTGGCGGGTGGCGTGTCGCAGGCGCTCGTTACGACCGCCTTCGGCCTGATCGTCGGTATTCCTGCCATGATCTTCTACGCCTATTTCCGGCGTCGTGCGGGGACGCTTGTCTCGCAACTCGAGGCCGCCTCAACTGACATCCTCACGGCCCTGCTGAGTTCGAAGGCGGAAACGGAATGAACTTCAGGAAGAACAGCAAGACGCCCGAACAGAGCTTCCAGATCGCGCCCATGATCGACGTGGTCTTCCTGCTGTTGACCTTCTTCGTGGCGAGCCAGATCTTCTCGCAGTGGGAAACCGAGATCGACGTTACGCTTCCGACCGCACAGACCAGCGAGCAGCCCAACCGTATACCGGGTGAGATCATCATCAATATCCTCAATGATGGCGCGGTGGTGGTGAACCAGGTGCGCATGGACGAAGCCGCACTCGACAGTCTGCTGGGACGCATTGTGGATCAGTTTTCCGACTGGGCCGTCCTGATTCGGGCCGACAAAGATACGCGCTACGAAGCGGTCATCGGCGTGCTGGACGCCTGTCGGCGTGCCGACATCTGGAACGTATCGTTTGCCACCACGATTGAAGACCGCGTGAGCGAATGAGTGCGGTCGCACGCCTCCTGTTGAGCCTCTTTGTCCTCGTCGCGTTGGCGGCGAGCCTCCCGGCTCAACAGGCCCAGGAGGGGGCTGAACGGGTGGTCCTGGCCGACGGGCTCTTCGCCCGCGAAATGTTCACCCTCGCGGCCCAGGAGTATGAGGCGGTTCTGCGCGAAGAGCCGGATCTTCCCGCTGCCGATGCGGTCCACTTCCGGCTGGGCGAGTCCTACCGGCGCAGCAACCGGATTTTGGATGCGGACAAGCAGTTCAGCATCGTCTTCAACGACTATCCTAAGAGCGAATTTCGCCATCGTGCCGGCTTTCGACGCGCCGGGCTCTTCATGGATGCCGGCCACCATGATGCCGCCGTGGATCTCTATCGCGCCGTCTTGAAGGCGGGGCCACCAGACGACGTGGCGGCGGCCTGTTGGTATTTGCAGGGCGAAGCGCTGCTGGCTCTCGATCGTCTCGACGAGGCCGTCCCGGTCTTTGAACGGGTCGATAAGGAGTTCGCCGCATCCGAGTTTCATGGCTATGCCCTGCTCAAGCTCGGCCATATTTTCTCGCGCGGCACAGACCAGAAGCGCAACGAGCGGGCGCTCGACTACTTTCGCCGTGTGGCGGACGCCCCCCCGAATGATCGTCTCGCGGCCGAGGCCTGGTTTCAGCTGGCCGAGTGGTACTTTCGGGCCGGAGCCTTCGACAAGAGCTCCGATGCCTATCGGCACCTCGCCAAACACTATCCCAACGACACGCGCCGGGCTGAGTCGTCCCTGCATGCCGCTTGGGCCGCGCACAATGCGGCGCGCTACGCCGATGCGTTACGTCTCTGCGAGACGGCACCCGCTGGAGGCGCCGCGGCCGCAGAATGGCTCTACCTCAAGGCCAACTGCCAGCGGCAGCTGCTGCACCACAGCGATGCGGCCACGAACTATCGTCTCTTGTTAGCCGATCATGCATCCAGCCGCTTTGCCGCTGCGGCGCGCTATGAGCTGGCCTTGGCGCTCTACAAAGACGGTGACTACAAGGCGGCCATTGGCGAGGCAGAGAAGCTCACAGCCAACCCCGAGCTCCAGAAGGATATCTACTGGCTGCTGGCCGAATCGCACGCGGCGCTCGGTCAAACCGACGACGCGGTGCAATACTACCGCCTGATCGTGCGCGACTTCCCCGATAGCGATGTCGCGTGTGATGCGACCTACCGCTTGGCCTATCATCTTCAGACGCGCTCCGATTTTGTGCAGGCCGCTGAACAGTTCAGCAGCGTCGCCACGCGCTGGAGCACCCATACGTCCGCCCCACGCGCCCTCTTTGCGGCGGGCTACTGCTGGTCGCGCGCGGGCAGCGATGAGAAAGCCGTTGCGGCCTGGAGCTCGTTGGTGCAGAAGCATCCGACCGATCCGCTCGTTGAGGAGTCTATTTTTCAGAAGGCCATGAGCGAGGTGCGCCTGAAGCGCGACAGCGACGCGCTGACCTCACTGCGCGAACTACGCCGCCGTTTTCCCTCATCCTCCTTCACGGTTGATGCGGCCTACTGGGAGGGACGGCTCCTCCAGCAAGCCGAGCGCTATGCCGACGCCGAGGCCAGTCTACGGATCGTCCTGGAGGCCAACACCCGTCCCGATCTACAGCGTGAGGCGCAGCTCGCTCTGGCTTACGTGCTGCAAGCCCAGAACAAAGATGTGGAGGCGGCCGACCGATTTCAGACCTTGCTCGGAACCCCTGCCGGGGATGGCCTATCGGAAGCACTCCTGCAGTGGCTGGCGCAATACCAGTTGGAGCACAAGGCGTATGAACCGGCCGTCCAGGCCGCCCAGCGGCTCGTCAGTGCCGATCGTGCCAAGAAGTGGCAGCAGGCTGGCTGGTATCTGCTGGGCCAAGCCCATACGGCCGCAGGGAAGAGCCCGGCGGCCGTAGCGGCCTACGAGATGGTGGTCAAAGTCGGTGGCGATACGCCCGAGGTGGTTGAGGCCGCCCTCGCCCTTGGCGATGCCGCTCTGGCGGCCGACGAACCCGAACGAGCGCGTGGTTTCTACGAGAAGGCCGCGAATCACCCGGCCGGTAGCCTCAGCGCCCGTGCGCGCGCCTATGCCGGTCAGGGCCGTGCGGCCCAATCGCGCGGTGAATTCGATACCGCCGCGCGCTACTTCATGAGCGTAGCCATCCTCTACAACGACCCCATTCTCGTGCCCGACTGTCTCGCCCAAGCGGCCGTCTGCCTCACTGCCGCTGGCAAGACCGACGCCGCCAACAAAGCCCTCTCCGAACTGAAGACGCGCTACCCAGATGCCATCCCCGAGGTGCAGTAGGGCATCCTGTCGACCAGAGTGGGCTACGCTTTTCCGAGAACCTTTGCCCCCGCGAGGTCCGCCAATTGTTGAGCCCGATTGACACCTTGAAGCAGAAAGCTGCGCTTCCATCACGAAGATCGGGTCAGCGTTCGGCGAGAGAGATGAGGCTACTTCGCCCAGTTCTGAACTTTGAGCCCCGCCACACGCCGAAACTCTCGCTCATTGCCGGTGACGACGGTCAGGCCCAATGCCAAGGCGTGAGCGGCAATCATGGTATCCAGCGGCCCAATCGGGGTGCCGCCTCGCTCCAGTTCCGCTCGTATACGCCCGTAAACAGGTGCCACGACGTCGTCGTAAGAGGCCACACAAATGGGCGTCATAAACTCAGCCAGCGCCAGCCGGTTCTTCTCTGGATTTGCGCTCTTTGCCGCACCATACTCCAACTCACTAAGCGTGACGGAAGAGACGCAGAGTGCGTCAGGGCTGCGCCGCTTCATGCGGCGCAGTATCCGGTCGTCTCGTTCGCGGATGAGCTCGACGCATGTATTCGTGTCGAGCATGAATCTCATCACAGCCCTTTCCTTATCTGTTGCTCGGGCTGGTTTCGCTCCGCCATGAAGTCATCCGTGAACTTGTTCAGGCTATTGACCAGCGGGGTCCAAGGGCTCCGTTTGGCGAATAGAATAACGATGTCCTCGTACTTACGTACAAAGACCTCATCACCACTGAACCGACACTCCTTGGGGAGTCGAACCGCTTGGCTGCGACCATTCTCGAATAGTTTTGCTGTCTGCATATCTCTCCTTAAGTATCTATCATGATATATACCACAGGCGCACAGGTGAAGCAATGGATATGTCAAGTGCTACTGGGTTACCCAAATTCTCTTGTGCAGAACTTTCTGATCAAATATAAGGATCAGACACTGAAAGGTGAAGGAATGAATATCTTTGGAAGGCAATGGGGCACAGCGCATTTGCTTGCGGCCTTGGCGGGGATTATCGTTGCCCCCGTGATCGCCCTTGCTGGCAGTAACGTTGTCATTACGTCCTTCTCCGCTAATGGGAGCCTTACTTTCTCCCCTCTTCATGATTCCGACAATCTCTTTTACTCCGTTGAGTGGTCACCGGCAGTAGAGGGCCCGTGGAAAAACAACTGGGGTGCATTGAGTGACATGGTATGCACCAGCGGGGAGGTAAGCGTTGACGTTCCCATGTTCTACCGCATCGTGGCCGACACCGAACGCATCTCGATCGACACCAACCGAGTCGTCGGACCGCTGCGAATCGTTCCCGATCAGGTCACACTTCTGTTTCCTTCCGCCGGACCGACCGCCGTGCTGCGAGTCGCCGGCGGCGTCCCGCCCTACGGCTACTGGGGTGCGAGTTTCCCGAACCTTGGCACCGTCGGCCATGGGTAAGACAGAGGACAATCTCCGAAATATCACTAACCTCGTCCGGCAGGCGGCCGCGCAGGGCGCGAAGATCGTAGTCATGCCCGAGTGTGCTGTGCCGGGCTATCTCGACCCGACCACGTGGACCAGTTGGTCAAAGATGCCGGATAGCGATAACCCGGTTCAAAGCGTTGCGGAACCGGTTCCTGGTCCCGCAACACGCTCGCTCGCGCTCCTTGCGGATGAACTTGATATCTATCTTTGCGCAGGACTGATCGAAGTGGAGAGCAACGCCTTCTTCAATGCACAGGTTCTGATCGCGCCTAACGGCACGATCATTGCGCATCACCGAAAGAAGTCACTATGGACGCCCGGTGACTCAACTTGGTGCACGCCGGGCAATCTCCCCGTTCAGGTGGTGGAGACTGAGTTTGGCAATCTCGGCTTGATGATCTGTTTCGACTTCCACACATTGCCCCCGCTTCTGGCAAAGCGGGATGCCAACATTGTCCTTTACTCGGTCGGTTGGTACGGTCCCAACGAGAAGAACTGGTTTGGGAAACAGTTTCCGGCCAAGTCAGTTGTGCCTTACGGATTTGACGTGGTCGCGGCGAACTGGACGAGTCCGACACCAGAGCAGGCATGGCCGGGGCGCGGGCACAGTAGCGTCATCACCCGTGAAGGCAAGGTGCTTAACATGTCGGAGGCCGTGTCCGGAAATGACATCGTCTTGGCCGACCTGGAAATCAAGAAGAGGCAGAACCACACATCGGAAGGTATTCGTCGCCCTGTGGATGGGTGGCAGAAACCGTCAATGTGAACGATTGGAATATGGAGAAGTGAAAATAGTTGCAGCAACCACTCTGATCTTGCTGGCAGTCGTACAAATCGTAGTGTGGCTGTGCGGTCTGCGCCCATACATCCACAGTCAAGGCAAGTCATGTGTGACTGCCTCGCGCTTCGGCCTGTCAATTTTGGCTGACTGGTCCACAGCATGGGACACGGGAAGGGAAGCACGGCGAGTACCTCTCTGTGCAAAAGGCTTTCTACTTATCATGATTGCTGAAATGCTCGCCGCCCTGACAGTGTTTGTGTGAAGATCAAAGAAGAGAATTCCAACATCAGGGCCCATTGTGGCCTTGCAAGTTGGCCGACTTCCAGCCCGGCGAGAGGAGCATAATGAGCACAGTATTAGTCAACATTGGGCTTAGCCTTGATGGCTATATGGCACCGGATGGAATGACCATGGGCAAGCCCGAGTACAAGAATTGGGGTGCCAAGTGGGGTGCATTGATGGCCTGGATCATCAATCAACAATGCTTTCGCGAGATGCTCAAGTTCGGTTCCGGGGGGGAGACTGGCCCGGTCAATGACATGGTTCGCCACACCTTCGAGCGCACCGGGGCCAACATCATGGGTAAGCGTATGTTCGACCAAGGTGAGGTCAGTTGGCCAGAGGAGGCTCCGTTTCACACGCCGGTATATGTGCTTACCCACGAGAAACGAGACCCTTGGGTGCGCCCTGCCGGAACGACGTTCTACTTCATCAATGAGGGTCCTGAGCATGCGCTGACGCTGGCTCGGGGGGCCGCAGGGGGTCGCGATATTCGCATCTCAGGAGGCGCAGATGTGATTCAGCAATACCTGAACCTCGGTGTTGTTGATGAGCTGGAAATTGCTTTGGCACCCGTGTTCTTCGGCGGCGGGCGGCGCCTCTTTGAACACCTGAGTGAACCCGCGCCGGCGTTCCGCATCGACCAGATTATTGATGGTCCAGCCGCGACGCACCTACGATATGTGCGTCAGTAATGCCCAGTGACTTGCCTCCTAGCGACTAGAATTTGCGTGCAACGCAAATTCCTTTCCTAAGAGAAACTGTTGACAGCATAAGTCATAAGTCATACTCTATTGCCATGAGAATGACGCTATCTATACCTGATGCTGTGGCGCACCGATTCCAGGCAGCGGTACCCGCTCGCCAGCGGTCGCGTCTTGTCACTCGCTTGCTCAATCAGGAGTTGTCGGAGCGAGATAACTCCCTCGCAGCGGCCTGCCGCGCCGCGAATCGCGACCGTGCATTGGTCCGTGAGATAGATGAATGGCAATCGTTTGACGATGGGATTGAGGAATGACGGATGCAGCCATCAAACGTGGCGATATCTGGTGGATAGGTCTTGACCCGACGCAGGGGTCAGAGATCAAGAAGACGCGGCCCTGCCTAGTGCTGACGCACGGCACAATCAACCGTCTCCGCCGCACCATTGTCGTCATTCCATTGTCCACGGCAGCCAAGCCCCATCCCCCTATAACGGTTCCTGTGACATGCCAAGGCAACGCGGCCGTTGCCGTGGTGGATCAGATTCGTGCGGTCGCGAAGCACAGGCTGAAGACGAAGATCGAGACCATCTCGCCTGATGAACTCGACGAGGTGTGCCGGGCCTTCTCAGCGATTCTTGAGCTTCGATAGACAGGGCACACATCGACCTCGACATTATCGCTGTGGGTGTTGAATGGCCTTTTGGGTCAGATGAATCAGGAAGCTACTCCAGACCAGTGCGCTACGGAGAACTGAACAACACGGCCCTGACTTCTGGCCCTCTTCGCTCCCCACTGGACCTTTGGCCTCCACTTTGGCATCATTTACGGGCATCGAACCTGCCAGGGCATAAGGAGCCTCAATGAAACGGATTATAGCGATATTGACCATGGGAATCGTGGTGACAGGCGTCCTCTCGACGGATGCGGCTGCGGCGACCGCGATGGGAGAAGACGACGGCATTGCGCTACTCAAGCAGACGAGTCGCGCCTTTTCACGGGTGGCCAAACGTGCGATGCCGGCGGTGGTCTTTATTACGGTGGAGAAGACCATCCAGCCGGAACAGGCCGAGGGGGAGTACAACGACCCGTTTGGCTTCTTTGGCATTCCCGGCCATCGGAGGCAGCCGCGCGCGCAACGCATGATGGGGCAGGGCTCTGGATTCATCATCACCAAGGACGGCTACATCCTGACCAACAACCATGTCGTGGGCGACGCCGATAAGATCACGGTCAAGCTGAAGGACGGCCGTGAGTTCGAGGCCAGCCGTATAGGGTCTGACCCGAAGTCGGAGGTTGCCGTCATCAAGATTGACTGCAAAGAGGATCTGCCCGTTCTCGAACCGGGCGAATCGGCCTCACTCGAGATCGGTGAATGGGCCATAGCGGTCGGCAACCCGTTCGGCCTCTCCGAGACGCTGACCGTCGGCGTGGTGAGCGCGGTGGGGCGCAATGACATCGGTATTGCGGAGTACGAGGATTTTATTCAGACGGATGCCGCCATCAATCCTGGTAACTCCGGCGGGCCTCTGCTCAATATCGACGGGAAGGTCATCGGTATCAACACCGCCATTTTCAGCCAGAGCGGGGGCTACATGGGAATTGGGTTTGCGATCCCGATAGACCTTGCGATCGTGATCAAGAACCAACTCGTGACCTATGGACGAGTAACGCGCGGCTTTCTTGGAGTTCAGCTCAACCGTGGTGAAATGGATGAAGCGATGGCCGAGTCGTTCGGACTGAAGGATGCGAAGGGTGTGCTGGTGGCGGCCGTCGTTGAAGAGAGCCCGGCCGAAAGAGCGGGCCTCAAAGCGGGCGATATCATTCTTGAGATGGAGAGCCGGGCGGTCGAAGGCAGCAGTGCCTTCCGCAACCGCATCGCGCTGACAGAGCCCGGTAAGGAGATCCCGCTAACGGTCTTTCGTGATGGTGAAACACTCACCCTCACGGTCACGATCGGGGTGCTGCCTGGTGACGAAGAGGTCCAGAAACAGGCCGTCGAAGTGGCGCAAAAAATCGGCCTGACCGTGCGTGAGCTGACCCCCGAGCTGGCCAGCCGTTTCGGGTACGAGATGGACGAGGGTATCATTGTCGCTGAGGTGGAGCCGGATAGCGCCGCCGCCCAGGCCGAGATTCGACCCGGCCACTTGATCTTGAGTGTGGACCGTGCACCCGTGACCACGGTTGAGGAGTTCGGTAAAGCCCTCGGCGAGGCCGCCGAACGCGGCCGCGTACTGCTGCGCATCAAGAGCCGCCGCTATTCCTGGTATGCCCTGTTACGGTTTGAATAGAGAACTTGGGGTCATGCACCCTTTTGCGGGGGCCTTTGTCGCGAGCTTTGTCGACTAAGCTCACGACAAAGCTCGCGACAAAGACTGGTTGTTCATGAAGATACCCGAACGCGTCCGGACAAAGCTGCAGGAGCTGCCTGACAAGCCAGGGTGCTACCTGATGCGTGATCGGCGCGGACAGATTATCTATGTCGGCAAAGCGCTTTCGCTCCGCAAGCGGGTACAGTCCTACTTCCGTGAGAGCTCACTGCGCCGCGGTTCGCCCAAGCTGCGCGGTCTGGTGCGCAGTATCGCGGATCTCGACCTCGTCGTGGTTCGTACCGAGGCTGAGGCGGTCCTCACCGAGAGTCGCCTGATCAAGCAATACCGCCCTCGCTACAACGTCAGCTTTCGTGACGACAAGCGCTTTCTGCTCTTGCGGGCCGAGCTCGGGCAACCGTTTCCGCGTCTGCGGCTCTGCCGCGTGGAACGCGACGAGGGCTCGGAGTATTTTGGTCCCTTTCCCTCCTCGGCCGCAACACGGGCGACGCTTGATTTCGTTGAGAAGCACTACGGGCTCCGCAAATGTGGGCCGCGCCTTCCCGATGCGGAGACGCACAAGCACTGCATAAATGACATCGTGCGTTTTTGCGCAGCGCCCTGCATCGGCACCGTCTCATCAGAGGAATACCGCGAGCGCGTGAACGAGGCCTGTGCTTTCCTGCGAGGGAAACGTCCCAAGGTGCTGCAAGAGCTGCGGGAGCGGATGGAGAGCGCGGCGGCCGCCTTGGAGTTTGAGCGCGCCGCGGCCCTGCGTGACACGCTGCACGCCCTCGGCCAGGTGGTGCGCTCACGTGGACGCGTCAGTGTGACCCCGGCCATGCGCCAGGAGACCGCTCAACGTGGCATGGAGGAGTTGAAGGCCTGTCTGAAGCTGCCTGAATTACCACGGGTGATCGAGGCCTATGATATCTCCAATATCTCCGGGACCTATGCCGTTGCCAGCATGGTCTGCGCCGTCGATGGTATCCCGAACAAAAGTCGTTACCGTCGTTTCCGTATCAAGACGGTGGAGGGTAGCGATGATCCGGCCATGATGGCCGAAGTGATTCAGCGTCGTTTTGCGGCCCTACGTGAGAGCGGTGCGCCACCGCCTTCGCTGGTGCTGGTGGATGGGGGCCCCACCCAACTGGCGGCAGCGCAATGCGAGCTTGGCCGCCTCGGTTTTGATCGCCTTCCGACGGCTGGCCTCGCCAAACAGTTCGAGTTGGTTTATGTTCACCCCCGTCGACCTCCGCTGGAGCTGGATCGTAGTTCACCGGCGCTGCAGATCCTTCAACGGTTGCGCGATGAGGCCCACCGTTTCGCGTTGGACTACCATCGCCTCTTGAGAGGCCGTCGTATTCGTGAATCTGTGTTGGACGATATTGCGGGCATCGGTCCGAAGCGCAAACAGCTCCTGCTCCAAGCGCTGGGGTCGCTGCGGCGGATCGAGAAGGCCTCCGTAGAGGATATTGCAGAGGTACCTGGCATCGGCATGGAGACGGCTCGAATGATCAAGGCGGCGCTGCAGGATGCTGCGGGCGGAGGGGCGTGATGGAGAGGGTCAAACAGGGCGGATCGATTCTGGTCATTAAGCTCAGCTCGCTGGGTGACCTGTTTCATGCCCTGCCAGCGGTACACGCGCTCAAGCACGGTCTTGATGCCGAGATCGATTGGGTGGTGCAGCGCGAGTACGTCGAACTGGCTGGTTGCTTCGATGACGTGCGCCGGGTGATTCCGTTTGACCGGCGCCAGCCCCTGCGCAACGTGGGTACCCTCCTCAAGGACCTGCGCGCCGAGCGCTACGACTATGTGATCGACATGCAGGGACTGTTGAAGAGCGCCTTGATCGCGCGTCTGGCACGGGCCAAGCGACGGATTGGCCCCTCGTTTCATCGCGAGGGGTCGCGGCTATTTTATCATGCCGTAGCGGGGCCGCGCGACAAAGAGCGCCATGCCGTCGAGGAGAACCTCGATCCGGTGGCTTACCTCGGGATTGAGCCCACAGCGCCATACTTTGGCGTGACCTTTCCGTCGGTCGCCCTCGAACACGGGGGACCCCATGTGGGGATTGTGCCGACGTCGCGATGGGTGACCAAGGATTGGATGCCGGCCGGCTTCGCTGCCGCCGGTCGCTTCCTGCATGAGGAGCGGGGAGCCACGGTCTATCTCCTGGGTGGGCCTGGCGACGCTGAGCGCTGTGCCGACATCAACCGTATGATGGGCGGCCACGCGGTTGATCTGGCTGGCCAGACCTCGCTGGTCGAGATGGGCAGCTACCTGGCCGCCATGGACTTGCTGATCGCCAACGACTCCGGCCCGGTCCATATGGCGGCGGCGGCGGACACGCCGACACTGGTTCTCTTCGGTCCCACCAGTCCCACGCGCACCGGGCCCTTTGGCAAGGGGCATCGCGTCGTGCAATCGGATGCGCTCGCCTGCCGCCCCTGCTTCATGCGTGAATGCGAGTTCCGTCACCACCGTTGCATGACTGGCATCGACGCTGATCGCGTGACGGCGGTTGCGACGGAAATGCTCGACGCCAGGGCGTAGGGCTGACCCCATCATGGGCGGCGTTAAGCTTAGGAATGTGAACGCCCAACAGCCAACAAGGAACACCCAATGTCCAAGTGTGCGAGAGAGCGAGAATGGATGGCTATTTAGTCTGCCATTCGCATCCCTCGCTCTCCCTCCTTGTTCGGTTGGAGATTCCTTGTTGGCTGTTGGATATTGAAAAGGGATGCGGATCGAGGCGTCTCTTTACTCATCCAAAGTAGGTTGTCACATTTGCCCAGCGTGAGACTCCCTACTCTACAAACGACTCCAGCGCCTTCGGTAGCGGGCAGCCTTGGCAGTCGGCGCCGTGTACGATGCAGAAATCGTGAAAGATCTGGAGCAATCCCTGGCGGCGCAGACCGGTGCGGTGCAGGGCGGGATTGTGGTCGCGCCCAAAGAGGGCGTGCGACGTCTGGCGTGTGAGAGCGTTGCTCGCCTCGGCGGGCAGATGGGCCAGTAAATCGGCCACGTGGTGACCGGTTGCGGCGAGGAAGGGAATGAGTATATTGATCAGAATGGCGGCGAGGCGTGCCTCGCCCACCAGGGCAATCGTGGCCTCGACCGGCGGCCGACCCCAGCTTAGCCGGTGATCCCAAAAGGGCGGTGCTGGTGTGTCCGTGATCAGGCTGCTCGCGGCCGGGAACCAGTGTTCGGGGCGTGACGTGTCGAGGGAGGTGAGCGCATCGAAGAAGGGACGCTTACCGGCAAATATACCGGCCGCGGCAGCGAGGCGGCGGGCCGGATGATTCTGCGGGCGCAGTCCGGCGAGCGTCCATTCCCCACTGGACAGGAGCTGATCCGACCATCGCTCCTGCATGCGCCACCAGCAGTTCCAGAGCGAGCGGACAAACCGGGCGGCCTCCTCGTCCCACTGCGGTTGCGGGCTGGCAGGCAGCAGGCCGGCCACACCCATGAGCAAGGCATAGGCCTCGCGCGCTTTTCCGGTACAACTCTCCTCGAGCTCCTGTAGTGTGACCATGCGGGCAAGATGTCGGAAGGCACTGCGGTTCTTCTTGTAGCCCAGCGCCGCCATGACCTCCTCGTAGAGCACTTGCTCGGGGCCGCGTTGCCGAATGGCCTCCGCCATGCGCAATGCTTTGATGCGCAGCCGCTCCTCGCCCGCCGCATCCAGAACTGATCCTTGGATGTCGGGGTCACGTCCGGCCAATACGCGCCCGCACGGTGTCCGTTTACGAGTCACGACGGCATAGGGGTAGGCGGTCGGATCAAGCGTGTCGAAACTGAAAGTCGGGTCGGCGCTGACGAGATCGCGCAGGGCGATTTGGACCGCCTTATCTGGCAGCGTGGTCTGGCGGCGGTCGGGAAACCAGGTCACGTGGGCGATCACGTTGCGATAGGCCGGATCGTCAGCGTGGCCGTGGTGATGCCAATCACGTGGATGGACATGCAGCTCAATGTCGCCATGCAGGCGACGCTGGTCGGGCGCCAGAATCAGAACGGCATCGCGGAAGTCGGGACCGGCTTCCAGATTCCAGCGGCCCGGCGATGCCACCAGTACGGCGTCACCGGCACTGGTCTTGAGCATTTCGGGTCGATAGCGATCGTCGGCCCAGAGGCACTGTAGGTGGCGCTCACTGTATGGAAAAAACCGGCCAGAGTCGGGTGACTCCCGGACCGCCGCCGTCGGCGGCAGAAAGGCCTCCGTATATCGTGCCGCCCCCGCAAACTCCACCGCTAAACCATTCATGCCGACCTCTGATCTCTGATTTCCGACATCCGGCCTACGCCCTTGACGTCGCCCCACAGCGATCATCATAATACGGCCTCATCCAGAAGAGTCAACACGTGGCGCATTATGATTGTTGAAGTTCAAAACCTGACCAAGCGCTACCACGGCAAAGCCGCTGTCGATGATATCAGTTTTGACGTCAAACCTCGTGAAATCGTTGGATTCCTGGGCCCCAATGGCGCGGGCAAGACGACGACCATGCAGATCCTTGCCGGATTCCTGCCCGCCACCGGTGGCAGCGTAAAGGTCGCCGGATTTGACGTCTTCAGCCACTCACTGGAGGTGCGGCGCCGGATTGGCTATCTCCCGGAGAATGTTCCTCTCTACACCGATATGCGTGTGTGCGAGTATCTCCGCTTCCGCGGTCGCCTCAAGGGGCTCGGCGGTGCTCGCCTGCGCAGCCGCGTCAGTGCGGTCCTGGAAGACGGCGGACTGACCGATGTGCACCGCCAGATCATCGGCAGTCTGTCGCGTGGATTTCGGCAGCGCGTCGGGTTGGCCGACAGCCTGTTGGCCGAGCCTGAGTTGTTGATCCTGGATGAGCCGACCGTAGGACTCGACCCCAACCAGATCCGCCAGATCCGGAACCTGATTCGGAGTTTGGGTGACCGCCACACGGTGCTGTTGGCCAGTCACATCCTTCACGAGGTCGAGATGGTCTGTAACCGGGTGCTCATTATCAACCGGGGCCAGATTGTCGCGTCGGACTCACCCGGCAAGCTGGTTGGGTTGCTGCGTGGCAACCGGCGCGTCGTAGCCGTGTTGCGGGGGGGGACGCCCGAGAACGTGCAGCGCCTGCTGACCGCCGTACCGGCCGTCGTGAATGTCAGCTGTGAGCCGCAGGGCGAGTGGTTGCTGTGCACCTGCGAGAGCCAGAAGAACAGCGACATCTGCGAGGATGTCTTCCGCGTGGTGGCCGCCAATGGATGGACCCTGCGGGAACTGCGCGAAGAGCGCCGCAATCTGGAGGATGTCTTTGCTGAGGTGACTGCCGAGGACACTGGCAATGGGCTGCCGCTCAATGGGGGTATGGCGTCATGAGGAATTTTCTGACGCTGTGGGCGCGCGAGCTGGCGGCCTGTTTTCTGTCGCCGGTGGCCTATGTGCTGATGGTGGTTTTCCTGGCTGTAACCTCGGCCACCTTTGTCCTCGAGGTGGTGCAGAATCCGGTCGTGGATCAGCCGCTGACGGTTTCGCTCTGTGAGGCTATCGTCGTCTGGCTAACCATCCTCGTGACGGTGGTCTGCATGCGTCTCTTTGCGGAGGAAAAGCGCTCTGGCACGCTCGAGACGCTCATGACGGTACCCGTCACCGAGACTCAGATTGTGCTTGGTAAATACGCTGGCGCGCTCTCGTTCCTGTTGCTGGTGACCTTCCCTGTCGTATTGACCCTGCTGCTTCTGGTGGTGGTCAGTCCCGTCCTGCAACTCTCCGATATTGATGGGGGGGCCCTGTTGAGCGGTGGGTTGATCCTTGTGATGGTCTCATCACTCCTCGTGGCCGTAGGCCTGCTGGTTTCGCTTCTGACGCGCAACCAGATTATAGCCGCGATCTGCTGTTTCTGCGCCGTATGGTGTGTCCTGCTGTTTGGTTGGATCGTTACACTGATTTCCGGGGGCGGGATCACGGCCACGTATGTGACCGTCACTGACCACATTCGGGATTTCTCACGCGGCATCGTGGATACACGCCCGCTGGTATTGTACGTCGCAGGATCGGCACTGTCCCTTTTTGCAGCCGTGCGCGTGCTTGAATCGCGGCGGTGGAGATAGCAGCTATGGCAGACCGCAGACAGGGCAACCGGAGTATTTGGAAAAACCGCGGTCGACGTGTGGCGACCGGGCTGAACGTGATACTTTCGTTGATTCTCGCTACGGCCGCGGTTCTGATCGTGGACGTTATGGCCTCGCGCCACTATGCGCGCTGGGACATCAGTCGCCAGCGCTACTACCAGCTCTCCGATAAGTCGCAACAGCTCTTGCTCTCACTGAAGGGCCAGGTACAGGTGGTCGTCTTCTTTCAACATGGGCAGCGGCATTTCGAGGACGTCAAGGCCCTCCTCAAGGAGTATGAATACGCTGCATCACGGAGCCAGGCGCTCGCTTTGAACGTGGAGTTCGTCGATCCGGATCGCGATCTTTCGCGCGTGCGGGCATTGGCGTCGGATTATGATGTTGAGGATCCCAATGTGGTGGTCTTCGATTGTGAGGGCCGCCGTCAGTATGTGGAACTCAGCGATATTGTGACCTACGAGACCCGCGTGGAACAGGGCCACATCGTCAAGGAGTTGGTGAGCTTCCACGGTGAACAGGCCTTCTCATCGGCCATCCACGCCGTGGTGCAGCCCGAGAAGCCCGTGATTTATTTTTTGGCTGGCCATGGTGAGCGTGGCATTTCTGATTACAGTCCCGCGGCGGGCTTTTCGGCCGCTGCCCGGGCCCTGCGCCGGGACAACCTCGAGGTGCGCAGCTTGATCCCCGCTGCGGTTGGGGGTATTCCGGCTGACTGTGACGTGCTCGTGGTGGCGGGTCCCTCCAAGCAGTTGTCTCGCGAGGAGGTCGAGCTAGTGGCGGATTATCTCAATCGCAATGGCCGGGCGCTTTTTCTCTTGGATCCCTACTCACGCAGCGGGTTGGACGGGCTTCTGGAGCGCTGGGGCGTGAGGGTGGCCGAGGAGGTCGTCGTGGGTATGACGCTGACCGGGCGCGAGCTGGTGGTTTCGAACTATGGTGATCATCCCATTACACGTAATCTGCGCAATGTGCAGACCATGTTCTATCTGCCGCGGATGCTCCAACCCGTGGCCGCCCTCAACGGGGGAGCCCACCAGGTTGACCGGCCAACCGTCACGATCCTGGCCAGCAATTCGGAGAAAGGGTGGGCCGAGGCCGACCCTGAAACGCGGCCACCCCATTTTGACGAGGCGGCCGACCAGCGCGGACCGGTTCCGTTGGCTCTGGCCGTTGAGCGAGGCACGGTGGCCGGTCTTGACGTTGAGATTAAGCCGACCCGACTTGTCGTCATCGGCGACTCCTATTTCGTCTCCAACGGGTCGCTCAAGGCTGGCGTGGGCGGTAACATTGACTTCTTTATGAGTAGTGTGAACTGGCTGCTTGAGCGCGAGGAGCTGATGGCCATCTCGGCGCGTGACCCACAGCGTGTGGAACTTGGTTTGGATCGCCACCTGGTGCAGCTGCTCTTTCTCCTATCCGTCGTGGGCGTGCCGGGGCTGGTCGCGTTGACGGGCGGATTGATCTGGTGGAAGCGGCGGCGATGAACTACCGAACCACACTGCGCCTCCTGATCGTTGTCTGTATCCTTGGGGCTGGGCTGTGGGTGATGCAACGCGGCGCCGACCCCGCCGCTGAACGGCTTGCCCAGTCGGGACGGGTCCTGGACGGCGACCTGATGAACGTCGAAGCACTGACCATGCTGAACGGGACGTATGAGATGGAGCTCGTGCGTCGGGGCGATGAGTGGTGGATGGTGCATCCCGTGGAGGGTCGTGCTGATGAGGCGCGCATCGGACATATTCTTGCTTCCTCCGAGGCCTTGATCTGCCACGAGACTATCACGCGCGAACAGCGCGAGCACCGTGGTCTCAGTTTGGGAGACTATGGTCTTGATGTGCCACACACGGCCGTGCGCTATCGCACCCCGTTGGGATCGCGTCGGCTGTTGATTGGGAACGACGCGCGCCTGGGTAAACGGATGTACGTCCGTTTTGATGGGGAGTCGAGTGTGCTGCTCGTGGATGCCTCCTTACGTGCGGCGTTGCCGGAATCGATCGAGGCCATGCGTGATCTCTCCCTTTTGCATGGCCAGGCCGCCCGTGTCACGCGTCTTGAAATTGAGAGGCCCGGTGGTGGCTTTGTTCAGCTCCTGCGGGGGGGGGCGGGTTGGGTGATGCAGCAGCCCGTACGTGAGCCCGCTGCGGGCGGCGTGATCGCCTCCCTGCTTGAGTCACTCTATGCGGCCCGTATCGAGCGCTTCATATGGGACCCCCCCACGACGGTTCAAGAGCGAGTGGCTTCAGTCCCGCCTGCCGTACCCGTAGAATCGTACGGTTTGGCGGCCGATACAGCACCAGCGCGGGTGCGGCTCTGGGAGGCGGGCGATGACGTGGGCCGGGAGCTCGTCTTCGGCAAGGTGGCCGATGCAGAGACGGGCGCGGTCTATGCCTCGTTCACGGATGAGGGCGCTATTGTCACGTTGGATGGGGCGCTGCTCGCGCAGTTCGAGCTACCCGTGGACAACCTGCGTAGCCGCGCCTTGGTCCGGATGGATCCGCACGACCTGCGCTATGTGGCCGTGCAACATGGTGATCTGAAGCTAGCCCTGGGACGGACGGGTAGGGGTGGGTGGTCGATCTTGGAGCCGATTCAGTGGCCGGCCGATTCACAAACTGTAACGGCTGTGCTGCGCCGACTCACGGAGGCTCGTATCCAGTCGTTTGTGGATGCGTCTGCCACCAACGCGACCACCGTGGCGGATGAGAGATTGGTCTTGCGCGTGACGCTCGACAGCTCCTATCCTCCCGCGGCGGCGGCGACGGCCCCTGAGGGAGGGGGGGAAATCAAATCAAGCGGAGACACCGTTGCCGGACGGTGCGAGCTCGTTGCGGCCGACAGTGATGACCCCGACATGCTGCTGGTGCAGTGCGCGCAGCGACCTGGGCGCTTCCTGGTACGGCGTGAGGCGCTCGCCGCCTTGTCCGCCATGACGGCCATGCCACTCTCTTTCTTTGATCGCAGTGTCTTGGCTGTTCCGCCGGAACGGGTCTGCCGAATTCGAGTGCAGCGTGGTGATGTGGAGCAGATCCTTGAGTGTGACGCGGAGGGCCATTGGCGGGCCCTTCAACCAGAGGGAGGCTTGGTTGATGCCGCAGCCCTTTCTGATGTGCTTTTCCGTGTATCCAACCTGCGGGCCGAGCGCGTGGAGGCCCAGCATCCCCCTGGCTTGACTCCTTACGGGTTGGATGCGCCCCAGACCTCGTTGACGCTGGGCCTGACCGGCGGGGAGGCCATTCAGAAGATCATCCTGGTGGGGGCAACGGCAGGTACCTCCGGGCGTTTTGCCATGGTGCAGGGGCAGGACGTCATATTCGTGCTTGATCCGGCCACGGTGGAGAGTCTGTTGCGCGGCGTAGTGCTGGTGGCGCGGAATGAATAATAGGCCTCCCTTCTCCGTGCGCCGCCTCACGCGGTACGCGGTTCAGGAGGTGTCCAACCCACCCGTTTCGGATGAGATCTAGTACGCTTGCTGAACAAAGTGTTCGCTGATGTAGGCGATGGCCTCTTCGAGCGAGGGGAGGATCTTGGTGCAGAATTTAACCATCCAGGGGTTGCACTCCTTAAATTCGAAGGGGCTGAAACCGACCACGAATTTGCCCAGGTCGTGCGCGGCATAGAAGACCTCCATGGAGGTGCCGATCGACGCCTTATTGTAGTTCACCAGAATGATATCCGCGTCACGCACATCCTGCAGGTCGAACTCAACAATCTCGTTGGCGCTGTCTACTTCGCGGTCCTTAAAATTGCGGCGCATGGGATCCAGCATCAGGAATCGACGGCCCAGTCCCTCGTGAGCGATCTGGCGCCATTCGCGGGCTGTGCCCTCGGCTTCATCCATGATGGGTCCACACAGATAGATCTTTCTTAGTTCTCGATTCACGGTTTGCTTCCTCTTCTTAATGATCCAGCTCCCTGCTCAGCGAGAGCAGAAAATCCCGGTTGTCCGCGGAGGCGTACCGCATGGTGCCTCCCATTCTGTTGAACGTCTTGCAATATCGCAGGTAGTAGGCGGGGTTGTCCATCGGTGGTTCGCCCTGTGTCTTCCAGTCCCAGCTGGACGGTGCCAGATCCACCACCGCGATGAAGTGGTTGTCGATGTGCTCGCCGCGCTGCATGGCCATATTCTGAGACATCGCGAGGGATTTTTCAAAGATCATGGGCGACATGACGGCCGAGCCCACCGAGAGATAGACACCCCCGTCGATGCGGCTGATCGATTCGGCAAAACGAAGGTAGTCGTGCTGGGCGGTACGCCCGATCGCCGGACCGTGGTTCATGGGGTGGTTGTAGATGATGTCGTGGCCAAACATGGGATGGCTCGTGAAGGGAATCCCGAGCTGGAAGGCCACCGCTTGAGCGCTGTAGGCCTTGTAAGGGTGCTCCACCGTTAGTCGACCGGGGGGTAGCCCGAAGTCTTGGATGGCACCGAGCAGGTCGGCCGCGGCGGCGGCGTGCTCTGGGTCCCGCGCGGCATCGGCGGCGGCGGCGCACAGGGCCTTGGCTTCGGGTATCAGCAGGCCATCGTTGTGGATCAAGGCCCCGACCGACTCCCCGTAGCCACGCCCCTCCCACGCGCCTATGCGCAGGGCCAGGTTGATGAACCGCCCGGTTTCTTCCCAGATACCGAAACGGCCGGCCTGGACGTGGGTCTCGACGTCTTCGCTGGTCTGACCTTGATAGGCCAATTCCCAGTCGTGAATGACGCCTGCCCCGTTGGTGGCCAAGTGGGTTACCCAGCCCTGTCGCATGAGGTGGATCAGAACCGGGCCGAGCCCGTTTTTGATCGTGTGCGCGCCGAACACCAGAACCACCGGGCGGTCGGCGGCGCGGGCCCGTCTGATTCGGGCTACGGTCTCGTCCAGCACGACTTGGGCCGTGGAGGAGAGCGGGTTGCCGATGGAGGAAGGCGCGACATGGTCGCGCTCAATCTCCACTCTATTGCTGCGCTCGGAAAGCGAGAATATTCGCAGCTCGTGTCGGTCAAATTCGGGATAGGCCATGTGGTGAAGCTCCTGTCTATGCGTTGGACCCGGAGTCTGTCACATAACGCTCAACCTTGGCCAACCTGCGTTCGGCCAGCACCATGCTCGCCTGTGCCAGCTCTCGCTCCTCAATGATCTTCCTGAAACGGCGGCGGATCGTGGCCACGAGGTGGTCCAGATTGTCGAAATTGTCGACATCAATGGCGTCAAGAATGTCGATGAAATGACGGACGCCAAACTCCTCGTTCTGGAGCGTTGCCACATTCTCACGACAGACACGTCCGCTCTCGATGTGCGATTGGAATCTGCGCTGGTGTTCCTCAACGAGCAGCTCAATGTCCGTCTTAAGATCCTCCATCTCCACGCGCAGGATTTTAACCAATTTGAGCATAGTCAAACGCATCGGACACCCCTCCCTCTCCAACTTAGATAGTATGGAGTGCGTGCGTGTCAAAAACAAGCTTTCCCTATCCGCGTATGGTCCCGTCGACACCTACGATGACCTCTTCAAATACCAGGTCCGTGCGCCCAGACTGGGCCACGGCCTGTTGCACGGTACGAGTCAATCCGCCGCAACAGGGCACTTCCATTCGTAGGACAATCACCTTGGGGATCGTTTCGTCCCGTAGGATACCCGCGAGCTTTTCGGCATAGGGCTCCGTCTTGTCGAGCTTGGGACAGGCCACCACAACGCCGCGCCCGCGAATGTAGCGCCAGTGCACATCGGCTGAGGCAATGGGGGAGCAGGTGCTCAGTACGACCAACTCACGGTTCTTGAAGAACGGAGCGCCCGGTTGCACGAGATGGAGCTGGACGGGCCATTGCTGCAGATCTGAGGCCATAACGTGGCCGGGCAGATCGGCGGATGTGGCCGAGGGTGCGGCGGTGGAAGGCGTCTCGGTGAAGCGCGCCATGGAGCCGGGGCAACCGCCCTGGCGAGGTGGGGGCGTGGAGGCCTGTGTGGCGCTATGCACTCTCTCGGCCTCCTCCATGCGTGCCACGGCCTCGGGGCCCTGTGTCACGAGTAGGTTGATCTTGGTCGCTTCGGCATCAAAGACCTCGGAATCGCGCTCCTCAATCTTCAGGGCACCGGTTGGGCAGGTGCCAATGCAGTCGCCAAACCCGTCGCAGAACTGCTCCTTAACCAGCTTGGCCTTGCCGTCGACCAGTTGTAGGGCGCCCTCGGCACATCCGCTGATGCACTCACCGCAGCCGTTGCAAAGCGCTTCGTCGATCGTGATGATCTGTCGTTTCATGCTCCTTACTCCCCCGCGTCCCCTATGTTCTGTCTCGAATGCTACCCCGCCAGCGCGTTCGGCACCGTATCCTTTGGGCTGACCTTGTACCATGCCTTCTCGATCACGCCTTTGGCATCGATCAGGAAAGACGAACGGAGGATGCCCATATACTTCTTGCCGTACATCGACTTTTCGGTCCAGACGCCGAAGGCTTCGGCCACGCTGTGATCGGTGTCGCATAGCAGCGGGAATCCGAGGCTGTACTGGTCGTCAAACGTCTTCTGGGCGGCAGGCTTGTCGGGACTAATCCCGACGGTGCGGATGCCCGCCTCCGCAAAATCAGCCTGCGCCTCGCTGACCGCACAGGATTGCACCGTGCAGCCGGGGGTGTTGGCCTTGGGATAGAAGTAGATAAGGAGGCGGTCTCCCTTGAAGTCGGCCAGCGAGACCGTCTGGCCCTCCTGGTCAAGCAGTTCAAATGCAGGGGCTTTATCACCGGGGTTCAATGTCATTGTATCTTCCTTTTGTGCAACACAGTCTTGTGAGTTCGCAGGGGGCATCCTATACTCTGCCCTGCTATACAGCAAAATAAATGATGGGATATGCTCATGAAGAAATGTCTGAAGTGTTTGGCCAAGGCGCTGGGGTGGATCATCCTGGTTGTGGCTATCCTCATGGTCGTCCTGTTGATGGCCCTGCCGCCCATTGCCGTCAAGGTGGTCAACACCAAGGCGGGTGATTTCGTGAATGCCGAGGTCTCACTGAGGGACATCGATCTCAACCTCTTTCGTGGTTATGTCGAGCTGGAAGGGTTGCGGGTCGGTCAGCCCCCCGGTTTTGAGGGTGACGATCTTCTCTCTCTGCGCCACGCCCATGTGAAGATTGCCGTGAGATCCCTCCTGCACCCGCCGATAGTGATCAACGACGTCCGGGTTGAGGGCCTGGCCATGCATATCATCAAGAATTCCGATGGCGTCATGAATGTCCAGAAGCTGGCCACGACCCCCTCCCAGCCCAAGGAAGAGAAACCGGACACGGAAAAGCCCGCTGCTCCGCCCCCCGCCGTGGCGCTGGAGAAGCTGGTCGTGAACGATCTCAACGTGCGCTATGCCGACCTCTCTTTTGGGGATAAGCCGTTGGACGTGGGCGTGACGGAACTCCTGCTCACAGTCACCGATATTTTCTTCGATCCGTCCGCCCCGGTTGAAAAGGTGTTGCCCGGTCGGGTGGAGCTGACCACCAAGCTCAGACAGGGCGACGAGCCGAACGCCTACGTCGGCGCGATTGCCCGCCTGGGCGTGCTGAGCACCAACGTTCCGGCACTGAATGCTGCGGTCCGTCTGGCCGGGATTGAGCTCGGGACGTATGATGTGGTGCTGCCTGCTGGCGTGAAGACCGGTATCTCGACGGTCCTGGGAGGCAGCTGTCTGGATCTCACAGCAGATATATCATCGATATCGCCCCAAATACGTGACATTGATGCTGCCCTCGTGACGAAGAGCGCCTCTTTGCCGCTGCCTATGGGCGGTTCCTTTGCGGATATCTTCGCCGACATCAACAAGCTGATTGCCGCCCGCCTGGCCGGACAGACCATGGCCATGGTCGGCAATGTCGGTTCCGCCAGCATGGAAGTGGCTGGCACGGCGGCTAAATCGGCTGCCGCCGTGGGCAAAGGTGCTGGCAAGATCGTGGGTGCCTTCGGGGGCGGTCTCCTCAAAGCCGCCAAAGGTGTGGCCACGGGCGATCTCAAATCGGTTGGCGACGGACTCAAAGACTCCACCGTCGGCGCTGTAGGTGAGGCCGTCGGCACCGTGACCAATACAGCCATGACCGCCGTGAGTGGTGTCGGCACGGCGGCAAGCAAGGGCCTCGGTATGGACAGCGCCAACGAGTGGCGCGATGGTGTGCCTGCTCGTTGGCAGACCAGTTGGGAGGCCGCCGTAAAGCTCGTCGATGGTATGCCCTATCCGACTCCGGATAAGAAGATGGCCAAGGCTGCCACAGCGGCTGAGGCCGTAGCCGAGTCCGATGCAGCGCCCGAGAAGGATGCAGCGCCTGAGGTGCAACCAGCGCCAGAGGATGCATCAATGAGCCATGAGGAGTAATGCGAATGTGGCCACAGGGCAGAGGGTTTTACTTCGGTGTTCGAAAACGGCAGCACCCTCTCTTTTGTGGCGTCGGTGCCGTTGTTCTCTGTTGCCTCCTCTTGCTTGCTCCTGGCTGCGACAGCGGGGATAGCACCACGTCCGTCACGGGGCAGCTCGTGTCCGCCGAGCACCTCGGTGATGTTTCGCCTGAGATTTTATCGCCGCTCCTGGCCGCGGCCGGCGTAGAGGCCTCGCTCGAGCTACGCTACCGCGTCGCCGTCTACCATATCCAGTATACCACGGTTGATCAGGATGGCAGGACCGTGGAAGCCTCCGCAGCCCTCTACATCCCCATTGGCGCGCCCGCGGCCCCGTTTGCCTCGACCCAGCACGGCACCCAGACACTCCGCCAGAACGTGGCGTCCCAAGTCCCGATCCTCTATGGGGTCGATGCATTCATTCTCGCTGCGGAGGGCTACGTGGCCTGCTCGCCGGACTACCTTGGATACGGTTCGTCGTTGCAGATGCACCCCTATCTTTACGCTGCGACATCGGCGGCGACGGTGATCGACGCCATCCGGGCTGGGGTTCGCTTCTGTGACGAGCGTAGTATCGGCTTGAATGGCTCGCTTTTTCTCGTGGGATACTCCCAGGGCGGCTACGTGACGCTGGCCGCGCAGCGGGCGATTGAGGCGGGGGCTGATGTGGGCCTCAGCCTGTCCGCAGTGGCCTCACTCTCCGGTCCCTACGACTTGATTGGCATTGTGGATCAGATGTTGAGGGATCCGGCTGATGACGACGTGGTGTTGGCGGCCTTTTTCGTGACGGCCTACAACGGTATTTATGGATGGAATCGGCTGGCCGACCTCTTCCAGTCCCCCTTCGACGGGCGGGTAAGCGCCCTGTTCGATGGCACACACTCGTTCTCTGCGGTGCGTGCCGCTCTGCCCCCCACGATAGGTGGATTGCTCAATTCCGATTTCGTTGGCCGCTATCTGCGTGGTGAGGAGCCTGATGTACGGGCCGCCATCGCAGAGAACACTCTACTCGACTGGACGCCGCAGGCTCCGCTCCGCCTGGTGCATGGCCGCGCCGACACCACCGTGCCCTACGCCAATGCCGTGACGGCATTCGAAACCTTTACTCGCCGCGGTGCCCCCCATGTGGAGTTGGTCACCATGGAGGGCCTCGGGCACGAATCCACCATTGCCGTCGCGATAGGTCCCACCCTAGCCTGGTTTCGATCGCAGCTCTAGCCTGAGGTTATCCGGAAAATGGGATTCGGACACCAATCCGCGATACGGACGAGCGATGCGACGATGGTTCGATCTGGCGCGCTACTGCACCTGGCCAATCAGACGCTATTGAGTGGGCGTAATCCGCTCCCAGTTGCGGCTGTTGAATGTCGGATCCGTGTTGACCTCATAGTTGGCATCGTTGTGCATCAGGTAGTTGCCCTGCTGATCCGCATACACGTTCTGATAGTAACTCGGCAGATTGACGGTGGTGCCGGCAGGCGTGGCGTACGTGGTGCGTTCGTGAATGGCGTTAATGTCGGAGGCATGGCCAGCGTCGCTCATGGCATTTCGCGACTTCCATCCGTTAAAACTGATGTCCAGCACATCCTCTGACTGAGACTGGCGGCTGACGGCTGCCTGACGCGCCGCCGCCGCCATGGCCGCACGGCCCCTGGCCACAATCTGTTGCTGCATCATAAGATAGGTCTGTTGGATGGCCGCCTGCCATTCTGGAAGCTCTTGGCGTGAACGGACAATCGCGCACAGAGCGGGGTCATTCAGGTAGTCTGTCCCGGCCGGACCGAATGCCGCGTACATATTGTCCAAGGTCCACATGCCCGCCTTGACTTGGCCGTTGGCATAGCGGTATGCCGTGTGTCGCACGGTGGCAAAAATCGTGGCCTCCACTTCAGTACCTGCATCCAGATAGCGGACGACCAGGCGTCGTCCCTGAACATCAAATTCCATACTCATGCCGCTCATCGCCAGTTGCCGGTTTTCCTGTTCGGTACTGTGGTAGAGTGATGCCAGCTGTTTCCGGACCAGCTCCGTGAGTTCAGGCAGCTCAGATTCAGACACAACCTTCAGCTGTGTGATTCCTTCTCCCGGATTGAGCTCAAAGATGTGGAGCCAGAAATCTCCGAGAGAGCGCTGCGGTCGAAAATAGGGGCGGCCTTCGTAGGGGGTGAAGGGGCGGAGATTCACGTTATCGGCGTATCCATATTCGTTGATCCCCCAGAAGCGGACGCCGCGCTTATCGGGCGCCTTGATGGTCACATCACTCAGGTAGGGGATCATGTTGTACGAAGGCGGCGGAACCTGAATGCCGCCCTCGACCTTCCAGCCCTCCGGGACCAGGAGTTGGTGCGCCGCCATGTTTCCGCGGCCGGGGTCCCTAATAACGACCTGCTTCAACAACAGGGGGCTCTGGTGCGAGGCTGTGCCCTCGTTTCCCTTGTCGTGGGCGTTGCCGGATGACTGCCGTGAACAGGACGTCAGAAGGAGCGTGAGCAAAAGCAGACACGACCTCAGGCGAAGAGAACAACAAGCTGAATGGGTGGTTAGTTGCATGGCCTCAATTCTGAGCGAATGGCAGAGGCCATGCAAGGTCATATCGCGGTGCCGACTGCCACCTCATTCATTAGGCGTGACCGAACGGGCTATCCTGTGCTTTAATCAATCGCTTTCTGAGATCCGACCCGTTGATGAGACCGAAAATGAAGATGAGGAGCGATAAATGAAGACACTGGCTGTACGCCTGCATGGCGTGAATGACTTGCGCTTGGAATCCTTTGACCTGCCCGAACTGCAGGATGACGAGATTCTGGCCGATATCACCTCCGACAGTATCTGCATGTCCTCATACAAGGCGGCAGTGCAGGGCGCCGGGCACAAGCGTGTGCCCAATGATATCGCCGAGCACCCCACAATTATAGGGCATGAGTTCTGCGGCACGATCAGGCAGGTCGGTGCCAAGTGGGCCGACAAGTATAAGCCTGGCCAGTGTTACAGCGTGCAGCCGGCCCTGAACATCCCCGGACGTGAGCATGAGGCCCCTGGCTACTCCTTCCAGACGCTTGGCGGCAGCGCACGCACGGTGATCATACCCCGCGAGGTGATGGAGCAGGACTGTCTCCTGATCTGCGAAGGCGATGCCTTTTTTAAATCATCCCTCTCCGAGCCAGTCTCCTGCATCATCGGTGCCTTCAAGACCTCGTATCATTTTGAGCAGGGCAACTACACACACGTCAGCGGTATCGTCGAGGGCGGTTCGCTGGCGATTCTGGCGGGGGCCGGTCCGATGGGGCTGGGTGCGATTGACTGCGCCCTGCACGGCTCTAATCGGCCGGGCTTGCTGGTCGTGACCGACATCGACCAGACGCGGCTTGATCGCGCGGCATCGATATTCTCACCCGAGCATGCCGCCTCGATCGGGATCGACCTGCACTATGTGGATACCTCCGGTGCCGATGCCATTCCGCTGCTCAAGGCACTGACACCGAACAACGGCTACGACGATGTCCTGGTTTTTGCCCCTGTGGCCCCGCTGGTGGAGCAGGCCTCCCAGATACTGGGTCTCAACGGCTGCCTGAACTTCTTTGCCGGCCCCTCGAAGACCGATTTCTCAGCCACAATCAACTTCTATGACGTGCACTACATGGGACACCACGTTGTGGGGTCCTCTGGCGGAAACACCGATGACATGCGCGAAGCCCTTGATCTGATGGGGAAGGGTGTTCTCAATCCGGCTGTCATGATCACCCATGTCGGTGGGTTGGATGCGGTCGTGGATACCGTCCTCAATCTTCCCAAGATACCGGGGGGCAAGAAGCTGATCTACACCGGTGCCTCCATGCCGCTCACCGCCCTGGATGACATGGCTGAACTGGGCAAGGAAGAGCCATTCCTGGCTGATTTGGCCGAGATCGTTGCGGCACACAACGGGCTGTGGTCTGCCGCTGCGGAGAAGTATCTTCTGACTCACGCCCCGGCCATTGAGGATGTCGTAGCGTAAGGGGGCGCGAGCCATGGAACACTCAGACAGGACCCTGGCGGCTGTGGCCATTCGGATGAGCTGCGCGCGTGAACTGGCCGCCTTGGGAGAACGCCTGGCGCCCCCCAGTGTGCGGGTCGTCGAGTCGGGTGGCGACGCGGAAATCAACTGCGACGACCGCTCCGAAAGTATAGTCACTGCCGCCGTGACGGAGTTTGTCCGCAAGCATCGCTGTCTGCCGCGCTCGGTTCGAGTGGCCGGGCTAGGGACCTTCCTTGTGACGCCACCGCGCGAAGGGCGCTTGGCCGGCTGTGTCGCCATCGTGACCGGCAGTGCACAGGGCTTTGGACTGGGTATCGCCACGGAGATGGCGGCTGCGGGTGGCACGATTGTGGTCGCCGATCTCAACACCGAGTTGGGCGAAGCGGTGGCCGCGCAGCTGCGGGAGACGCACGGCGAGCTGGCCGCGATCTTCTGTCTCGCCGATGTAACCGATAGCCGCTCGCTTCACGCCTGCGTCGAAACCACGGTTAAGGCGTTCGGCGGACTTGACATCCTGGTGGCCAACGCGGGCGTCTTGAAGGCGGGGGGGCTCGAGGAGATGGACGAGGACGCGTTCGATCTGGTGACGCGCGTCAACTACAAGGGCTACTTTCTTTGCGCACAGGCCGTCGCGCCCGTGATGAAGTTACAGAACCGCATCTGTGCCGACTGGTTTATGGATATTGTGCAGATCAACTCGAAGTCGGGTCTGGAAGGTAGCCGCCGCAATTTCGCCTATGCTGGCGGAAAGTTCGGCGGTATCGGTCTAACCCAATCGTTCGCGCTTGAGCTGGTGCCCTTCAACATCAAGGTTAACTCGGTCTGTCCCGGTAACTTCTTTGAGGGACCGCTCTGGTCGGATCCCGAGCGGGGCCTCTTTGTGCAGTATCTTAAAGCCGGAAAAGTACCCGGGGCCAAGACGCTCGAAGATGTCCGCGATCACTACCTCTCGCTGGTGCCCATGCACCGCGGCTGCTCACCACGCGACGTCACCATCGCGATCCTCTACCTGCACGAACAGCAGTACGAGACCGGTCAGGCCCTCCCGGTCACGGGTGGGCAGGTGATGTTGAATTAGAGGGGCCCCGCTGACGCGGGGCGAACATCGAACATTGAACACCGAAGTGCGAAAGGGTGTGATTGTCGAGAGCGGGCGCACCCCACAAATCGCCGTCACTCTAACTTTCGATGTTCGAACTTGGGCGTTCGATGTTCGATGTTCATTTCCGCCTCCGACCTCTGACTT
>JABMPJ010000129.1 GCA_013203785.1 Lentisphaerota bacterium | reverse complement strand
TCCTCTTCGACCGGCAACCATTGCCAGGTTACCCATGTACATCGCCTGCGCCTTGGTGATCGCGTCTGCCTCTGCAGTCTCCGTGCGAGCAGAGGAGCCGTCATGGTTCACTCATCCGCCGGCCGATGGCGCTGATTTCCTGTATGCGCGCGGGTATGCCGCCAAGAAAGCGTCTCGCCTGGAGGCCATGGACGCGGCAACCCAGGAAGCGCTGAGCCGCTTTGCGCGCCGAATCTGTGTGACAATCTTGGATGATGTGCACCAGGCAACTACGGAACAGACGCGGGTGGGGCGGACCGGGGCCTCGGATATCGGGTTCGAGGAGTCGTACACGCGTGACATGCGCGCGATATCCAACCAACAACTCCTCGGCACAGACGTTGTTTACGAAGCCGTTGAGGAGCGACGTGGCCGGTGGCAGGCATGGGTGGTCGCCACCTACCCGATGGCGCAGTACAAAAAGGCGTTGGCACGGGTGCCCGAGTTGTTGGCGGAGCAGGAGCGTATGAGCCAGGGCGAACGGATCCGGGCCAGCGAACGGCCCGTGCCGTTGTTGGTCTGCCCCCTGGCCTTCGGCGAACAATCCAGCGAGCAGTTCCCCGAGCTGGTGGCTGAATTCAAACGCAAGGGCTACGGCAACGCTATCTGGCAAACGGTCGAGGACAACCTTTATGAGACACGGCGGTTCACGTTCGTGACCCCTCCCTCGAATCAGGCGCGCTCAATGTTGGAGCAAATCATGGGTCGCACGCCGGAAGTTCAGGCGCGCAAGCTGCCGCGGCGCATCCTGCTCTGTAACATGAACTTTTTCGAGGTCAAGACTGAGCGGCTGGGGTTTGGTTCAATTGCTCACAACCCGGAGTATCATGTTGAGCTCATGTTGGAATACTATGATCTTGAGGACCGTTTTGCGAATGTGAAGATCCCCGCCAAGGGCGAGGCACGCGATGCCGATCTTCTGAAGGCGACTGACCTCGCGGCCGAGCGCGCGTTAAAGCGACTGGTGACGCGCATTGATGAGGAGGAGGGATGAGCACGCTTCCCGGCAAGCACAGACTCCTGGTTCTCGCGCTTGTGGCCTTGGTGGGGGCTGGTTGCGGCACGATGCAGCATGACGAAGTCGGTTCGGGGCGTGCCCGGCAGAAGCACTACCGGACCCGGTCGGAGCGCCCGATTCGTGTGCAGGTTGGGCAGGTCGACACCGCTTCGTCCTCACTCGATCCAGCGCTCGGTAACGCCGTGGCGCGATATCTGATTGATCAGGGCACAGCGGCTCTCGGGCAGCATGACCTATTCGAGGTGGTCGATACGCGCGCGAAATCCGATAGCCTGCTGGACCAGTTTATGGAAGGAGACGTCGCGCCATCGACCGTGCCGGTCGATGGCATTCTGGATCTCCGCGTACGAGAGGTGGCTGAGAAGAACGGGCCCACCATCCGGGTCGGCCTCGTATCGAAACAGAGCAAGAAGGCCGTGGTTCAGATCGAGGCAACGCTGCGCCTGAACGGCGTGGCATTTACGGCCGCCTCAGAAGGTACGGCCACCAAGGGCGCGGTGGGCGTCGTAGCTGCGGTCCGCCGTGATGCCATGCGCAAGACCGGCGGTGTTTGGGACCTGGATGGCAGCATGATCGGCTTCGCGGGGTCAAAGGCGCTGGAGAGCTGCGTGAGCGAGATCGCGGGCAAGCTACACCGGCGTATGCGCCGCCTGGATCGCGATGCCGTGGAGCGGTACCTGCACCCGGCGACAACACCGAGCCCGCATCAAAAGAAGTAACCTAACAGAAAACAAAGAATGGGGCCGGAGAGTGGCCCCGCCAAAAAGGAGGAAGGATCAGATGAAAGTACACATTCGGCTATGGTTGGGGCTCGCCCTTGTGGTCGGGCTTTGTGCTGAGGCCACGGCGGAGGTCCAACTCTATCAGGGCCGCGAAATGGAACGGGTCGCCTGTACGCTGGCCTCTCCAGAGGCGTGCGTGGCCGGTGGCGGCCGCCGTGTCGATAAGGTCGGCGTGTGGAATGGCAGCCAGCTGCACTGGCATGATACCGGTGTGGCCACACCGGCAGATGCACGTTCCGGTGTCTATATCGGCGTATCACGCTTCATGCGATCACACGTGCTCCGGCAGATGAATCCGGCCAATCAGGTCGGTGGCACGAGTGACGGTGCGCATACGGGTGCCTTCCGTGCCGACGTGTTCTACAACACGTGGGACGATGCCGGACTCGGCAAAGGCACGACGATCGGGGCCAACCCAACCATGATCATAGGCGAAGATGTGGAGCTGGCCATTCGCGTGCCGCTCTATGTGACCGACATAGATGCGTTCGACCTCCTCCTCTATCACTACGGGGTGGATCTTTCGCTGGCCGCACATGTCAGTGAACAGATTACGCTGGGGGTCCACGGGTCCTACTCACGCGACCACGTTGAAGACGCCGACTTCTCGGATGACGAGGGCTACCTCAACGGCGGGCCCTTCGCTTCGCTCCTGATTCCGCTGGGGGGTGCCTCCCTCTCGCTGGGCGGCCTGTTTGAGTACGGTATTCCCGAAGAGAGTGAAGCCGGAGATGAAACCATGCTGCTGGTTGGTGCGGCGAACCTGGGGCTACCGCTCGGCGATACCATGGCGGCCAATATCTTTGGTATGTACTACTACCATCTGGACTCAGCGCTCTCGGACTACAACTACATAGACGCTGGAGGGGAATTGGCATTAGCTCTGGGAGAGACCTGGGCGGTACAGCTTGGAGGACGAATAGTCATCGGGTTGGACTATCTTGACTCCATGGAAATCTACGCCGGTTCTGAATGGCGTTTTTGAGCGCCGCCGCGCAAACTGAAGCGAGCGTCGTGGGGCCATGAAGCGTCCTAGTACACATGCGCTATGCATGGCCCTGCTGCCGCTCCTCGCGCTTGCGGCCTATCTCAATACCTTTACGGCGCCCTTCGTCTTTGATGACATGACCGCCCTGGTGCAGAACCCGAACCTCGGCTCGGTGTGGCCAATAGGCTTCTCCCCACGCTGGCTGGTCGATCTCTCGTTCGATCTGAACTATCTGCTGCACGGCCGACATGTCGCGGGCTACCATCTCGTCAATCTCCTGATCCATGTCGGGGCGGGACTCCTACTTTACGGGATCGTGCGCCGCACACTTCTCAAGCCGCACCTGCGCGACTCTTTTGGCGCCGCTGCCACACCGCTCGCGTTCGTGGTGACCGCACTGTGGGTGGTCCATCCTCTACAGACGGAAAGCGTCACCTACATGTGTCAGCGCTACGAGTCGCTCATGGGCCTCTGTTTCCTGGCCACTCTTTACGCCTTTATTCGTGCGACCGATGCCGATGCCCCCGCGCGGCGCCGCCGCTGGGCCAACGCCGCCCTGGTGGTGTGCGCGCTGGGTATGGGGACTAAGGAGGTCATGGTCGCTGCGCCGCTGGTGGTGTGGCTGTATGACGCCCTCTTTGTGGGGCGCTCCTGGACAGCGCCCTGGCGTGAGCGGTGGCGGCTGCATCTCGGGCTCTTCCTGACCCTGGGGATACTCGTCATGTTCGAGCTGCTCATGATGGGCCGCACCTTGGATGCGGACCAGAGCCTTACAGGCGGTCTCTCGCCCTGGCTCTACCTCGCGACTCAGACCGAGGTCATCCTGCACTATATCCGTCTCTCGTTTTTACCTTACGGTCTCTGCCTCGACTATGCATGGCCGCCAGCCACTGGGTGGGGGGCGGTTCTGTGGCCGGCCCTGCTGGTCAGCGCCATCGGAGTGGCGACCCTGTGGGCCCTGTGGCGCCGCCACCCACTCGGGTTCGCGGGGGCCAGTTTCTTTATCATCCTCGCGCCGACCTCCAGCGTGCTGCCGGTACCAGACATCGCCTTTGAGCATCGTATGTATCTCCCCCTGGCTTGCCTGCTAGCCGCTGTGATACCCGCGGTCTATGCCCTCCTCTCGCGCCACCTGCGCGGGACGCACCTGCTGATCGGTGCCACCGTAGTCGTCCTGGCGCTCACGGGGCTCACCCTCGCGCGCAACCACGACTATCGCAGTGAACTGGCGCTGTGGCGCTCGGTCGTGGACCGCAGGCCCGGCAATCTGCGCGCCGGAAACGATCTGGCGATCGCGCTGGCCGAGGCAGGCCAGCGCACGCAGGCGGCCCGTCAATTCGAGGCGGTCCTGGCGGCTATACCTCCCGCAGAGCGGAGCCGCCTCGCGCGCGGTGACGTGGCCCCCGGGGGATTTTCGAGCCTATCTCTGCGCTTCCACTATTTTCGCGCCCACGCCAACTACGGCCGCCTCCTGGCCAACAGCCCAGCCACGCGCCCCGCCGCGATCGAGCACTACGTCCTGGCCCTGCGCGCGGCTCCGCACCAGCCCGAGGTCGAGGCGTATCTGCGCGAGGCCCTGCGGGCAGACGGGATTCAGGAGTCGTCCCTGGAGCGCGCCATGTTGCAGCGTATCCTGGATCGCACGGACGCGCTTTAGGCGGGTGTCGTCGCGGTGCGCGCCGCCCGCTGCTGCGCAAAGTAGATCAGGATGGCGGCCAGCATAAAGAGAGGGATGCCCAGTTCGGCGATCTCTTCCATAAAGGTGCCGCTGCGTGCAGCGGCTTCCGTCATCTCAATGGAGAAGACGTGTAGCTTGCGCGAGAGACCGTCGATGCTCTTGGAGAAGAGCGCCAGCCCCACGACAAACGCGACGCTGATCGCGCGCGGGCCGCCAGCTCGCAGGGCGCTAAACCAGGTGCGGACATGCTTGACGACGGTCAGGCCGAGGCAGGCCATGAAGAGCAAGACCAGTGTGCCGGCGATGAGTTTTTCCATGCCGGGCACCTCCGGGCTGAGGTAGTAGCGCGTCTTCAACACACCCATGGTTGTGAACATCGTGTGGAAGTCGAGTTCACGAAAGGCCATCCCCAGGATCGAGAGATAGATGTAGAAATGCTGCTTAAGATGGCGCAGCCCCCCCTGTAGAAGCATGGCCGGTATGCAGAGAAAATAGCCAATCGCCGTGGCCGTCTCGACGATCCCGCTCTCGCAAATGAAGAGGTCGTCCTCCTCCCCTCCAAAGGCATTGGCGAAGAGAAAGAGCAGGACCAGCCCTACCGCCAAGGCGAAAAGGGTGCGCACTACTGTCCTGTCCGGTTTATCATTGTGGGTCATGCTCATGTCGTCCACTCTCTTTGCACGTCATCACGCGTGCAGGACGATACGTTAAGATGGGCCATAGGGCAATAGGCGACCGCGCACCCCCGTTCTGCGGACTGGATTCTGAGTAGCCGATGATT
>JABMPJ010000128.1 GCA_013203785.1 Lentisphaerota bacterium | reverse complement strand
GCGTGGAGCAAAAAGGGGGGAGCTGCTGCGTTTCCCCAGGGCCCGTTGTGGCGGTGGCCGTCCGCGGCCAATGGTTGGCCGGGGACGGCCAACGCTACAGTCTCGCTACCATGTGTCATGGTCATGGGGTGGAGTCTTTGCGCCTTAGCGTCCTCGTGGTTGTTTCAACTTCTTCGGGCTTGGTTGCGGCCGCGGCCCGCCCTATCATACAGGGCTATGCAGACAGAGAGTCCAGGGGCCACCAGTCAGGAGATCGAAGCACGCCGCGTCCTGAAGGACGTGTTTGGGTTTGATTCATACCGGCCCAATCAGGCTGAAATTGTCTCTGCGTTGCTGGCGCGGCAAGACGCTTTCGTGGTCATGCCCACCGGCGGAGGCAAGTCGCTCTGCTATCAGCTACCGGCGCATGTGCTGTCCGGCACTTGCATGGTGATCAGCCCGCTGATCTCGCTGATGAAGGATCAGGTCGACGCGGCGGCAGCGACCGGACTGCGCGCGGCCTATCTCAACAGCACGCTCAAAGGCAAAGAGCGCACGGATGTGTTGCGGCGACTGGTCAACGGTCAGTTGGATCTGCTCTACGTCTCGCCGGAGCGCTTCTCGATGCCTGAATTCATCGATACCCTCGGTCATGTCGAGCTCTCTTTCGCCGCGATCGATGAGGCGCATTGTGTCTCGGAGTGGGGGCACGACTTTCGGCCGGACTACCTAAACCTGGCGGCGATTCCGCGGCTCTTTCCCGACGTTCCGGTGGCGGCCTTCACCGCCACGGCGACGCATCGCGTGCAGAAGGATATCGTGACGCGGCTTGGACTGCGCAATCCCCACATGGTGCGCGCCTCTTTCAACCGCCCTAACCTGTTCTACAAAGTCATTCCCAAACAGCGTGCCGATCGGCAGATCCTCCGTTTCGTGAAGGATCACGCCGGCGAATCAGGCATCATCTACCGCACCACGCGCAAGAGCGTGGAGGAGACGGCGACGATGCTGGCGGAGTCGGACGTCAAGGCGCTTCCCTACCACGCCGGGTTGAATGCCGATCAGCGCGCGGCCAACCAGGATGCCTTCAACCGTGATGAGGCAGACGTGATCGTCGCCACGATCGCCTTTGGCATGGGGATTGATAAATCCAACGTGCGTTATGTGCTGCATGGCGACCTGCCCAAGAATATTGAGAGCTACTACCAGGAAACCGGCCGTTCCGGCCGCGATGGAGAACCGGCCCACTGCCTGCTCCTGTTTGGCTATGGTGACATCCCAAAGATCCGGTTTTTCGTCGATCAAATCCCGGATGCCGACGAGAAGCGACATGCGCTCGACTGTCTGAACGACATGATCCACTACGCCTCGGTGCATGCCTGCCGCCGTAAATTGATGCTGGGCTACTTTGGTGAGGCGTATCCGGAAGCGAATTGTGGCGGTTGCGATGTGTGCGCGGGCGAAGTCGAGAAGGTGGACGCCACGCGCGACGCACAGATGATCCTCTCGGCGATTGTGCGCACGGGCGAACGGTTTGGGATGACCCACGTGGTGGATGTGGTCACCGGGGCCGACACCGAGCGTATTCGGCAGTTCGGCCACCACGAGCTCAAGACCTTTGGGGTGGGCAAGGACCGCGAGAAGCGCTATTGGCGCTTCCTGCTCGACAACATCCTGGCACAGAGTCTGGCGGTGCAGACCGAGGGTCGGTATCCCGTCCTGCAACTACAGCCCGGCGCACGCGAGGTCCTTTTCGGAGATCGGAAAGTCTTCGTGCTCAAAACGCGCACGGCCGTCCCCGGTCGCAAGCGGAGCGCGGCAACGACCGTGGAGGAGTATGATGAGGTGCTCTTTGACGAGCTGAAGGCCCTGCGCCGCCGACTGGCTGCGGCGCGACGGATTCCGCCCTACGTGATCTTCTCCGACCGCACTTTACATGAGATGGCTCGCAAATTCCCGACCACACGGGCCCAGATGAACCGCATCACAGGGGTGGGGGAGGCCAAGCTCGCGCGCTATGGTCAGACGTTTATGGACCTGATCGCGGGCTACCAGGCGGAGAGGTGCCCGCCGACATGATGGATGGCGTTCGCACATCATTGCTGGTCTGGGAGCGCCTCTTTTTTCGTATCCTACTGAGCGTGCTGTGCCTGCTCATCCTGGCGGGCACATGGCTCTCGCGTGTCGGCCTGCCACAAGCGTTGGCGGATGCACTGATGCGTCGGATCGATACCGGCGCCTTCGCGCTGGAGGCCAAGTCGATCCGGCTCAGCCCGATCAAAGGGGTGCGCTTGAGAGAGGTGTCGGTCTACCGTCGCGGCCTCGTGGGGCTGCCCGCCGCGGAGGCGGACGAGGTGATCCTGCGTGTTGATCCGTTGGCCGTCTTGCGTGGTATCGGTACGGTACAGCGCATTGAGATCCGCGATGGCGAGCTGCGGCCGGACAAGGCCTACGGTGGGCACCCGAGCGGCGACGACCGCTCTTTTGGTGCGCTGCAGACCGAGGTGTTGATCGAGCGCTGCCTCGTGCAGGGCGTGATGATTGAGGCCCTTCAGACCCGTCTGGTTCTGAGCGGTAAGCATGTGAGGGCGGACGATGTCCGCCTGGCCCTGGCCCGCGATGGCTCGCGCGGGTCGGCCAGCGGGAGCGTGCAGTATGATTGCGCCACGGCTGTCCTGAAGGGGGGCGGTAACGTGGTCATGAGCCCACATATTGTAGAGCCGGTGCTGCGCGCATGGGATTTGAACGGACTGGCCACACTCTTTGATCGGTTCACGTTCAGCGATGCGCTGCCGCAAGGCGCCTTGGATTTTGAGGCCGACTGTGTCGCGGGCGGCAAGGTTCGGATTGAGGGCAACGTGCATCTGCGTGATGCCAGCTATCGCGGTGTCGAGGCGGCCCAGGCCGACGCGGTGTTGCAGGTGGTGCGTGAGGGCTCGAATAACGTGGTGGTGACACTCAATCCTCTCTCGGTGGTGCGGCGCGATGGCACCGCACGTGGTCTGGTGGTGATCGACCTGCTTAACCACACGGTTCGCTTTGATGCGCACTCCACACTCAATCCCCATCTCTACCGCAAGGCCCTGGGGATCCTGCAGGATCCCTTCTGGGACCACTGGACTTTCGATGGACCGGTCAATGTTGACGCCCGCGGGGTGGTGGAGGTGATGACTCTGAAGGGGACGGATTTCACGGCTAGCTTTGATGCAACGCGCCTGCGCTACAAGGCGTATCCCCTGGACCGCTGTCGCTTCAATATGTGCATGACGGACCGGACCAACGTGCTCTCGGCGGTGCGGGCCGAGTTGTACGACGGAGAGGTTGGCGGCGCAGCACGTTTTGCTCTGCCACCAAGCACAAACGGTCATACGGTGATTGACGTAGCGCTCAAGATGAAGGATCTCGATTTCGAGCGGGTCGCGGATGTGCTGAGCCGCGACGGTGAGACGGACTATCGTGGTCGTCTATCCGGTGAACTGGCCCTGCACGGGACACTGGGTGCCGAGAACCACGATTCGCTGCATGGCAACGGGCTGATCAATATTGATGATGGACGGGTGTTCATGTTGCCGCTCTTCGGGGGCCTCTCCGATATTATGGCCCGGCTGATCCCCGGTTTGGAGTTTGTGTTGCGGCAGAGCGATGCCTTCACCGAATTTAGCATTCAGGATTCTCGCGTGATCAGCGACAAGGTCAAGATCGAGGGCAGCGTGTTGAGCCTGAGCGGCACGGGCCACTGTGGATTCGACAAGGGCGTCGATTTCCATGTGCAGGTTAAGCTGATGAAGGATAACAATGTCGTCGCCAAGCTGGTGCGCCTCCTGACATTTCCCATCAGTAAGCTGTTCGAGTTCCGGCTGCGCGGGTCGCTGGACGACCCAGACTGGTACCCTGTCAATTTTTCGAGGGACCTGCTGGAGAATCTTGGGTTGCGCAAAGGTGAATCCTGATCGGAGATCGGGTTCGACATCGCACTCCGCTTCCTCTATTCTGCGCGCTCTGGTTCTCTGAAAGGCAACCATGAGTGAGCTGGCCAAATATTCAGTGGCGATGGGGGCGGTGCTGGCACCGCTCTATCTCGCCATGGTGATCGCGCCTGCGGTGGCCCTGAAAGGCTGGCGGGCATTTCCACGCAATCGCCCCATGGCGGTGATCCTGAGCGCCATTAGCTTCGCCTGGGTCGGCTGGCTGCTGCATCAGACGCCCATGGGGCGCTTCGAGACGCTTCGGCAGCCGATCACCCTCTCGCTGCCGGTGGTCTGTGTTCTGGTCAATATCTTCAGCTCGGAGCTGCTGGCCCCGCGTGCGCTGGGCGGCATCATGATTCTGGTGCCCGCCCCGCTGCTGGCAGCGGCCCGCTGGCATCCATCGCCTTGGCGCTATGTGATGCTGGTGTTAGCCTACGCTCTGGTGGTTAAGGGCATTGCGCTGATCCTGAGCCCGTTTCTTTTCCGCCGGGGCATGGAGCGCATCGTGAAGGATGTAGCGACGTGCCGCGCCTGGGGGGGCTTGGGGGTGGCCATGGCGTTGCTGTTGATCGTGCTCGGCCTGACCGTCTACTGATTCGCGGTGCCCGGTCCAGACTCCTTCAGCGCCGATTCCACGCGCAGATCGGGCGGAGTCCCCAAGTGTCGGGCGCGTCGGTAGTGCCGGTCAACCGCATCCAAGTCGGGCGTGGGAGTGGTCAAGAGCAATTGGGCCAGGTTGTAATGCGCATCGGCCATGTCGGGTTCCAGTCGAACCGCCGTTTCCAACTCCATCTGTGCTCTCCCTGAATCCCCGGAACCAAAGCAGGCGGCGGCCAGTGAGACGTGGACGGCGGCATTGGAGGGCTGCTCATTGGCCAGCTCACCCAGCAGGTAGATGGCGTCGCCGAACTTGCGAGCCTGGCACTGCGCCAATCCGGCCAGGAGTCTCAGGGCCACGTTGTCCGGGTCGACCTCAAACCCCTTGAGCAGCAGATCACGAGCGGCCTCGGCCTCGCCCTGTTCGAGTTTACTGCGTGCACCAATCAGCAGCTCCTCAATGCGGCGGTCGTCGGCCTGGGCCGTGGGTGCATCCAGAGCGAGGGCTTCGTCCACCACGCTCGGCGCCGAGACGACGGTCATGGGGGTGGCGTTGGTAGACGGGTAGTAGGCTGCGAGCATTGCCGCGATTTGACCGTCGCAATACTCCATACGGAATTCGACCATCTCGGGTTGAAAATCAGGATCCTGCGTGGCCAGCTCGGTATAGGTATTGAGTGAGCGCTTGTAGAGGGCCAGCGCCTCTTCTTTGGCCCCTTCATCCCGTGCACGATCGGCATGTGCCAGCAGCTCATGCGCATCTGTGAACTTCATTGTGGCTGAGATAATGTCAGCCTGCGCGGCCGTAGTGAACAGGAGCGCAGAGACGAGGAGCGTAACGAGTGAGGCGTGTGGTTTCATTGCGCAGTGAACTATAGGGGGAGTGGGCCCGGGGATCAAGATACACCCACAATTTCCTTCAGCTCCGCATACCCATCCACGACCCAGTCCGGTTGCAACGCGGCGGTGGTGAGGTCGGCGCGTTTGGAGAAGCCCGTCAAGATAAGGGCCGTCTGCATACCGGCGGCATGGCCGGCGGGGATATCGGTCGTCAGGTTGTCGCCGACCGCCAGAATATGGGCCGGATCCAGTCCGAGTCGCGCGGCTCCCATATCCATGATGCGACGCTCGGGTTTTCCTATATAGAAGGGCTCCTGGCCGCACCCCGCCGCGACGGCTGCGACGAGGGCGCCGGTGCCGGGTGCCACGCCGTCGTGCAGTGGCAATCCGCGGTCGGGGTTGGTGGCGATGAATCGGGCCCCTCTGTAAATCAGGTTGCAGGCCAGTTTCAACTTGGCATAGCTGAACTCGCGGTCGAAGCCGACCACGACATAATCGGGCGCGTGGTCGGTGAGCGTAAAGCCGCGCTCGAGGAGGGCCTCGTCGAGCGCCGCTTCGCCGATGGTGTAGACTGAGCCGGGTGCCAGGTAGTGGGCCGTGGCCTGGGATGAGGTCCATATGTCGACCGCGCTACACTCAATATGGTAGCTGGTCAGCTGGGCGGCGACCACCGCTGGGGTGCGATTGGAGCGGTTGGTGACAAAGAGACAGGGCACTATGGCACGATGGCAGGCCCTCACAAAGTCGGCGGCCCCGGGGATTTCATGTCCCCCCAGGTAGACGGTTCCATCGAGATCAAGAATGACGCCTTTAATCATGATTGTGCTTCGCTTGTTTTTCCCGCCCGAGATGGGTGGGTGGCCTGATTGAATATGGGTTTTTCGTCTCGGGCGCAATCCCTTTCTCCAGAATTGGATGCCCTACCCCTTGATTCTGAGCGCCCGCAGCACCAGGGGCATTTCATCTGAGATGAGTTAGAGCAAGCCTGGTTGCGTGACAGGATAAATG
>JABMPJ010000127.1 GCA_013203785.1 Lentisphaerota bacterium | reverse complement strand
TAAGGGATAAAAAGTTTAAAGGTTAAAGAGAAAGGATACTGATTGCTTAATTTATTCGTATAGAAGATAATGTCCGTATTATTTTTCGAAGAAGAATAATATTATTATGGTGAGCGTAGCTCAGTTGGTTAGAGCACCTGGTTGTGGTCCAGGAAGTCGCGGGTTCGAGTCCCGTCGCCCGCCCCATTTTTCGCAGCAGGTCCTCTCTCCCTGATTGACGCACCTGCGCCTCCTGCGTAGAGTGCTCATTTTTCTATTGGGGCTCGTCCCCTAAGTAAGGAGATACCATGGCACGCTGTTACAATTTCTGCGCCGGACCGGCAACCCTGCCGCAGGCCGTACTCGAGACCGCACGTGATGAGATGGTGGACTACCAGGGCTCCGGCATGTCCATCATGGAGAGCAGCCACCGCGGCAAGCAGTACTCCGCCGTACACGAAGAGGCTGAGGCCAACGTTCGTGAGCTCATGGGGGTCTCGGATGAGTACGCCGTGCTCTTCCTACAGGGCGGGGCCAGCACCCAGTTTGCCTACATCCCGATCAACCTCCTCGGGGCCGGGCAAACCGCGGACTACACCAACTCCGGCGCCTGGGCCGCCAAAGCCATTAAGGAAGCCAAGCTCATCGGAAACGTCAACGTCGCCGCGGATTGCGGCAAGGAGATTCCCACCCGTGTGCCGACGGCGGAAGAGCTACAGCTAACCGATGGGGCGGCCTATCTGCACATCACCTCCAACGAGACCATTTCTGGAGCACAGTGGAAGACGTTCCCGACTGTGGCGGCACCGCTGGTCGCGGATATGTCATCCGATATTCTCTCGCGTCCGATCGACGTCAATCAGTTCGGGTTGATCTATGCTGGCCTACAGAAGAACTTGGGTCCCTCTGGCGCTGCTCTTGTGATTATCCGCAAGGATCTGGCTGAGCGTGTGCCAGCCAATACGCCGACGATGTTCAAGTACAAGACACACATCGAACAGGGCTCCATGTTTAACACGCCGCCCTGTTTCTCAATCTACATTCTCAACTTGGTGACGCGTTGGCTGAAGGGGCAGGGGCTGGAAAATCTCTTTGCGCAGAACGCGGCCAAGGCGGCCACGCTCTACGCCGCGATTGATGCGGGTGACTTCTATCGGGGCACGGCCGTGTGCGAGTGCCGCTCGGACATGAACGTGACATGGCGCCTGCCTAGCGAGGAGCTGGAAGCCACTTTTATCAAGCAGGCTGATGCCGAGGGCTTCAAAGGGCTTAAGGGCCATCGCTCGGTAGGGGGCATCCGCGCCAGCATCTACAACGCATTCCCGCCCGAAGGTGTTGACGCACTCGTGACCTTTATGAAAGACTTCGAGGCGCGTAACGGCTGAGCCGGAAACAATGCGCTCATAGCTCAATTGGATAGAGCGTCAGCCTCCGGAGCTGAAGGTTGCAGGTTCGAGCCCTGCTGGGCGCACCACGTCTCCTCCGTGCACGCATCATCCATCACCCAATGGCCTGTGCCACATCCGCCAGGATGTCGGCTTGGGTTTCGAGACCGGCCGAGATGCGCACCAGTCCGGGGGTAACGCCGGCGGCGAGGCGCGCTTCTTCGGTCAATTTGGAGTGGGTGGTAGAGGCGGGGTGCGTGGCAATACTGCGGGTGTCACCGAGGTTGGCGGTCAGCGACAGCAGCTTAAGCGCATCGAGGAAGCGCTGTCCTTGGGCTAGGCCGCCACGCAACTCAAAACTGACCAGTGCCCCACCACGTCGCATCTGCTTGAGGGCCAGGTCGTACTGGGGATGTGAGGGAAGGTGGGGGTATTTGACCCAGGCGACCTCAGGCGAGGATTCCAAGAAACGGGCCAGGGCCAAGGCGCGTTCACAATGCGCCTCCATGCGCACGGCCAGGGTTTCCAGACTCTTCGACAGTATCCAGGCGTTGAAAGGCGAGAGCGAGGGACCGGTGTGTCGTGCAAAAAAACGTATAGGCTCAATCAGCTCCGTGCGCCCCACGATGGCACCCCCGATCACGCGCCCCTGACCGTCCATAAACTTGGTGCCGGAGTGCGTCACCAGATCGGCCCCGGATTGAATCGGATTTTGTAAATAGGGCGTGGCAAAACAGTTGTCGACGTTCAGGATCAGGTTGTGCTTCTGGGAGAAAGCGGCGGCCGCCTCGAGGTCTACCAGGTCGAGGCTTGGATTGGTGGGCGTCTCGAGGATGAACATGCGTGACCGGTCGGTAACGGCTTCTGACCACGTATCGGGCTGGCAGCCGTCTACGAAGGAGCAGTCAATCTGCCAGCCCGATAGAATGTTGTTCAGAATCTGATGCGTAGAGCCAAAAAGCGATCGGGCGGCGACCACATGGTCGCCCGCCTTGAGCAGTGCCGCCAAGCTACAGAACACCGCCGCCATACCGCTGGCTGTCATGAGGCCGTCTTCGGCCCCCTCAAGGGCGATCAGTTTCGCGCTGCATTCATCGGTGTTCGGGTTGGCGTAGCGGGAGTAGACCATGCCCTCCTCTTCACCCGCAAACCGGCGACGCGCCTGCTCGGCACTATCAAACACGAAGCTGGAGGTGGTATAGATCGGAACGGCGTGCTCCTGAAAGCCCGAACGCTTAGCTTGCGTCCGAATGGCCACCGTTTCAAAGCTTTCTGTGGGAGGATGTTTCATGCGCCCTCAATCGTGTAGCTGTACGTAATCTCTGCCGTGCGTCCAAGCATGTCGCCGACGCTGCATTGCTGCTTGATGCCGCGTTCCAGGGCCTGCTCTGCTGCGGCTGGGTCAATCTTCCCGAAGAGGGTGTAGCTGAGGTGAATGGCGGTAAAGACAGCCGGTGTGCGATCGGGTGCCCGCTCGCCGCTGACGGTGATAGAGAGGTCTACCAACTCCTGGCCCGCCTCGCGCAACAACTCAACCACGTCAAAGGCGCTGCACCCACCGATTCCGGCCAGGAGCAATTCCATGGGACGGAACCCACCGCCACCCCCGTTGGGTGTGGCACCATCCATGCGGATCGTGTGACCGTTGGAGTTGGCCGCCTCAAAGAGGATGTTCTGGTTCAGTCGTCGAATCGTTACGTCCATGCCGCTATCCTCATGTGCGCATACCGGGCTCAAATCCAAAATGGGTTCGCGTCTGCTGAAAACTGTATGCTAACCTCGTCTCATCTTCAACCGCGAATGGGGGCCACCGGCCATGCAGTACAAGACGATCGACCAAGTGATCGGCGCCACGCCGCTCGTCCGCCTGCAGCGCGTCGTAACGGGCAACAACACGATCCTGCTTAAACTTGAGGGGGACAATCCGGCCGGTTCGGTCAAGGACCGTCCGGCGTTGAGTATGATCAGGGAGGCCGAAGCGCGTGGCGACATCCATCCTGGCGATGCGTTGATCGAGGCCACGAGTGGGAACACGGGCATTGCGCTGGCCATGGTGGCTGCGGTACGTGGCTACCGCATGATTCTGACCATGCCGGAGAACGCCTCGCACGAGCGTGTGATCGTCATGCGCGCCTATGGTGCGGAGGTCCGTCTGACCCCTGCATCCGCAGGGATGGAGGGCGCACGCGATGCGGCGGAGGCGATGGCCGAAGCAGGGGAAGGGACCATCATTAACCAGTTCGCAAACATGAATAACCCCCTGTCGCACTATCAAACAACCGGTCCGGAAATATGGGAGCAGACCGGCGGAGGCATAACCCATTTTGTCAGCAGCATGGGCACCACGGGCACGGCCATGGGGGTCAGCCGCTACCTTCGCGAGCAGAGCAAGGACATCCGTATCGTGGGGGTGCAGCCTGCTGAAGGCTCCGCGATCCCCGGCATCCGTCGCTGGCCCGAGGCGTACCTGCCTGCCATCTACGAGCGCAGTGCTCTGGATGAGATCATCGATGTGACGTCTCGGCAGGCCGAAACCATGACACGGCGTCTGGCGCGCGAGGAGGGACTGCTGTGCGGCATCTCGTCGGGCGGCAATGTTGCAGCCGCCCTCGCGTTGGGGGCAAAGCTGGAGCATGCCACGATTGTGACAATCGCCTGTGACCGCGGCGATCGCTATCTCTCCACCGGTGTATTTGAGGGATAGGGTCGAGCCCTCATGGTCTTTCCCTTTGGCCCCTCCTCGGCCCGGCCACGAAAAACCGTGGCCCTCCAGTGCACCTCTATACCGGATTCTCCGATGTTCTAGCCATGGAGGGACGCGCTTTGTCGCGTCCGGAGACCGAAGCAGGCCAAAGGGAAGGACCATGGTCGAGTCCCACGGTCGTGCGTTTCTACTTCAGAACCCCCTGAACGTCTTGTATTTACGCCAACACCTAACGAGCTCAAAGCG
>JABMPJ010000126.1 GCA_013203785.1 Lentisphaerota bacterium | reverse complement strand
GCCTTCCGCTTCCTCGGGTCGAAGACCGATCCGATTCTTGCACGTTCAGTACCCCAGCCCTTGGAATCTCGTCGCAGATTTCGCCGCCAAACGCGGCGAAACTCTCAAAAAACTCAAATTGGCGGAGGGAGTGGGATTCGAACCCACGGACCCTTGCGGGTCGTCGGTTTTCAAGACCGATGCTTTCGTCCACTCAGCCATCCCTCCGAGGCAGTCGTGAGAGGAACGGGACCCTAGCCTATTCTGTGTGGGAAAACCAGCCAGAATCTCAGTGCCCGAACTGCATGATGAGCCAGGCTAGGACGACGAGAACGATGACACCAAGGACGACCGCTTTGTTGCGCTGAATGCGGCGCTCGTAGCGCAGGGGACCACCGGCCTCAAAGCTGGAGGCAAGGTAGTCGGAGAATCGCTCATCGCGGACCTTCTCGGCCCGCTCTTTGACGATGCGCTCCTCGCGTTCCATACGACCTTTGTCCGGCGCAGGCCGGGGTAGATTTTTCTGGGATGCGAGTAGGCTCTCGACATGATCGTCATGCTCATCTTCGGCGATGCGAATGCCCGATGACGGCGGAGAGAGCTTGGGCGCGGGGATGGGGCGTGGGCGCTCAGGTGCCGCCCTCTTGCGCGGGACCGGTTTGCCCTGTTCGAGCGAGCGTATGTCGCTCGCGACGGTGGCCAGCTCGCGCTGGACATCCTTGAGGCGTTTGTTCAGAGCCCGTTTACCTGTCAGAGTGCGCGCCATAGATAACTCACCATCTACTCCGGATCACCCGGAGCGCCCAGCCTAGAGAGGCCGCCATGCTCAATACCAACCCTTGACCCGCAGGACGATGGCCGTCACAAAGACCAGTATGGCCACCACAATTATAGGGACACTGAATGCAAACCCTGCCTTCAGCCAGAAACTGAAACGCTTGGGCATGCCGCCCGGCAGTTCGCCGCGCGCCAGGAAGGAGGGCTGCACGCCCCCTTCATGGACCTGGTTCCAGTTCTCAGCATCGATTTTCGCCATGCCCTTGCTGAAGATGGACCGGGCCTCCTCGACCAGCACGACCGCCTTGTTCAGCTCGGTCTGAAAGGCATCTTTGGACCAGCCGGCCTCGTTGATGCCACGCAGTTCTTCGAGCGTATCCTTGAAACGATCGCGCATGACGGAGAGCAGCTCGGTATAGCGATGCGCCTGCGCCTCGTCTTTCTCCAAGTGTACAATGCTGCGCGTGAGCTGATCAATCACCTCAATCTTGGCCTCACCGTAGCTATCCTGGCGCCGCGCCAAATCCTGCAGGTCGCTACGCTCCTTCTCGAGCTGCTCCTGCCTCATGCGCAGCCCTTCGATCTCCTTCACCGCGTCGGCCACTTGCGTGGTGATCTCCTCCTTCTGACGATGCATGCGCAGCTGCCCGGCACCCGTGAGTGGCGTAACGGTGGGTGCCGAACCACCTGCCGCGGTTTGCGGTGTATCGACGTCCACAAGGTCCTCATCAAAAAAATCTTCAGCCATCTTCGTTCTCCTTCACAATCTTCAGTCGTTGTCCGACCTTGACCAGATCTCCATTGCCCAACACGGCCTTGTTCGCCGCGATGATGTCGCGCCACCGCCCGGCATCGCCATAGACCCTCATCGCGATGCTGGAGAGGGTGTCTCCAGGCTTCACAATGTAAAACTGCTCGGTCTCAGTCGGGGTAGCCCCACCACCACCCACCGGGCCACGCGGAGCCGACACCTCGCGGCCCCTCCCCTGCGCCATCCTTAGCTCGGCAGCCTGTTCCGTCAGGGCCTGGTTCTCGGTCTGTAACTCTCCCACCCGCCGGGTCAGCGCTCCGACCTCGCGCTCGAGGCGCTGGATCGTGCGCCCCCCCTCGCGGTCCTCCGGCAATACGCGCGCGGCGAATGCCTGCTGGGCCAACCGAATCCTGTTCTGGATCATCTCCGATTTTTCCGTCTCCGGCCGCAGGCGCAGGTACTGACGGTAGTGATAGATGGCAGCGACGTAGTCCTTCAGCGAATCGTGGAGCAGGAAGGCGAGGTCGAGGTGTCCGCGCGCCGCACGAGGATTGTCGTCGAGCGCTTCGGCATACAGCGCCGCCGCTCCATCCACGTCCCCGGTCGACAGCGCGACCTGGGCGCGCTGCATCAGTGGCTCACTGCGATCACGTGCATCCAGGGCACGAATGCTCTGGCCGCACCCAGAAAGCAGCATCGCTGCCACGGGCACCACTCTCCATATCACGCTGCACTTCATAGCCAACCCACCCCATATCGCCGCAAAGTTGGCAGCATAGCCGACCTGCATGCAAAAGAAAAGCGGCTCTTCCTGGATATCGGCGGATTCTGTGTTGATGCGCACACTATCAACGACCACTGCCCCCTATTTCCGCCTCCCCTTCTTTCGCTTTCGCTTGGCCTGAGCCTTGGAGTGCAACTCTCGACGGGGCAGGAAGTTCACAATGTCGGCGGCGGGGCGGCCCTCGCGCAGCAGTTCGACCATCTGCTTCATGTAGGGATCAACATGTTTGAAGAAGAGCTTGTAGCCGGGACAGAGATAGTTGAGACCCGGTTCCCCCTCGGGGGAGGTCGCACTGCGATGTTTCAAACAGCCGCCATGGCAGGCATGCAGGTAGTCGCAGTGGCGGCAACAACTGGGGAGATCCAGCCATTTACTCATTCCGAAGGCTTGCTGCCTGTTGCTGCTAAGGAGCCCGGCCATATCCTCGCGCATAATGTTGCCACGATTGAACTCAGGATAGACGAAATGATCACAGGCGTAGATGGAGCCGTCGTGCTCAATCGCCAGTGATGAACCGCACACCTTGGCGTAGATACAGAGCGAGGGGTTCCCGCCATACCATGCGCCCAGAGCGCAGTCGAAGTGGTTTACGAAGACCTTGCCCACATCGCGACGGACCCATTCTTCGAAGATATCGACAAGAAACTGGCCATATTGGAGGGCTTCAACTGCAAAAGGCATCATAGGTGACGGCTCGGACGGCGCGTCAGTGGGTGGTGGGCTGGCCAGTGCCAACCCCAACTCGCGCGAGCGCTCATCGGGCTCGCGCTCGACGATCGGGATGAACTGCATAAACTCAAAGCCGTAGTCTCGCAGGAAGCGGTAGATCTGCTTTCCCTCATAAGCGCTCTCGCGGGTGACGCAGGTCAGGGCGTTGTACTCGACACCATGTTTGCGCATCAGTTTGGCCGCACGATCAACCTGGGCGAAGGCACCACGGCCATCCTTGAAGACGCGGTAGCGGTTATGGATCTCTTCCGGGCCATCGATACTGAGCCCCACCAGGAACTTCTCCTCGGCCAGGAAGGCGCACCACTCATCGGTCAAGAGGGTTCCGTTGGTCTGCAGGCTGTTGTTTATGGTACGGCCAGCGCCATAGTGTTTCTGCAAGGCAACCGCACGCCGATAGAACGGCAGGCCCATCAAGGTGGGTTCACCGCCCTGCCAGGCAAACTCGATCTCCTGGGTCGGCTGGGAGGCGATGTAGCTACGGATGTAGTGCTCAAGCACGTCGTCGGTCATCCGGCAGCTCTTCTCCTCAACAAAAAGCGCGTGCTTTTCGAGATAAAAACAGTATTTACAGCGCAGATTGCAGTCGGGTCCAGCGGGCTTAATCAGCACATGGGCGGGATGACGGCAAACGGCATTTGATGGACACGTCGGCATAGTACCTTCCGGATAGACATGTCACCGATCCTGCCCCAGGCCAAGCGCCGAAGGCAATCACTGTTCGGCCAACACCACCTCAAACTCGGGGGGGTTCACGATATGCCGCTTGACGGTGCAAAGGTTGGCCGTCTTCAGGATCGCCTTCTCGTACTTAGGAGGAAAGTCAGCCGGAAGCGTGATCTCGATTCTGATCGGCGTGAAGAGCTTCTTCTCCGCATCGCGCTCCGCACGCAGCCGAACCGCCAACCCCTCTGTGCTCAGCTCGCGAGCCAGACAGAATTCCAGGACATAGATACCCGCGCAGGTGGCCAGGGAGGCGAAGAAGAGATCAAAGGGGCCAGGGGCCGAATTGTCGCCACCATCAGCCACAGGTTGATCCGTCTGGATCGTCCACGCCCCGAAATGCGCATCCACTTTCTTTCCCCCAGGGAAAGTCACAGAAATATCCTTCATAAGCAGCGCTCCTATTCCTTCAATCCCATCTTACGAAACAGTGTCATGGCCGGACACCAGCCCGTCACAGACGACTGGATCAGGTTGACCGCGATGAAGACGGTCAACCAAACCCAGTTGGGGTGCACCCATCGGGTCAGAGCCAAGCTTACGAGGATCATCACACCCGCCATTAGTCGCAATGCACTATTCACTCTCATGGTTCGCCTCCTCTTAGAAACTGCACCGTAGCGATGCATACAGGTTGTTGTTTGGCTCGAATTGGGCCAGGAACGTGTGATCGTCATCCCCAAAAAAGATGTTGCCGCCAACCGAGGCCTGCCACTGATCCGAAATGCGGTAGGTGGCAACCGGCCTGATATACGCATCCGCGTCGGAGGGTGAGTAGCGCGTAAAGCAGCTCATAATCAGGTTCTGATTCATGAGCAAATAGGTCACGCGCAGTGTCACCGTGTGGCGATCCTCGTCGCGGGCGGTCGCAGTGGGCTGCCCGATGGCGATCAGGGCGTCGGTGTATGCATCGTGGTCGAGCATGCGCTCAACGTAGTACTGCATCCCCATGGTCAGATCCTGAGCCACCTCACGCTCATACCCCAGCAACAGGCGCGCCTCACTGTTGTTGACAAAAGGATCGTCGCCATCACGATCATCCACGGAGTCGTAATAGCCCGCCTCAACGCTGGCAATGCCGCCGATGAGCGGTCCTCGGACACTGGCGCCGTAGACCGCCAAGGCAGGAAAGAGCCAGTGTCCCGTGGTCGGATCCATACCGCCGGGACTCTTCCAGTAGCCGTGATAGCCGTAGAGCGCCAGCTCGTAGCCTCCCACATTACGGTAGAGGCGCGCCGCCAGCTCGTCATCCTCAAACCACCGGGCGGGGCGATCGGTCACGAGCACTCCATCCTGCCCGACGATCGCCTGACCGTTCCAGAAGGCGAGGCGTTCACCTGTCACATGGCGATCACTATCGAAACGTGGCGTGTAGGCGATGTCGATGTTGACTAGCGAAGGAAAGAGACTAACGAAAAGGGCGTCAGAAGGAGCCTTGAGATACTCAATATGCCGCCCCAGAAAGAAGGATTGCCAGTCCTTGGGAAAGAGGTCGTTGATGAAGACCAGATCGCCGGCGCCCCAGGTCAACACCTGGCGTCCCAGCTTAAGGTCCATCCAGCTCAGCGGCGAGATCAGCAGATTAGCCTGCCGCAGGTCGAGCATCCCCTTCCCTGTCTCCAGGTCAACATCATCCCACTCGGCCGCCACGGCGTCATAGACCAGGTCGCCTTTCAGCTGTGCCGTGAAGCGATCATGATACCAGAGCAGATCGGTCTGTAGACGCAGCTCGTTCAGCGACGTGTCATCCTCGACCTCCGTCTCCGCTGTGCGTCGGCCATAGCGATAATCGGCAACGCCGTTCATTTCGACCCCGGCATCGCTCAACGATGACATCCAGGCCGGTCCGCCCTGCGCCGCAGGTGGGCCAACCAGCAGCACGCCAACACACACCCACCCAACGACCCACACACCTCTTCTCACCGTGTCACCTCACGCGGCGGGCGACGCAGAAAGCGTTCCGTGAAAAGCCCATCTTTCAAGCCCAGGTCATACGAGACCTCGCTGAAGCTGTTGACGGTCTTGCTACCCGAGACCAGGTCTTCAGCATAGGTCTCCAGCACGGTCGGGTGCCCCTCGATTGTCTCCACCTTGGTGGCCACGACGCGCCGGTAGAGCGTGCCGTTCTTGTCGAGATACTCCGCCTTGCGGGGCAAGAAGGTCTCCTTGTCTATCCAAACGGTGTAAGACAAGAATTTTACGCTGCCGGAATCCTTGGGCGTGTTCTTTAGGACATACTGCGTGGCGCTGCTCTCGATCAGCTCGTGCGTGTCTTCCTCCAAGCCACGCCCAGAGACGTCCTCATACAGGAAGTCGGACCCCACAAAGCTCGTGCGCTTGTCCCCGGGAGCGATCCGTTTGACCAGGTTCAGGGCCGGGAGAAAGAGCCAGCGGTCGTCCAAACCACCAGGACGTTTGTGCACCAGATAGGCCATCTTGCGGACGTCGGCTGGTGCCATAAAGTAGACGTAGAATTTCTGCTCCATGCCCTCGTCAGCGTTGGCGCGCAGAATCACAAATTCGCGCGTGCGACCGTCTGAGAGGGTCATCTTCACCTGGGCTCGACCGTCCTTGCCAGCATAGTAGGAAGCCTTGTTGGCCCTCTCCACGATCGTGTTGGCATCCGTCTCGTCGGCCGCAGGTGCCTTCACACCCGCACCCAGCAGTAGCCCGCTGGCCAGCAACAGGGCCATTGGTTTCATCATCATTGGGCACCTCCCTCATCTATAGGCGTGTCGTTCTCGCCCGTTCCAAAAACAAATCGCCGCAACAGCGTCAACAGAGCCGGCAGCACCAATAGGGTGGCCATCCAGGACACCGCCATGATGGTGGCCAGAAAGAAGCCCACGGTCCGGTACGGCAGCAGCGGTGCAAGCAGCAGCGGTGTAAAGCCGACGGAAATCGTGATGGCATTGCGACTGATCGCCATAGCCGGCTCAGAGAACATCGGGACGCAGGCCTTCTGCCACGAACCGTGACGCTTGTGCTCCTCACGTGCGCGCTGGAGGAAATGGATCGCGAAGTCCACGCTGAGACCCAGCGTCAGGGAGGAGAGCACCGCCACGGGCATGTCGTAGTCCTTGCCCACCCAGCCGATCAACCCGTATATAAAGAGGATGGTCAGCGATAGCGGCGCCATCGCCAGCAGACCGAACAGCGGCGAGCGGAAGAGGACCATCATCATTGCGAGCACCACCACAAAGCTGCTCACCAGCGAAGAGAACATGCCGCGCACCATCTTCTCCTGCCAGACCACGTTAAGGTAGGTCAGGCCAGCCCAGCCGACTTCCAGTTTGAGCGGAGGCGGATGGGCGGCCATGTAGCGTGCGGTCTCATCCACCACGGCCTGCATGTCGCGGTTATCTCCGCTGGTCAACTGCACCCAGATGTTCGCCTCCTGGTAATCCTTCGTTACGAGATGGAACAAGGAGTCACGCTTTTTCATGCCTTCGAGCTGGATATAGACTTGGCCGACCGCTGCGGCCTCGTCGGGAACGGCGAAGAAGGCGGCGTTGCGGGCCTGTAGGATGGCGTACTCCTCGGGCGTCAGCTCCACCGGTAGCGCGACATACTGCAACTCATAGGCGGCCTTCTTCAGGGCATCTACAGCGGATGAGGTCTTGCCCACCACGGCAATACCATCCAAGTGATGTTGAAGCGCCTCAACGTAGTTAAGCAGGATCGGCCGCTTGAACGCCGGGGCCGTCATTTCTGTGGTCATGACTGTGACAAAGGACTCGAAGGAGTGCTCCATGTAGCCGTCGCAGAGGGCCAGGGCCTCCTCCATCAGGACCGTGCCGGTCAGCGCGCTGTACGCCTGAAGATCTGTGAGGTAGCGCTCCCGCCCGACAGTGTCCAGCGCGTCGAGCCCCGTCACAGTCGCCACCAGCGCGGCGTGTGTCAGGCCCTCCGGATCGAGATAGTTGATCTCGTCGGCCAGCACCTCCCAACCAGACATCGCTTTGCCGTCAATACGCTTGGCCGCCTCGGCCAGTTGGGCAAAGCAGCTTGCGGGTGAACAGGTATCCATATCGCTCAGCTTCTGTTCGAGTGCGTCGACTTCGTGCAGAAAACGACCCAGTGCCGGCGACTCGTCTGCACTGAAACGGACACGGGCACGGGCGCGAATAGCCTCAGCCATATCGCGGCCGGTCATGGTGCTGTTGGGATCGGCATGCAAGGTGAGATAGGCCGTATAGGTGCCGCCGAAATGATTGTTCAGAACACGATCAGCCTCGCGCACCGGATGACTCTTCGTAAACCACTTGACAGGGTTGTCGTTCACCTGGATGCGTGCCACGCCGACGATCGAGATCACCATGACCGCCACCGCCACACCAATGATCAGGCGCGCCCGCCGATATGTCACGCCGCCCAGGGCGCGCAGGAAGCGATCGAGCAGCCCGTTGCGGATCTCACACTGCTCCTCGTGACCGGTCAGGGCACACAGCTTGTGAAGCGACTTATTGGAGATAAAGAGACAGATAAACGCAGGCACAAACGTCATGGTCAGCAGCCAGGCCAACGCCACGCCAAAGGCGACATGCAGGCCGAAGACGCGCACGGGCGGTATGGGGGTTGTGGCCAGGGACGCAAAGCCGGCGATTGTGGTCAGGCTGGTATAGAGCATCGGCATAAAGAGATGGCCCACCACGTGTCGTAGGGTCTCCCTCTTGTCATTGAATTGCCGGTAGGCGTCAAAGAACTCACTCAGAATATGCACCGCATCGGCCACCGCGATAGGCATCAAGAAGATCGCGATCATGGAGCTCATGATGTGCACTTTGAAGCCGAGTCCGATCAGGAGCCCCATCGTACATACCACGCTCACCACAGCCACCAGCATCGGGGCAATAATCAGGGAGACGCGGCGGAAGAAGAGCAGGAGCAAGAGGAAGATCGCCACGCCGGCCAAGGGAGCAGACGTCGCCATCTGCTTGAGCATTTCCACACCGAATGTATCCTCGGCGACGGGTAGGCCCGTGATATAAACCTTGTTCTCATCGCCCCAGCCTTTCGTCAGCTCACGCACCAGGTTGGCAACATTGTAGCTGTAGGTCTTCTTCTCGATGGGAATGTAGAGACAGATGGCCTTGCCATCCTCCGCCACCAGGGTTCCCTTGTAGAGCGGATTGGCCATCGCATCGTCGCGGATCACGAGCGCTTCGGCCTGCGTCGTGGGCGGATGTTCCATCAGGTACTCGAGTTTGAGCGATCCGAATTCCGCCTGCTTGATGTTATCGACCACGCTCGGACCGATCAGCTCACGTCCGATGATGGCGCTACCGCCCTCCTCGTTGAAGAGATGGGTGGGGTCGTGGCGGAAGACCACGTTAAGTGCGCGGGCGAATCGACCGGAGGGATGGAGGTCGAGAGAGGTATAATTACCACTTCCAGTACTCGCGATCACCTCCGGCATTCCATCTACGCCTGGACGGAGGCTGAGCAATTGGTGCGTCAACTGATCGATACGTGTGAGCGTCTCAACATTGAAAACGCCGTACGGATTGGCATCATTCACGATCCCGACGATGACAAAGTCATACAGATTGAAATGCTCTTTGATCCTATCGTGGAACACCCGGACCGGCTCGGAGGGCGAGAGCATGTTTTCAGGATCGTTATCGAATTTCACCTTGGGAAATTGAGACCCGAAGCCCACCACCATCGCCACGACCACCAGCAGAATGACCCACGGGAATCGCAGACTGAAATTTGTTAACGCCAAGCGCTTCATGCTGACCTCGTCTCTCTTCTGCAGCAGCTCCTAAAAGATGTACATATAGGCCGTATTTTATCAGCTGGCAATCTCCAACTGTCTGGACTAAGGCGCATCTGCGTATCGGAATCGGAATCGGAATCGGAATCGCTATCGCAAATCGACTCCCGAAAAGCGATTCCGAGGCCGACAAGGTTCACGGCAACTCGTCGCCCTAAGCTTTCTGATCGGGAGCTTCGCCGTTATCCTCGCCCAGCATCTTTTCCGCGAGCGCGTCGTAGCGCCGAATCACTTGACGTACGAAGTCACGTTTAGCGGTGCAACTCCCAGGGTAGAAGCTGCCCTTGAATCCCGCCAGGATTAGGTTGCGGAACTGATGCGGGGTGACCGGTAAATGCGTGCTGACCAGTGCCAGTTCATCGGTGACGGTCGTGTTGGAGACCAGTCGGTTGTCCGTACAGATCGACACGGAGAGCGCGTGCTCCAACATGTGCCCCAGGGGGTGCTCGGCGACCGAAGCAATGGAGGGCGTGGTCTGAAGACTGCTAGTCAAGCAGACCTCCAGGGTGATGCGCTGACTGGCAATGTACTCCACGAGCTGTTCGGTGTAGGTCTCGGGGCTTTCCACACTCGCATCCTGAACCATTTCAGAAGCGAAGATGAACGTGCCGTGGCCAATGCGATTTGAATGGCACTCCGTGATGGCTTGGAAAATCGATTCAGGCCCATATGCCTCCCCGGCATGGACGGTCTTCTTCAGGAAGTGGCTATGCGCAAAGCGATAGGCCTCCCGGTGGTAACCGGCCGGATAGCCCGCCTCTTCCCCCGCGAGATCGAACCCGACGATCGGGAGCCCCACGCGGTCGCGCAATCCCACCGCCACGCGCGCCATTTCGAGCGAGGCCATCGCATAGATATCCCGCTTCGGAGCACTCTCGAGTGCCGTGAGGAGCTGGTGGTAGTGCAACCCCATGGCCTTGTTGAAGCGACGCATGGCACAGATGATGACGCCACACTCGAAGGGCAGGTCAGCGCCTGAACGGACCGCCTCACTCGCATTATGAGCACACTTGGCCCGCTCCAGGCCATCCGTCACCGCCTGGATCGTCTCCTCCAGCGTCAGGTCGTTGTGGGCCAAGAGTTGGGGTGCAAAGCGGACCTCCAGATAGCGGACGCCCTCAGCAAGATTATCCTCTGCCAACTCAAAGGTCACCCGCTCCAGAGCCTCTTTGCCGCGCAGCACGGCACAGGTGTAGGCAAAGCCCGTCAGGTATTCTCCAAGATCCGCATAGCGCTCCTTGAAGACCAACTCACGCAGCCCCTCTGGGGTGAACGACGGCAGCTCAATGCGACCATTCTGGGCCAATTCGATCAATGTATTGAGCCGTAACGACCCGTCCAGATGCACGTGCAGATCGGTCTTCGGTATCGCCTCAATGAATTCACGGGTAATGCGTGTTGGCATAGCTGCGCCCCTCCATTTAAGGTCCACAATAGACCATGGCACCCTCTTTAGCAACATCTCACTAAGAACAGCAATATAATGCCAAACAAAGCTGTCCTCGTCCCTTGACAGCCGCCGAGGCCCTCACTAGGTTTGACGAATCCGGGTAGTCCGGATCCATATGGAGGAGATCGCTATGACACTGGACCCGACCCAATTGAAGGACTGGCAGATTGCCGAGGCGGCGGAGCAGACGATGAAGCCGCTCGAGCAAATTTCGGATGAACTGGGGTTGCAGCGAGATGAACTCATTCCGATGGGACGCAATCTGGGCAAGATCGATTTCCTGCGTGTCCTTGACCGCGTCGGCGATAAGCAGCGAGCCAAATACATCGATGTGACCGCCATCACCCCCACCCCGTTGGGCGAAGGCAAGACCACCACCACGATGGGCCTGGTGCAGGGCCTCGGCAAACTGGGTAAGCGCGTTGTCGGTGCCATCCGCCAGCCCAGCGCTGGCCCCACCTTTAACATCAAGGGCTCGGCCGCTGGCGGTGGCCTGGCGCAGTGTATCCCGCTGACCCCCTTCTCCATCCGCATGACCGGTGACATCGATTCCATCGCCAATGCCAACAACCTGGCCATGGTCGCGCTCACGGCCCGCATGCAACACGAACACAACTACGATGATGCGCGCTTAGCTTTGAGCCATCTCAAGCGCCTGGACATCGATCCCTCCACTGTGCAGATCAAGTGGGCCATCGACTTCTGCGCCCAAGCTCTGCGTAACATCACAATCGGCAAGGGCAGCAAAATGGATGGCCTGGAAATGGAGTCGGGCTTCCAGATCACCGTGGCCAGTGAGGTCATGGCCATTCTGGCCGTCGCCACCAGCCTCAAGGACCTGCGCGAACGCATGGGACGAATTGTGGTGGCCTCCGACCGCCAGGGCAACGATGTCACCACGGCCGACCTCGAAGTCGACGGGGCCATGACGGCCTGGATGGTGGATGCCATCAACCCCACGCTTCTCCAGACGATTGAAGGACAGCCCGTACTGGTCCATGCCGGCCCCTTTGCCAACATCGCCATTGGGCAGAATTCAATTATTGCCGACCAGGTCGGCACCCGCCTGGCTGACTATCACATCACTGAGAGTGGATTCGGGGCCGATATCGGATTTGAAAAATTCTGGAACTTGAAATGTCGCTTCTCCGGCATCAAACCAGATGCGGTCGTCATCGTGGCCACGATCCGCGCGCTCAAGATGCATGGCGGAGGCCCCCAGGTCCGGCCCGGTATGCCGTTGGATGATGCCTACACCGGTGAGAACCTCGAGTTGGTGGAAAAGGGCTGCGCCAATCTCGTGGCCCACATCGAGACGGTCATCAAATCGGGTGTCCGGCCAGTGGTTTGTATCAACGGATTCTACACCGACACCCCCGGTGAAATCGCGGTCGTGCGACGCATTGCCGAGGCCAGCGGTGCCCTCGTGGCACTCTCCGAGCACTGGCTAAAGGGGGGCGACGGTGCCATTGAGCTGGCCGAAGCCGTGATCCAGGCCGCCGAAGAACCCAACGACTTCAAGTTCCTCTACGAACTCGACACCCCGCTCAAGGAGCGCATTGAACTGATTGCCAAGGAGGTCTACGGTGCCGACGGCGTGACCTATTCCGATGCGGCTACGGCTAAGATTAAAGCCCTCGCCGCAGATCCGGAGTCGGCCAAGCTGGGGACCTGTATGGTAAAGACCCATCTCAGCCTCTCGCACGACCCGGACCTGAAGGGGCGACCAACGGGCTGGGATCTCCCCATTCAGGATCTGCTGGTCTACAAGGGCGCCGGCTTCGCCGTTCCGGTCGCCGGAGCCATCAAGTTGATGCCCGGCACGGCCTCTAACCCAGCTTTCCGCGGTATTGATGTGGATACGGCAACAGGCAAAGTGACCGGGCTGTACTAAACCACGCCGGTCGACTCGAACAACGAGGAGCATGAAACATGGCAGCAGAGATTATTGACGGCAAGCAGTTGGCCGCCGAGATGCGCGCGGAAATCAAAGGGCAGGTTGATCAGCTCAGAGAACAGGGCGTCACGCCCGGTCTGGGTGTGATCCTGGTGGGCGATGATCCGGCCTCACGCTCCTACGTCACCGCCAAAGAGAAGGCTTGCGAGGAGGCGGGCATCTTTTCTGACGACAACCGACTCCCGGCCGATGCCTCACAGGCAAAGCTCCTGACTCTGATCGAACGGATGAATAACGATCCACGCATCAACGGGATTCTGCTCCAACTGCCGCTCCCGAAGCACATGGATGAGAACGCCGCCCTGCTGGCGATCACACCGGAAAAGGATGTCGATGGCTTTCATCCCGTCAACGTAGGCAAAATGCTCATCGGCGAGGAGTGCTTTCTCCCATGCACGCCTCACGGCTGTGTCCAGATGCTGGCACGTAGCGGAGTCGAGACCAAGGGTGCCCATGTCGTGGTTGTCGGCCGCAGCAACATTGTGGGCAAACCGGTCGCGGCCATGTTGCTACAGAAGAAGGAACATGCCAACGCCACCGTAACAATCTGCCACACCGGCACTAAAGACATCGGCTATCATACACGTCAGGCCGATATCGTTATCGTGGCCGCTGGCAGACCCAACACCGTTACGGCCGACATGGTCAAGGATGGCGCGGTTGTGATCGATGTCGGTGTCAATCGAATCGAGGACGCCAGCAAGAAGAGTGGGTACCGTCTCGTCGGGGATGTGGATTTCGATGCCATAAAGGAGAAGGCCTCGCTGATCACCCCCGTGCCCGGAGGCGTAGGCCCCATGACAATCACAATGCTACTCTTCAATACGGTGGCGTCGGCGCGGCGGACCCTGACGGCCTAGTCAAAGAGCACTCTCGGCCGCCTTTCAGCCGTCCGGAGCAGATGCTTTGGCCTGGGCGAGGTGGTGGATATCGAGGATACGCTTGCCCTCAATATACTCTTCTGTGACATAGTCTGTGGCCGCCTCGACGCTCTCCATCATCGACTTCACCTGCATAATCAGGTCAGAGATCGTCGCCAGGTTCTCGCGCAGTTCTTCGACATCGGGCAGCGGCTTCTCAAGGCCAAGCTCCATCAGCTTGGCCGTCACCATGACGACCGTGAGTGGCTGGTTGATGTTATGCATCAGCCCACCAATCAGCGCCGACACGGCCTCCTTCTTGTGCTCGCGCTCCTCGTCGGCAACCCGTTCCTTCTCGCCCGTAATATCAACCACCATAATGACACGCACGCTGCCGGAGGCCCCAGCACCGACCACTGTAAAGCTGAGTTCGCGCACAAATCCGTCCGGCAAGTTGATATAGGTCTCGTAGGCCGCTACCCCACCGGCGCTGTCAAGCATCTGGTCAAAAAAATGGTCATCCCCGCTGGAGAAGACCGTTGCGAGGGGCTTTCCGAGCAGAGCGTCAAAACCATCCACACCGGTCAGAACGACAACCGAGCGGTTGGCCCGCACAATGGTGCCGTCGTCGTCGATAAGGAGCATGCCCTGCGGATTGAGGTCCATCATCTGCTCAAGCTCACGCTTGGCGATGGCGATCGTCCGTGACAGAGAGTCACCCGCCAGCGGAGGATCAACAGCAAGCGGATCCGCCTCAGGCAGTGGACGATGCGTTTCCATGCGGGGTATAGAAGCATGAATCGGAGTCGAGCGCAAGACAAGCATGCCCATGGCGCAGCACGAATCGCGCGGATGGTACCCAGACACTCGCCAACCGAACCCCGCTCTAGTCGAGGCGCATGTTGGGGTTGACATCCATGCCGAGCGCGGCGTTGCCACGGATGCCCTGGCCGGCGCCGGCCAAGCCAGCGATCATGGCGGCATTGTCAGCGCAGTAGGCTGGTTTTGAGAGCAATAAGCGAACGTCAGCCTCCGCAGCCACCTCGGCCAAACGGGCGCGCAATCGGCTATTCAGGGAGACCCCGCCCACAACGGCCAGCGCCCGCACCTCGCCCTGCTTCAGGGCCGTTTCACAGCGCGCAGCCAACGCCTCAATGATCGCCTCTTGATAGGAGGCCGCCACGTCAGCCAATCCTTCACCCCCCTCCGGCAGGGGATTGTCACGCAAGTAGTACAGCAATGCCGTCTTGAGGCCGCTAAAACTGAAACAGAGCGCAGGATCCATCCCCCCCAGCAGCGGGCCGACTTTCAGCTGCCCGCCGCGCGGAAATGCGATGGCATCTCGGTCGCCATCGCGCGCGAGGCGATCTACGACCGGCCCGCCGGGGTAGCCCAACTGTAGCAGGTTGGCACCCTTGTCAAACGCCTCGCCCGCGGCATCGTCAATCGTGCGGCCCAGGATCTGATACTGACCCAACCCTTCAACCCGGACCAACATGGTGTGGCCACCCGAAACAACGAGCGCCAGAAAGGGAAGGACGTCGGCGGGCTGCGGTGCATCATCATCCAGAAAGATGGAGTAGATATGGGCCTCAATGTGATTGATCGCGATGAGGGGACGGTTGAGGCACTGCGCCATGCCGCGAGCGGCGGATACCCCTATCAGAAGCGAACTGGAGAGCCCGGGACCAAACGTCGCGGCCACGCAGTCGATCGCATTCCAGTCCAAACCACTCGTCGTAACGGCCTCGTCAATCATGCGCGGAAGCGTCTGCACATGACTGCGCGAGGCGATCTCTGGCACCACGCCACCGTAGGGACCATGCAGGGCCACCTGGCTGAAGATGCTGTTGCTCAGAACGGCGCGACCGTCGGCGACGACTGCGGCGGCCGTTTCATCGCAAGAGGTCTCTATTCCGAGAACGTTCAAAGCGTGCGGCACTCCACCGTTTCAACTGGCGCGATCAGCGATACCATCCCATCCTGGCTCACTATTTGTGGGAGAAAATAAGCACCGCCTGCAGCATGTCAACCGCACGCTGCAGGGGGAGGTCCACCACATCAAGATATTTTGCCCGCTCTTCATCTGTGAAGAGATCAGGGTTCTCCAGATGGGCCCGATGCACCAAAACCTTGCCCCATTCCAAAGGTGTGGTTGGCACGTTGATATCCGGCTCGATACCCTTGTTGTGAATCAGTCGATTGGCGGGCGTGTAGTAGTACTGCGTGGTGAGACGAATCGCGGCATCCGGGTTGCTTTTGAGCGGAATCACACTCTGAACAGAGCCTTTGCCGTAGGATTTCTGTCCCACCAATACAGCCCGACCATGATCTTGTAGACAGCCGGCTACAATTTCAGAAGCGCTGGCCGAGCCACTGTTCAGCAATACGGCCATCGCCAGATCGGTGTAATGCAGCGCACCACCCGCCCGTTTTACCGTCTCGTCGAGCTTCCCGTTGCGGCCACGTGTGGAGACAACGACATCGCCTTCTTCGATAAACTTCTCGGAAATCGCCACAGCCGAGCGCAGGAGACCACCCGGATTGCTTCGTAGATCGAGCACGAGCCCCTCCATGCCTTGGTCGAGCAGATCCTCGAGGGCGCTCTGGAGCAGTTCCGCAGTGGGCTCGGCGAACTGTGTAATACGGATATAGCCGATCCGGTCCGTCAGCAGGCGCGCCCCCTTCACGCTGGGCACCTCGATGTCATCGCGCACGATGGTAACATCGCGCGGTGCCTCCTCGCCCTCGCGCACAATCTTGATGGTGACCCCGGTGCCCTTCTCGCCACGCAGCTTGCCGACTGCACCACGCAGCGTTTCACCCGAGGTCGACTCTCCTTCGATCTCAATAATTCGATCCCCCGAGATGAGTCCGGCCCGGAAAGCTGGCGTATCCTCGATCGGTGCAATTACGGTCAAAATGCCGTGCTGAATGCCAATGTGGATACCGATACCGCTGAACGACCCGCGTGTATCCTCCTGCAATCCCTCATAGGCCTCGGGCTCAAGGAACCCGCTGTGTGGGTCCATCGAGTGAAGCATGCCATGCAGCGCCCCGTAGGCAATATCCTGGTAGCTCTTCTCCTCCACGTAGTTCTTGCGGATATGCATGATGACTTCGGCCATCAGCTCCATGTTGTCGTAGGCGTCCTCCTTTTCATCCTTCGGGGCGTCCTCCTCATCCGACGGGGCCACCGCAGGAACGACCGCATTCGTGCCGGGGATCACCGGATCAGCGGGGGCATCCTCAATGACCGGAGCCTCAGGCAGCGCTTCGGAAGAGGGCACCGTGTTGGTCGAGGTCGGCGCAGCGGGTGCGACGACAGTCGGAGGGGCACCATTGGTCTCCCCTGCTCCTATGCACTGGGGAGGAGGGCTGATCACCCACACCGCCAGCGCCAACCACACCCAACACAAAACAGATGTCTTTATCTTCATGAACAGCTCACTTGTACGGAGTTACAACAGATTCCAATTCTCGCACCTGCCCCGCCCCAATGCAATCCTACTCCTCATCCAGCCAGTCCGGCACCGGTGCCTCGTGCCGTGCGTATAGATAGAGCAGCACCATGCCCAGTACGCCATACCAGCACGCCACGATCCATAGGGACGTATCGGGGACCTTGAGGAATCCACCCGGGATCATGACCAAAAGCTTCAGTCCAGCCAACATGATATGTGTCAGGGCCAGGGCGGCATGGTTGAAAACATCCGCACCAAAGGCAGCCACGCTCCCGGTCACGATCGAGAGGGCCCCGGCCAGAACAATCAGGAATGCCATGGGCACGACCCACACGTTGGCCAACAGGGCCACGGGCGCCATTCTCCCAAAACAGAGCGCAATCAGCGGTGCCGACACCAGCCAGGCCGATAGTGAGACGGCGGCGACGGTCGTCAACCGCCGTCCACACACACGCCCAACGCGCAACATGAGCGACTCGCGTTCCAGTTGCCATGGGTCAGGCGCCCACAGCAATTGGAGTCGCCGATCGATATGCGGGAATATCAGCAAGATGCCGGTCACCACGGTGAATGAGAGGGTAAAACTTGCCTCGGTCAGGGTGTCGGGGCAGCAGGCCAGGATCGCCAAAGCCGCAAAGGCAACCGCCGAATAGCTATCGGCGCGACGATGCAAAGCCGACGCCGACAGGAATACGATCGCCATAATACAGGCGCGTACCGCGCTTGGCTTCATGCCCGTCATAAGGGTATAGGCGATCAAGAGCGGTGCCACGAACCAGAGCCAGCGCGGACGAGGGATACTACAGGCCGACAGAGCAAAGAGGATCAGGCCCACGACGATCCCGACATGCAGGCCACTGATGGCGAAGATGTGCAGCGTACCGGTATGCACGAAAAGGCGGTGCGCCTCGCGCGACAGTTCCGAGCGGTAACCGAGTAGCAGTGCTTGGACCAGCCCGACGGCTTCTGAGTGATCAGCCACACCAATCCGCAGTGTATCGGAGGCGTGATGACGAAAGGCGAGACAGAAATGAACGATGCGCGCGGCTATCCCACGGTAGACCAACGCGGAATCGCGGTTGCTCGTGACCAGTCGCCGGGTCTGCTGTCGCCGCCAGCTGGGCGCATCGCGCAAGGTTCCCTTCATCCGCCATGACTCGCCGTAGGACGGGCTGGCCCCATACGTCAGGCTACCGAACCAGAGGACGTCCACCCGCCCCCGAACCTCCTGCTCAGTGCCATCCTCATGCTCGACCACCGTCACGCTCAGGGGAAAGCGGTAGCCCGTGCCCCCATTCGACCGTTCCGGCACAGGATCGGCCGCCACACGCCCGCGCAGGGTAACCGTCCAGTCCTTCAAGATGCGACTGGGGAGGACGACATCGAGGGAGGGCTGGTGCGGCTCACCCACACGTGCCCACCCCACCGCAATCACGGCCATCAACAGCAGGGCCGCCCGCAGGGCCGTCTGGCGCGGTGAAGAAGAATGCCAGTGCAATCCGAGGTAGAGAGCGAGAGCCGATAGCCCCAGCGCAACAAGGAGACCGCGATCCACCGGTGCCACGCGCCCCAGGATCAGGCCCAGCATGTAGCAGAGCGTGATTCCCACCAGCGGGCGACGGAGGACTCTCACACTGCGCCTCGCTCACCTGAGGCCACGAGGAGCTGCTCCATCGTCACAGCACCGTCATAGAGCGCCTTACCGACAATCGCCCCGCTCAAGCGTGGGTGATTCAGGGCCCGCAGTGCCTCGACATCGGAGACCGCGCTGATGCCGCCCGATGCGACCACGTCGCAGGTCACGGCATCCAACATCGCGCGCGTTGCCGCCACGTTGTGTCCGCCCATCATGCCGTCCGTGGCCGTATCGGTATAAATAATTGTATCGACACCCATAGCGTCGACGCGCTGCGCCAGCTCGGCGGCACGTACACTGCTGGTCTCGACCCAACCCTTGACCTGCACAAACCCTTCGCGCGCATCAATTCCCACCACGATGCGGCGGCCAAACTCATTCACCAAAGCCTGTAGCGCCTCAGGTTCGGCCAAGGCACGCGTACCCAGAATCACACGGTCAACCCCGGCGGCGAGCATGCATCGCACGTCGGCGTCGCTGCGCAGGCCGCCCCCGAGCTCCACCGGAATCGCGAGGGCTTGAGCAATCGCCGCCACGACATCAGCGTGCATCGGCCGCCCTTCGAAAGCGCCGTCAAGATCCACGAGATGAAGATAGGTCGCCCCGGCCGCTTCCCACTGACGCGCCATCGCCACCGGATCTTCGGCATAGACCGTCTCGGCGTCAGCCCGGCCCTGCTGGAGGCGGACACAGCGGCCCCCTTTGAGATCGATCGCGGGAATAATGATCACGCTAGATACTCCCCTTGGAGGAGGGCTGTCCCGTCTCTCGCGGATCGATGGCACAGGCCATGCGCAGTGAGCGCGCAAATCCTTTGAACACCGATTCGTAGGCGTGGTGTGGCTCGGCACCGTAGCGATGCTCAATATGCAGGTTCATACGCGCCTGCACCACGAAGGCACGGAAAAACTCCTCCAACAGGCTCAGGTCAAATTGACCGGTGCGTCGCTTACGATTCGCGATCTTGTAGACCAGATAGGGACGCCCCCCCAGATCCACGGCCACCTGGCTCAAACTGTCGTCCATCGGCAGCAACGAAAATCCATAACGCGTAATCCCCACGCGGTCGCCCAGAGCTATATCCAGCGCTTGTCCCACAACCAGGCCGATATCCTCGACCGTGTGGTGGTGATCCACCTCAAGATCGCCGCGCGCCTTGAGGCGCAGATCAAACAGGGCGTGGCGCGTCATGGCGTCCAACATGTGATCAAGGAAGGGAAGCTCGGTATCGATCTCGCCTTTGCCCGTACCGTCCAGACAGAGCTCAACCGAGATATCGGTCTCCTTCGTCTTACGATCTACCTTTGCCGTCCGCTTCTTCATCATCACTCTCCACTAGACGCCGCTGCACAGGGTGTTCACCACGCTCAGCAGGCGATCGATATGATCATCCGTTCCCACTGTGATCCGAAGGAAGCGCCCCGTGCGCTCACCAGGAAAATACCGCACCAGTATACGGTGCGCCCGCAAGGCATCAAACATTTCCTTGGCCTCCATAGCGGGTGGCTCAACCCAGAGGAAATTGGCCTGCGACGGACAGACCCGGAAGCCAAGGTGCTCAAGCGCCGCGCACAGCCGTTCACGTGTCGCCACCACGCGTGCCGCGTTATCCTTCATCCAGCCCTGATCCGTCACGGCTGCCAGCCCGAGTACCTGGGCAATTCCATCCACGTTGTAGCTATCCTTGATTTTGTAGAGGGCCTCAATCAGTGCCGGAGCCCCGATAGCATATCCCAGGCGCAGACCGGCCAATGAATAAGATTTGGAGAAGGTCCGGGCCACCAGAACATTGTCCAACTCGAGCGCGAGGGAGGCACAGTCCTCCGAGGAAAAATCGACATAGGCCTCATCGACCACCACCACCCCGCCAAAGCCAGCGCAGAATCGCCGCACATCTTCGCGTGGACAGAGCCGACCGGTCGGGGCGTTTGGGTTGGTAAAGAAGAAGAGGGAGCAGCCCGGATCATCGGTCAACTCCACCACGGCTGCGTCGATCGGCCAGCTGAAATCATCGTTCAAGCTCACCGCATGCTGCCCCACATCCCGTATCTCCGCCAAAACGTTGTAGAGCGAATAGGAGGGATTAAAGAAGCCGATCGTCCCGTCGTTCTCCACAAAGGCGCGCGTGCAGAGCGCCAGCACCTCGTCCGAGCCGTTACCGACGAATACCTGCTCCAGACTGCACCCGTGCAGCTCAGCCAGGCGCTTTCGCAAGGCCACACACATAGGGTCGGGATAGCGCGACAGACCGCTTAGAGTGATGCCCCGCAACGCCTCGGCCACCTTCGGAGAAGGCGCATAGGGATTCTCGTTCGTATTCAGCTTCACGATCGCCGGATCGATCGGCTGCTCCCCGGGCGTATATCCCTTCAACGCCTCTACTGATCTTCGAATCAGACTCATCTGCTCCTAACCTGTATGCAAGGCAACCGTTTCCCGAAACAGAACGCTTGAAACACACAAAAGGTCTCTTTCTACTCCCGACGATGCCATCTACTCAAACCGAATGCGCGCCGAGCGGGCATGGCCATCGAGACCTTCGATTTCGCCGAACGCTTCGACGATCGGGACGGCGTCGCGCAGATCCGCCCGCGTAAAAGCTATGAAGCTGCTGCGGCGACGAAAATCGTCCACGGTCAGACCGGAGAAGAGTGCCGCGGTACCGCCGGTCGGCAACACGTGACTCGGTCCGGCCACGAAGTCACCGACCGCTTCCGGCGACCAGGCCCCCACAAAGATCGCACCGGCGCTCCGCACCTTCTTAAGCCAGCTCTTGGGTTCACGGACATGCAACTCCAAGTGTTCCGGGGCAAATTGGTTAATTAGATCCATGCCTTGGTCGAGATTCTGAACCACCACAAGCAGCATTCCCCGCTTCATGACCTCCCGCACGCACTCCTGGCGGGTGAGACTGGCGGCCTGCGTCTCCAGTTCCTCCTGTACCGCATTGGCCAACCGCTGCGACGACGTGACCAACAGAGCCTTCTCATGCCCCGTCCCATGCTCAGCCTGCGAGAGTAGATCGGCGGCCACGTAGCGCGGTTCGGCCGTGTCATCCGCCAGAATGGCGATCTCACTCGGTCCGGCCACCATGTCCAGGGCCACCTCCCCGTAGACCTGCCGCTTGGCCGCCGTGACATAGGTGCCGCCCGGTCCCACGATTTTCTGCACCTTCTTGATCGTGCTTGTTCCGTAGGCCATCAGACCAATCGCCTGGATGCCACCCACCTTGTACATCTCGGTGACCCCGGCCGTTTCCATGGCATAGAGCAGCACCGGGTCCACCTTCTTATTGGCGCCACAGGGCGTGCATCCGACAATCTCAGGGACACCGGCCACACGCGCCAGCGTCGCGGTCATGAGGGCGGTCGAGGCCAGCGGGGCCGCCCCCCCAGGCACATAGACCCCCACCCGATCGAGCGGATTAAATTGTTCGCCCAGCGTCCCACCACGCGGACTGGGCATCTGCCAGTCGGCCTTCATCCCTTTGCGAGCGAAAGCCGTGATCCGTTTGTATGACTCGCGGATGGCCGCCTTCACGTGGCCATCCACCTTGTTGCGCGCGCTGGTAATTTCGGCCTTTTTGACGCGTAGCGTTCCAGCCGTCAACGCCACTCCATCAAATTCGGCGGCATACTTTACGATAGCGGCATTGCCCTTCGCGCGAATCGCCTGCAACACCTCGCGCGCGGCGGTCTCGGCCGCCGGATCAAATGCGGGACGCTGGAGAAACTGATCCACCAGACGGGACCCCTTATGGCGCGCCCACAGTGCCATCCTGACCTTCATCGTGTACTCCTTATCGTCACTATGACACGCCCGCTGGCGGGTCCTTCTGCGGGCGCTGCCGTACCACCCTCCAGAGCGCGTACCACCGCCGCATCAACGGCCGGATCTCCACAGCTGCCTTCTACAAACACATCGCCCACCGTTCCATCCGGCGCCAGCGCCACAAAGGCCGTTACCTGCCTATTGTGAATGCCTTTGCCTTCGCCCGGCGCGGCCATGTCAGCGGGATGAAACTCCCGAGAGCGCAGAGCCCCACGCACCTCCACCACGACCGCATTGGTCATTGCGGCAGGGGTAAACACCGCCTCATCCTTCCATACCGGACGGTAACCGTCCACCCGTTTTGTACCTGGCACGATTTGCTCATGCTCCAGGCGCATGCCCACGAAATCAGGTTCAGGTGGCTGTACGTGCAGGAAGCGCGTCCGTGGGCCAGCGCGCTCGGCACTGTCCAAGGCCAACTCATCGGTCTCGCCCTCCGGTGCCCGGAACCCCACGCGCGTGGAGCGAGCAAAGAGAACGGGACTCATGTAGAGGACCTCCTGGACCGGCCCGTAGGACACCTCAGCCCCCGGCAGACGCTCCTGGCGTGCACCATCTGCGGCGGGTTTTAGCGGAGGCCACAGCAACCAGATGCCCCCCCACACCACGGCCAATAGCACCGATGGGATCCCGATCGGGCTGCGGCTGTACTGGTACGTTTGCTTCTCTGGCATGCGACCACGAATCTTTGTATTCAACCCACTCTGTAAAGGGAGCAACGGCTACCGAGGGCGAATCGCTACGTTTATCTTCTGAATACCCACACCGCCAGCGATGCTCACCAACTCCACGATGGTGCCCTGTGGCACGTCCTCATCGGACTGCAAGACGAGAGCGGCATCAGGATGCTCCTTCAGCCGGGCGGACATGGCCAGTGCAAGGCCTTGCATTTGCGACTCACTCTTTACAAGGAAACGCTCGTCATCAAAAAACACGATCTGCTCTCGTTGTCCCGTTCCCGCATTCGCCATTGAAAGCACCACCGCGACGAGACCCACCCGCGTGCCCTGCGTGAACTCTGCTTTAGGAAGCGAGACCACCACCCCGGGCTGTAGGACCAACCGCTGATTCATCAAGAGAAAAATGAAGAGAATCAGGACAAAATCCAGCCAAGGTGCCATGCTCACCATGCCGTGCCCCAAACGACTCTTGGGAGTATAGCGTGTACGCAGGCCGCGCACGCTCCACGTATTGCTCTCGCGACCGCCGTTCATGAAGCGACCTCACCCTTCGTGCGAAGGGTCATCAAGAACGTCACAATCTCAGAACTCGCCTTCTCCATGTCGAGCACCAGCCGGTCAATCTTCAAGACCAGCAGATTAAACGCCGCGTAGCAGGGAATCGCCACCATCAGTCCGGCACCTGTCGTCAGGAGAGCCTTCATCACACCACCGAAAATATCAGAGCTCTGAATCAGGGGGGCCTCCATCTGCATCACGACCAGACAGTCGACCAAACCGATGATGGTGCCCAGCAGGCCCAAAAGCGGAGCAATCTGGGCCACCGTCGCGATCAATACGAGGCGCCGCTCAAGCCGTGAGATCTCAGCCGTTCCGGCATCCTGGATCGCTGTGCGCATCTCGTCGCGATCGGCATCGCGATGCAGGATCGCGGTCCGGATGATATAGGCCACCGGGCCGGGCGTCTCGTCGCAGATTGCCAGCGCCTCCTTCACGTTACCGCGGCGAAGAATATTGAAAATGCCGTTGAGAAAGTCCTCAAATCGGATACGTGCGCGATGGAGGTGCAAAGAGCGCTCAATAAACACGACGAAGGCCGTGATCCCGCAGGCAAACAGAATCCACAGCACCGGTCCGCCTTGGACAAATCTCTCAAACATCTCTTCCTCCCTCAGCTACAGCCTAGTAAAATAGCCACCAATGATCAGCCCGGATCTTCTTGATCCGTGCCTCGGCTCCATCGGCTGCGGGCACCTCAGCCTTTACAACCCGCTCCAAAATACGCACCGCACCGCGCCAGTCTTCGCGCGACTCCATAATATCAGCCGCGCTGAACGCGGCGCGCGTGAACCACACCTTGGCCGTTTCATTATGCCAGACGCCCTTCTCCCCCTCGCGTAAGTAGCTCACCACAACCTTGGCGTAATACTGCTCGAGCGCTTCGTCCGTCCGCTCGATCTTCTCCAGGCAGCGACCAATCTTGTAGGCGGCCTGAAGGACCTCGTCGCCCCCCGCCGTGGGACTGTTGGCCACGACACGATAGGATTCGATGCTCTCCTGGTAGCGACGAGAATCTTCCGCTCCGAGCGTAAACTGGCAATCGCCCTTGCGACCCCACGCCGCACCCAATAGACCACTGTCTGGATACTTGTTGATAATCTCGTCGTAGATCAGGATCGCAGCCGAGTAGTTGGCCAATTCACAGAAAGCATCTGCCTGCGCGAAACGCCCTTCCGCCATTTTGTCGCTCTCTGGATAGGCCTTGAAGAGCTGGGCCAGCAACTCGGTGGCTCGCACATACTCCTTCTGGTGTGCGGCGGCCGCTGCGGCCCACAGCAAGCTGTCATCCGCGAGTCGGTGGGTCGGAAAACGGCTCTGGAATGAGATGAAATCGGCCTCGGCCGCCACGAAATCCCCCCGGTTAAAATTGGATTTTCCGAGCCAGTAGAACACCTCGGGCAACAGGGAGGAATCGGGACGATCCGTCGCGAACCGGCGACAGACCGCCACGGCCTCCACGTCGCGCCCCATCCAGTAGAGCGACATGGCGCGCTTGAACTCGGCCCGCTCCGCCACAGCGCTGTCGCCGAAATGCGCCCCGATCCGTTCGAAATCGGCCAGCGCCTCATCGAACTGGAAGCGACGAAAATGGGAGGTTCCGCGCCCGTAGAGCGCTTCAGCATAGAATAGCCCGTTCGAATAGATCTCCATGAGGTGATCATAAATGGGGATGGATGCGTCCCACTGCTCGGCATCTTCCTTCAGCCGCGCCATGCGATAAAGCGCCTCCTCGGCCAATGCACGATCGGGATAGCGATCCACCACCGCTTGGAACCCCTGCTCAGCCTCCGCTAGCTTTCCACCGCGTGCCAGACTCTCCGAATGCTGGAATAGGGCACCAGGCACCAGATCCGAATCGGGGAAGAGCTCCAAGACGTTCTGATACGACTGCGCCGCCAAGCCGTACTGCGCGTTGGCAAGATAGGCGTCGCCCATCTTAAACAGGCTCTGTGAGCGTAGCACCGAATTGGTATAGAGGCCAAACGCCTTTTCGAAAGAGGCCGCAGCCTCGGCCAGTCGGCCCTGCTCCAACAGAGCCGCCCCTCGGCCATAGCTCGCCTCGGCCTGACCGGCAGGCTCGGCATACGACTCCAAGTAATACTGATATTCGTTGACCGCTTCCGCGTTCCGACCCGCCTTCAGCAGTGCGTTGGCCAACGTGAGCTGGGCACGCCGCGCCGTCGCGAGTGAAGGATTCACGGCGATGTAGGCCTTCAGTAGCGGGACGGCTTCATCAAAACGGCCCTCCACAAGCAGGAGACGTCCCAAGTTGTAGCGGCCCTCCCTTTCCGCAGGCGTGCCAGCCGCCAGCTCAAGACCGGTTTGCAACGCCACAATGGCGTCCGGCAGGCGCATGCGGCGCTCCTCCAGAGCGGCCACCTCCCAGAAAGCCTCAGCCCGAAGCGCGGCGGGGGCCTCTTCATCGCCCGTCACAGAGCAAAAGCTTTCGATCGCCTGATCCACCTCACCGCTCCCATCCAGAGCTCGCCCCAACCAGAGACGGCCTGCGCGTGCCAGCCCCGCATCCAGATCACCGCCCTCCAACCGCTCAAGCACAAGGCGCGCTTCATCACATTTGGCCGCCGCCACCAATGCTTCGCCCCAGTCGAGAAGGTTTTGGCCGTACTCCGGCGAATCGCGGTGCGAGGCATCAAAGGCCGCGAATTCCTCGATGGCCCTGTCCGCCTGGCCCTGCTTCAACAGACACCAGGCCCGCAGGCGGTGGGCACGACCTGCGTACTCCGTCCCGGGGAACCTCTCGGAGAGATCGGCAATCTCCTGCATGGCATCGTCGCAACGGCCCAGCTCATAAAGCGCCACAGCCCGCCAGAAATGGACCGCGTCTTGCTGCTCAGACTTCCGTATCCAACCGTTCTTGACCTGTAGGAAAGAGAGGATTTCCTCCTGCTTTCCTTCGGCGTGCAGCGCGCGCACCAATAGAACCACAGCGGTCTCGCTCTCTGCGGGTGCAACTCTGTTCTTCTCAGCCAGCTCCAAATAGCGCCGTAACTGCTTCTGAGCCACGGAAGGGAGTCCATCCTCCAGCGCCGCTCGACCAGCCGTCAGCAGGCCGGCCATCTCCTCGCTGGTCGGTCGACCGTCGGCAGGAGAGAGCGCAAGCAGGCCCATCAGCATGCTGGCGATCCACCATCGGCGCCACGTTGTTTTTGCTCTCTTCATGACAGTATCTGACTCAGAAATTGACCCGTATACGAGGCCGAGCAGGCCGCCACCGTTTCGGGCGGGCCGACCACGACGACCTCGCCGCCGCCATCTCCGCCTTCGGGTCCGAGATCTATGATATAGTCTGCTGTCTTGATCACGTCGAGGTTATGTTCAATCACCACCACCGTATTCCCGCTGTCACGCAACCGCTGCAATACCTGGAGGAGCTTGTGGGTATCGGCGAAGTGGAGCCCAGTCGTTGGTTCATCCAGCAGATAGAGAGTCCGCCCAGTAGCCTGCTTGCTCAGCTCTGAGGCGAGCTTGATGCGCTGCGCCTCTCCACCCGAAAGCGTCGTCGCGGCCTGCCCTACGTGCAGATAGCCGAGACCAACCTCAGACAAGGTGCGTAGTTTGCGCGCAATACCGGGTACGCTTTCGAAAAACTCCAGGGCATCATCCACGGTGAGTTGCAGCACCTGCGAAATAGTGAGATCCTTATAGAGTACCTCGAGCGTCTCGGTGTTGTAGCGCTCGCCGCGACACTGCTCACAGGTCACATATACATCCGGCAGAAAGTGCATCTCCAGCCGCAATATCCCATCGCCCTTGCAGGTCTCACAGCGCCCCCCTTTGACGTTGAAACTGAACCGGCCCGGCCCATAGCCACGCACTTTGGCGGTCGAGGTGGCCGCGAAAAGCCCCCGGATTACAGAGAAGGCACCGGTGTAGGTGGCCGGGTTGCTACGCGGCGTGCGGCCAATCGGTGACTGGTCAATCACGATCACCTTGTCCAGCTTGTCCAAGCCGCTCATGCTGCGGTAGGCCCCCGGCCGCTCACGAGATCCATGAAAATGACGAAACAGGGCACGCCTCAGGATATCATCCACCAGCGTACTCTTGCCGCTGCCCGATACGCCCGTGACGCAGACGAAGAGCCCCAGCGGTATACGGACGGTAATGTTCTTCAGATTGTTCTGTGTCGCGCCCACGATGCGCAGCACCTCGCGTGTCGGCTTATGGCGTTTTTTAGGGATAAGGATTGAGGCGTTGCCGTTCATGTAGCGAGCGGTCAGGGAGGACTTACACTCCAAAAGCTTGTCAGGCGTCCCGGCATAGATCACCTCGCCGCCGTGACGCCCGGCCCCCGGTCCGAGATCAATCACGTAATCCGCCGCCCGGATCGTGGCCTCGTCATGCTCCACCACCACGACCGTATTGCCCGCATCGCGCAGCGATTGCAGCATGTGTATCAACCGTTCGTTGTCGCGCTGGTGCAGGCCAATCGATGGTTCATCCAGCACGTACAGCACACCAACCAGGCCCGATCCGATCTGCGTCGCCAACCGAATGCGCTGCATCTCTCCGCCCGACAGCGAACCGCTCTCCCGGTCAAGCGTCAGGTAGTCCAATCCCACTTCGACCATGAAACGTAGTCGCGCCCGGATCTCCTTGAGCACCTCGCCCGCGATCTTCTCGTCATACGGTGAAAGCACCAACCCGCTAAAGAACGCCAGTCCATCTTTGAGCGACATGGCGCACACATCCACAATCGAGTGCTCCGCTACGGTGCAAGCGCGCGTTTCCGGCTTCAGGCGTGCGCCCAGACAGGCGGGACACTCCTGGCGGGTCATGTAGTGCCGCAGCGTCGCACGGGCCGTCTCACTGTCGGTGGTCTCATAGCGCCGCATCAAGTTGGGGATCACCCCCTCAAACACCTTCTGATGTTTGCGATACGCCCCGCCGCGCCAGTAGCCCAGCTCAATCTCTTCGTCGCCCGAACCATACATCAGCACTTTACGCTGCGCGGGCGTCAGTTTCTCATAAGGGGTGTCCAGATCGATCGCATAGTGCTTGGCCACCCCGCGCAGGAGACGCTTGTAGTGCAGAATCAGGCGTCGACCTCCCCGCCGCCAGCCCTTGATCGCGCCCCCCTCTATCGACAGGCTCTTGTCGGCCACGACCAGGTCCTCATCCAAGATCTGCTGCGTACCGAGCCCGGAACAGGTCGCGCAGGCCCCATAGGGGCTATTGAACGAGAAGCTGCGCGCCGTGAGTTCGTCAAAACTGACCCCGCAGTCGGCACAGGCATGCTTCTCGGAGTAGAGCGTCTCCTGCCACGTCTCGCCATCGGGGCTATGCAGCACCTTAATGATACCCAGACCGTTTTTGAGGGCGGTCTCAACCGAATCGGTCAGGCGTGAACGGATTCGGTTGGTGACAATCAGTCGGTCGATCACGACGTCGATGTCGTGCTTACTCCTGGCCGCCAGGCGTGGCACCTCGTCCAGCTCGTAGATCGCTCCATCCACCCGCACGCGCACAAAGCCCTGCTTGGCCACCACCTCAAAGACGCCTTCGTGGCGGCCCTTGCGCCCGCGCACCAGCGGTGCCAGAAGCGAAAGTCGCGTACGGTCGGGCAGCCGCAGCAGTGCATCCACGATTTGCTCCGCGCTCTGGCGTTCAACCCGTTTGCCACAGGAAGGACAGTGCGCCACCCCGATGCCCGCATAGAGTAGGCGCAGATAGTCATGAATCTCAGTCGTGGTGGCCACAATCGAACGAGGATTTGAGCCTGCGGTGCGCTGCTCAATCGATATCGCAGGCGACAACCCCTCGATCGAGTCGACATTGGGCTTCTGCATCTGCTTGAGGAATTGCCGCGCGTAGGCAGAGAGGCTCTCGACGTAGCGGCGCTGCCCTTCGGCATAGAGTGTATCAAAGGCCAGTGAGGATTTCCCCGAGCCGCTCAAACCGGTAATGACCGTCAGCGCATCGCGCGGAATACTGACGGTCACATCCTTGAGGTTGTGCTCCTTCGCGCCCGATATCAGTATGACGCCATGCTTCATGCCCGAGTCCTCAGTCGGTAACCGGACGGGGCCCAATCAGTCGACAACCCGCACCAGGTAGAAATTTTTCTTGCCCGATCGCAGTACCGCCACCTGACCCTCAACAAGATCGTCGGCCTGCACCACGCTCTCAATACCGGTCACACGGTTGTTGTTGAGGTAGAGACCGCCGCTTTCAATCAAACGCCTTGCCGCACCCTTGCTGGCACACAGGCCGGCCGCTGCCGCCACATCCAATACGGCCGCGCCCGTCACGGCGGAACGGGGTAACTCGGACGAGGGGACCTCCGCGAAAATCCCGACCAACTCGGCGGCGCTCAGGCCCTCGATCGAACCACCAAAGAGCACCTGACTGGCCTGCTGCGCAATGTGAAGACCCGCGTCACCATGCACGGCCCGTGTGACCTCGTCGGCCAAACGTTGTTGCGCCTCGCGCCGCTCGGGTGCTTCCTGCAGCGCGGTACCCAGCTCGACAATCGTCTCGAGCGACAGGAACGTGAAAATCTTGAGAAACCGGATCACATCCGCATCCGTCGTGCGGTAGAAAAACTGGTAGAAGCTGTAGGGCGACGTTTTGCGCGCATCCAGATAGACCGCGTTGCCCTCGCTCTTGCCAAATTTCTGGCCCGCGCTATCGCATACCAACGGCGTGGTAACCCCGTAGACCTCCTGGCCGCGCAGCTTGCGCACCAAGTCAGTGCCCGCCGTGATGTTGCCCCACTGATCGGATCCGCCCACCTGAAGCAAGCAACCCTCGGCATCATGCAGGTGCAGGAAGTCGTAAGCCTGCAGGAGGGCATAGCTAAACTCCGTAAAGCTCATGCCCGACTCACTGGCCAGACGCGTCCGCACGCTGTCACGTCCCAGCATGGCACCCATACGAAAGTGCTTGCCCACGTCGCGAAGGAAATCGAGGAACGAAAACTCTCCCAGCCAGTCGCTGTTGTTCACAATCACAGCCGGGGCGGTCGGATGATCGAAATCGAGAAAACGGGAGAGATTTTCCCGTATGCCCTCCGTATTGTGCTCAACCTGCTCACGCGTCAGGAGCGAGCGTTCGCTGCTCTTGCCGGATGGGTCGCCAATCATGCCGGTGGCACCACCAGCCAGCGCGATCACCCGGTGTCCGCAGCGCTGGAAATGGGCCAGCGTCATAATCGTGACGAAGTTGCCCGCTTGTAGACTATCCGAGCTGGGATCAAAGCCGGCATACACCACGCCCGGCTGTTGCAGCACTTTCTCCAGATCTGGACTTGTGCAGTCTTCAAACAGCCCACGTGCACGCAGAATCTCAAGCACGTTTTCCATGATCAGAGTCTTCTCCGCCAGATACCCAGACAACAAACGGGCGCCCCGGACGTCCGGGGCGCCCGCCGAATGGGCAATAGTCTATTCCTTAGGCGTTTCGGCCTCTGCCTCGGCGTCAGATGGCGCCTCAGCGCTCACCTCACCCGCCACCTCGGCTTCAGCCTCCTCCGCCTCAACGGGGGTCTCATCCGCCGCGGCCTCTTCAGTCACCGCAGGAGCCTCAGCCTCTGTGGTCGCCTCAGCCTCAGCTTTGGGGGCCTCATCCGCCACCTCGGCGCTCTTCTCCGCACCACCCGGCGTCCACTCTTCGCTGGCGGCCAACCCAAAGGCCTCGTCAAAGGCACCCGACAGAGCCACCATGTCCTCACCCGGACGCAGTCCTTCGAGGATCTCGTCCTTCTGAAGAGCGAACTCTTCATCAGGCAGCTCACCGGCTTTGATGCTCAGACCCACACGCCGCTCGGCACGGTCAATCCGTACAATACGCGCCTCAACATGGTCACCTACATCCAGCACGTCCTTGACGCGCTCAACATGGCTCTCGCTCAGCTGCGAGATATGCACCAGGCCATCGACCCCTTCGCCAATATCGACGAAGGCACCAAATGAAGCCACCTTGGTGACCTTGCCCGAGACCCGGTCGCCCACGCTGTACTTGCCGACCACGGAACTCCAGGGATCCTCGGCGGCCTGCTTGAGACCCAGGCTGATCCGGTTGTTGGACGGATCCACTTCCAGGACCAAGGCGTCGACCTCTTCATCCTTGGCCAGCACTTCGGAGGGATGGTTGACCTTACGGGTCCAGGACATATCGGAGACATGAATCATGCCGTCGATGCCATCCTCGAGCTCCACGAAGGCGCCGTATGATGTAAAGTTGCGGATCTTGCCGTGAACGCGTGAACCAACAGGGTAGCGAGCCTGAACGGTATCCCACGGGTTGTCCTCGGTCTGACGCATGCCCAAGGCGATCTTCTGCTCCTCCTTGTTTACACTCAGCACCACAACATCCACCTCGTCGCCCACCTGAATAAGGTCGGAGGCACGGGCAATGCGCTTGGTCCAGGACATCTCTGAGACGTGTACCAGGCCTTCGACGCCCTTCTCGATCTCCACGAAAGCACCGTAGGGCACCAGGTTGACCACGCTGCCGCGCAAACGGCTGCCGACCGGGTAGCGCGCACCGATATCCTCCCACGGATTCGGCTGCGACTGCTTGAGCCCCAGCGAGACGCGCTCGCGGTCGCGATCAATGTCGAGGATCACCACCTCAATCTCGTCGCCCACGTTGACCATCTCGGAGGGATGACGGATCCGGCCCCAGCTCATATCGGTGATATGCAGCAGGCCGTCCATGCCGGTCAGGTCTACAAAGACACCAAAATCAGTAATGTTCTTGGCCTTACCAACCACGCGCTGGCCGACCTCAAGCGATTGCATCAACTCCTTGCGCTTGGAACGCAGGCGTTCTTCGATCAGCTCGCGGCGCGACAGGATAATGTTGCGACGCTCTTCACTGATCTTAAGGATACGAAATTCAAAACGCTGATTGAGGAGTGCATCGGTATTGTGTACCGGAACGACATCAATCTGCGAACCCGGCAGAAACGCCTCGATCCCATCGACATCCACGATCAATCCACCGCGTACACGAGTCTTGACCACACCTTCAATGACACTGCCCTCGCCAAACGAGGAGAGCACGCGTTCCCACTGTAGCTTCTCATCAGCCTGCTGCTTGCTGAGGACAACCATGCCGTTGTCGTCTTCAATCTGGGCCAGCAACACGTTGAGCTCGTCGCCTACCGCGACGTCTTCCATGTTCCTGAATTCGTGGGCCGAAACCACACCTTCCGACTTATAGCCGATGTCGATCAGGACCTCGTTGTTCCGAATTTCGAGCACTTTGCCCGTAACAATGGAGCCCTCTTTGAAGTCCTTGAGGGTCTGCTCATAGAGTTGAGCCATGGTCTCGTGATCTCCGCCGCCGAAGTCGGCCACGTCGAAGTCCACATGTTCTTTGGTCTGAGTCTGTTCCGCTGTTTCCATGTTATTTGATTACGCTGTTGGTTTACCTGGTTACACACACACGCTGCCGCCTACATCCCTACCCCGAGGCAAGGAGACTGCAACCATTTCAAACCGTGGAAGATACAACAGTCGGCACGCCCCCCGCAAGGGCTAAATGGGCTAAAGACTATCGACAGCCGGCACCGCTTCCCCCTATCATGCCACGCCATATGAAACTGTTGGACCGCTACCTGTTGCGCGAATACCTGGTCACGACCTTCTACTGTGTGACCGCCCTGACTATGGTCCAGGTTGTTTACGACCTCTTCTATAACTTCTCGAAGTTCATGAAAGCCCGCATCACCCTCCCGCTGGCTGTGCGCTACTACTTCGGGTCCATGGCCCCCAATCTCCAGTTCATGATCCCCGCAGCCCTGTTGCTGGCGACGCTCTACACCCTCTGGCAGCTCTCGCGACAGGGCGAACTCACCGCGATGCGAGCCAGCGGCATCAGCCTCTACCGCCTCATGCTCCCCTTTCTGCTGGTCGGCATCGCCTTCAGCGCTGCCACCGCCCTGCTTCAGGAAACCATTGCCCCCTCCAGTGCCTACTGGGCTATGGCCTTTAAGGAGAACCACTTTAAGGAACCGGATGCGCGTCCCTTTCAAAACCTGACTTACTACAATGCTCTGAACAAGCGGATGTGGATGATCGGCGAAACCGACTTCAAGCAACCCAACATCCTGCTCCGCACCCGTATCAGTGAAGAACGCCCGGACCGCACGCTCATCCGCGACTGGCATGTCGGGCGGGGGGAATGGCTCGATCAACAGTGGTGGTTCTTTGATGTCAAGGTACAGGACTATAATGAAGACGGCAACCCGGTCGGGTCGTTGCGTCCCCTGCCCGGCTCCGAGCACGGCATCGAGATGAACGCGTGGAATGAGATGCCGAGCGATTTCGAGAACGAAGTCAAACCCAGCCAGTTCATGACCGCACGCGAGATCTATCGTTATCAGCGCGAACACCCCGGTATCTCCCAGCGAGCAATGGCTCAGGCGCGGGTGGACTTCCACCTACGCATCGCCATGCCCTGGGCCTGCTTTATCGTCATTCTCTTCGGCATTCCGGCCGGCGCCCGTACGGCCCGCCAGAGCATGATTAACGGGGTGCTGAGCGCCCTGCTCTTCTTCTTCGTGTTCTATTCTCTAACCCAGTTGGGGGCCTTTGCCGCCAAGCGCGAGCTGATGGCACCCTGGCTGGGGGCATGGCTCTCCAACATTGTTTTCCTTGCCGCCGGGCTGCGAATCCTTATGCTCATGAAATAAGTCAGGAGAGAGACCATGACCCTACTGCAACAAATACTACGCGCCGCCGTCGAGGCCGGAGCCTCCGATATCCATCTAAAGCCTGGGCAGGTACCCATTTACCGCATCCACGGCAACTTGACGAACACGGATGCCGCCCCCTTGAGCGACGAGCAGATGCAGGCCATGGCAGATGAAATCCTGCCGGCGCACGCGGCCCCGGCCTTCGAAATCAACCACGAGTGCGACTTCTCGCACCACGAGCCAGATGCCGGCCGTTTCCGCGTGAACCTCTTTCTAGCCCAGAACAAGCCCTGCATCGTATTGCGCCACGTCAAGACGGATGTGCCCGACTTCGAAACCCTCCGCCTTCCCCAGTCTCTCAAGGCGCTGGCCGCCACCCGACGCGGCATCATCCTGGTTTGCGGGACAACCGGCAGCGGAAAATCAACAACACTGGCCGCTTTGATCAACGAGATCAACCTCACCCAGCGCCGACGCATCATCACCATCGAGGATCCCATCGAATACGTCTTTGTCGATCGCGAGTCGGTCATCACTCAGCGCGAGGTTGGCATCGATACCATGAGCTATCAGGAGGCCCTGGTACACCTGATGCGACAGGATCCCGATGTCGTCCTGATCGGGGAAATGCGCGATCAATCCAGCATCCGGACCGCCCTGCTGGCGGCCCAGACCGGTCACCTCGTTCTCTCCTCGCTGCATGCCAGCACATCGAGCCAGGCCATCCCCCGTATCCTGGATATGTTTCCCTCCAGCGAGCGCAGTCAGATTCGACAGGCCATCGCCCAGACCCAACAGGCCATCATCTGCCAGCGCATGCTGCGCGACGTAAACCAGAATTTTATCCCGTCGGTCGAGATCCTGGTCAACACCCCGACAGTCCGTAAGTTGATCGAGACCGACCGCCTCGATGTGCTCGAAGCCGCCATTGAAACCGGGGAGAAAGACGGCATGCAGACCTTTAACCGATCCATCTATGAGATGATTCGTACCGGCACCATCACCGAAGAGCAGGGCATGCGATTCGCAGGCAACCCCGAATCGCTCAAGATGAACCTCAAAGGCATCTTCCTCGACGAAGGAAGCCGAATCTTGTCCGACCTCTAAGCCGCCGCAGCATCGAACGCATCCATCACCTCGGCAATGGTGCGCATGTCGTTGAGGCGGCCGCGCAGTGTGCGCCAACCGGGGAGGCTTGAGACATACTTGAGCAGGTGCGGGCGCAGCACCATTACCGCCGCAGTCTCTGCCGCCAGCGCCTCTGCGTTGCGGTATTTGCGCTCCAAGCTCTTCAGTTGCACCAAGTCGGCCAGATGCGCAGCAACCGTCGTTCGCAATTCTTCGAGTGTCCTCGGCGGCGGCTCGCAGCCCTCCATCGCGGCGAGTGCTTCGCGGAAGATCCAAGGATTTCCGATCGCGCCCCGCCCGATCAACACCCCATTGACCCCATAGGCTGAGAGGAGGCGCACCGCCTCGGCCCCTGTTTTGGCGCTCCCATTGCCCCAGATAGGCATGCTGCGTCGCTGCTTCACCTCCGCAATAAGATCCCAGTCGGCCGGACCGCTGTGCTTGCTGGAGGCAAATCGGCCATGCAGGAACAGCGCTGCCGCACCCGCATCCTCGACCGCGGCCGACAGCTCATGGATGTTGCAACGGTCCGGCGTGAGACCGATGCGCGTCTTGACCGTCACCGGCAACGCGACCGCCTCGCGGATCGCCCGCACAATCGCCGCAAGTCGCCCCACATCCCCCATCAGCGCCGCACCCGCCCCCTTGGCCACGATCTTACGGACCGGACAGCCCGCATTCACGTCGATGAAGTCGAAGCGACCCAGCGCCTCAGCCCGGCGCGCCGCCTCCGCCATCACCGTCGGCTCCACCCCATACATGTGCGCCGCGACCGGATGCTCCTCCTCCGCCGTCTCCAGCAGATGATAGGTCCGCTTCGAATCATGCGTCAGCCCCGCCGCATTGACCACCTCCGTCATCGCCAACCCGGCGCCCTGCCCAAGCGACAACACCCGCATGGCCCGATCCGTAAAGCCCGCCATCGGTGCCAACCCAATCCGTGCCCGGGCGACCTTCCCGCTCAGAATATCTAGAATGTCATCTACCACCAATGGCACCCCTCTTTTAGAGGACAACATCGTGAGAATCATATGGCGATGGCTTGCCCTCCGCAGCTTTAGCAAAGGAGGGTATTCCATCGCCGGCGGATTCTCGCGACCTCTTCCGCTCTCCCGCGCTCCTCTTCTCCGTGCCTTCGTGCCTCCGTGGTGAGTCTCCCTCCCCTCTTCCCACCAGCCATGCCCCAACCACCTCCATCGGCAACCCCACAATATTCGTATACGACCCCTCGTACCCCGCCACGATCATCTCCCCGCACTCATTGATATCGTAGGCCCCCGCCCGGTCGAGAGGGTTGACCTGTGCGATGTAGGTCTCAATCGTCTCGTCAGTCAGATCCCAAAAGCGCACTTGCGAGGACTCCACGTGCAGCCGCACCTCCCCGCCCGGCACCCCCATCGCCACACCCGTCATGACCGTGTGCGTGTGAGCGGAGAACATGCGCAGAAACGCGGCGGCTTCCTCGCGCGAACGCGGCTTCATAATCGTGCGCCCCTCAAACTCGATCCCCGTATCCGCCGCCAGGATCACCGCCCCCGGATGGCGCGCCCGACACCACGCACACTTCAGCGCCGCATTCTCAGAGACACTGCGATGCAGGTCGTCCAGATAATGAACCTCCTCGACATCCGGCACGTCCACAGTGAACGGCACCCCCATCTCAGCCAGGAGCCGATGTCGTCGCGCAGATGCGGATGCCAATATGATTTCGCAATGGTTCATATGCGCGCCACTCTGGGTCAGCGCGTCCCTCGATTCAAGAACAGTCTCGAGATCGCCATGGCCCGCAGTGGAGAAGACGTCTACCCTCTCATCTGTCGTGCGGCGCAAGGCTACCAGGGATGACGTGGGACAAGAACTGCTCGCAAGGGAGACAGAGGATGCCGTCGATCACCGTTCGTTCGGCTCCACGAAAGAGGAGCGTCGGCGTGCTTTCAGGGTAGTCTGAATAGAATGCCTTGAGACCTCGCACATCCTTACGAGACACAGTGCGGCCATTCTTCACCTCGAAAGCACAGAATGCGGATTGCCCATACACGACAAAATCGACTTCGGTTCCGGCTGGCGTTCGCCAGAAGAACAACTGATTGGAAGGCGTGTAATTGCACCAGGCTCGCAGGTGTTGATACACAAGACCTTCAAGGGCTAAGCCATCGATCTCTTCGGGTCTGTCCAGCGGACCCTTAGGGCGCAGTGACCTGAAAACCCCGGCATCGAAGCAGTAGAACTTCGACTGCTTTACCAGGGCACGCTTGGCTCGCTTTGAGAATACGGGAATACGCTCCGCGAGCATCATGTCCTCCATGACAGCGACATAACCCTCGACCGTCTTGCGACTAACCTCGCATTCACGCGATACTTCCGAGATATTCAAAATTGAGCCGTGTGAGAAACTGATAACTTCCAGGAATCGGCTGAAACTGCCGATATTGCGAACCAAACCTTCGGCCATGATCTCTTCCCGCAAGTAGAGGGAGATGTAGCCGGCCAGGGTTATGTCCGGCTCAGCCGATGCATATACCAGCGGGACCAAGCCCCACTTCAACGCCCTTGCAAGAGCGAAGTCTGCCCCGAGTTCCGAAGCCATAAAGGGGTGGACCATCGAAATTCCCGCGCGGCCAGCCAGCAGGTCGATGCCCGTACGCTTGAGCTTCCGTGCGCTCGATCCGGTGAGAATGAAGCGTATGTTCGCATTCTCTATACTGTGGTGCACCACCGAAAGCAGTTCGGGGACCCGCTGGACTTCATCGATCACCACGGTTTGGCCATCCCAATTGGCCGCAAGCCAATCCGTCAAAAGCTCCGGCCTCGCCAGAAAGCGACGATGAAGCTCAGGATTCAGGAGGTCCAGTGTGATGGTCTTACCGGCTTCGTTTGCCAGCCAGGTCGACTTCCCCGTTCCGCGGGGACCGAGAAGAAAGAAGCTCCCCTCTGCCGGTCGGATATATCGCCGCTTCGTCTGCATCTGGCTAGACTACCCATGGGGAGCGATCGGAAACAAGCTATATTTTATACCATCATCGCCATATATGGCTTGAATATGGCGACGATAGCATCATATCCACAACTGCCGGTCGAGAGTTCGATATTGGATCGCCTCGAAGATGTGCTCAGACTGAATACTGTCGCTGCCCGCCAGATCGGCGATCGTTCGGGAAACCTTGAGGATGCGGTCATACGCTCGCGCGCTGAAGTTGAGCTCGGAGATCGCGGTGCGCAACATCTCCTGAGCTTCCGGGACCAGACGACAATAAGTCTGGAGATGCTTCGCCCCCATGCCCGCATTGCAGTGCAGCCCCTCCGTGTTACGGAAGCGCGTCTGCTGTACCCGTCGCGCCTGCGTCACGCGCTCACGAATATGTACCGAAGGCTCACCCGATCCCAAAGCCGTCAACTGGCTGTACGCGATGGTCGGCACCTCAATATGAATATCGATGCGGTCCAATAGAGGCCCCGAGATCTTGTTACGATAGCTCTGAATCTGCCGGTCATTGCAGCGACACTCCCGTTTCGTATCCGCGAAATAGCCGCATGGACAGGGGTTCATCGCCGCCACCAGCATGAACTCACAGGGAAAAGTCACACTCGCCGCCGCGCGTGAAATCGTGACCACACCATCTTCGAGAGGCTGGCGCAACACCTCCAGCACATTGCGATGAAATTCAGGAAGCTCATCCAGGAAGAGAACCCCACGGTGCGACAGACTCACCTCGCCCGGCACCGGATGCGCGCCGCCACCCAGCAACCCTGCATCTGAAATCGTGTGATGAGGCGAGCGAAACGGCCGCGTCGTGATCAGCGCCTCATGCGCTGGCAGCGTCCCCGCAATGCTGTGAATCTTGGTCGTCTCCAGCGCCTCCTCCAGATGCAGCGGAGGCAGAATCGATGGAAGCCGCTTGGCCAGCATCGTCTTTCCTGTCCCTGGCGGCCCAATCATTAAGACATTGTGCCCGCCCGCAACCGCCACCTCCAAAGCCCGCTTGGCCTGCTCCTGCCCCTTCACATCCGCGTAATCGTCGGCGTAGGCATCCAATTTGTGCGCCAGTAGATCCAACCCCACCCGACAGGGCTCGGGCAATCCGCCGCCATCGAGCATCTCGGCCGCTTCACGCAGCGTGCGGACGGGGTAGACGTTGAGACCTTCGACCACGGCCGCTTCCTCGGCATTGTCGAAAGGGACGATGATCCCGTGCAGCCCCTCCGCCCGAGCGCGCATCGCAATGGGGAGCACGCCTTTCACGCGCCGCACTTCACCGCTCAGAGCCAGCTCGCCGACCATCGCCATGTGGGCAAACTTCTGGGTTTCAATATCCTCCATCGCCGCCAGCAATCCCAGCGCGATCGGCAGATCAAAACTGGGCCCCTCCTTTTTGATGTCGGCCGGGGCGAGGTTCACAGTCGTGCGACCAATATGGGGCCGGTAGCCGGAGTTGGTCAGAGCGGTGTAGACGCGGTCCTTGCTCTCCTTGACCGCCGCATCAGGCAGCCCCACGATCACGATCTGCGGATCGCCGCGGGATGCGGCATTCACCTCGATCTCAACAGGGTAGGCATCAACCCCATACACAGCCCCCGAATTTACTTTAGCCAACATTGAGAATAGTCTCCCTTGTAAGCACTTGTCCTCCGTAGCTTCTTGACCATCATAGCCTCTTGACCAACATAGCCTCTTGACCAACATAGCCTTGGCGACGTTGGTTGGCGACGTTGGTTGGCGACGTTGGTTAGCGAAGGAGGATCGACACCATACACCGCGCCAGAATTCACTTTAGCCAGCATTGGGATCTTCCTCTATTACGCGATGCGCATATCATCACGGATACGGCGCCTTATTCGGTCACAGGCCCTATGCGCGTCCCTAGCCTGCTCCCGTGATGCAGATTCGCCCGGATACCTGAACTCAACCGCACAATCGGTCAACATCTCAAGATCAGGCCTCATATCCAGCCAAAGTGGTTCCTGCGGGAGGACGAGGTCGAGGAGCGACGACAGGTCGTGAGTCTTGGGAAATGCATTGTCAGATTCCGTAAGCCGAGCCTTCAGGTACTTCTCAATGCACTGCTGAGCATGGAAACATGCCGCGTCATAGTTCAGGTACTTCCTCGCCCGCATCTCTCTACCGAGACTGTGGAAATCGCCATCTGCTTTGGCGATCCATTCACGCGTCAGAGGCTTCATAAAGAACCTTCCCCTTTTCCAGGATCTCGCGAATGAAGCTGTCTCCCATCTGCAAACGTTCGCGGATCCGAGCAGGTGATCGTACGAGCAAGTCCATGGGGAAGCTGGCGTGTAATTTCTGTCGGATTTTCACGGACTGACGAACCCTATTGTCCGTTTCGTCCATCACAACAAGAAGGTCCACGTCTGAGTCAACAGTCGGTGATCCGTAAGCGTAGGACCCGAACAGAATGATCTCCTCCGGTCGAAACTCTCGGGCGACAGCCCGAGCGTAATTGCGAATCTGTCTCATGGTCACCATCATCCACTCTCCACAGCAGTATTGCGTCATGGTTCGGCCCTGTCAACCGGTGAAGCTGCATTGACCTCGATCTCAACCTGATACGCACTTGTCTCTGTAGCTTCTTGGAACGGGTGGGGACAGGCCTTCTGAGAAGGCCACGCATTCGCCGATCCCTCGCTATGAGAATGGGTCGCATAATCTTTGACCATTCTGCTCGTATCCAGGGGGACGACGGCAGTTTTCGAGTGCTGGTAGACCGAAAGCGGATGGCTGAGGTCTTTGCAACTCTTTGATTATCAATGGCTGACTCTGAGCTTTACAACCTATTTACACTTTTTTCCGGAAATGAGGGGTGCTCACTGCTTCAGGAGTGTGTAGGACGCGTTGTCGCGGCCTGTGAACATCTGAGGAGCAGCGCTATGAGAGTGTCCCGGATCAAGGAAGCCGGCCCCGCCCATTACCACATTATGTCGCGTATCGTCGACCGGCAGATGCTGATGAACCCCAGCGAGGGTGTGATTGAGTTTCGTGGGTGTTGGGTCTGATCAGACCGCGAAAGAGGATGATCTGAGAGCGGCAAGTATGGCGCAGATTCTGGTGGCGTTGTGGAATCTCCAATGCATACCAGCCTGCTTGCAGCGCCTGGCGACG
>JABMPJ010000125.1 GCA_013203785.1 Lentisphaerota bacterium | reverse complement strand
GGCATCAATGGATGCTTTCATAGACTGTCCTCCTTCTGAGGACAGATCATGACACACTGAAGATCTCTCTGTAAAGAGGCTTTTTTGAACTTTCCACAGATTCAGGGCCTGCTATGTCCCACCAAACTCAACCGCACCCCCTCCCGCTCGCGCACTCAATAACTGCTCGACGCTGCAGTGGTGCATCCCTATAGTCGAGCGCGAGGCTGATGATTGATGGGCGGGCCCTGTTCATTCACGTGTCCGGGTCTTGAGGGCTTGATGAGACGTTCCTCTGGGGGGTATAAACAAACGTCAGGATTCTAATAGTCGCGACTCCGACTACCTGCGACTATGGCGCCGCATCGAGATTCAAGAGAGGCAAGGATGGAATCTTACGAAGTTCTGAAGAAGGCTGTCAGCGGGGTGGGGGTTAAGTCCGTCGCCTCTGATATGAACCTCTCGTCGGCTATGGTGTATCGCTGGTGCGAAGCGAACGACTCCCCGGATGCGTCGGGCGCGAAGAATCCTCTCGATCGCGTGGCCAAGTTGTGTGACGTGACCGGTGACCGGGCACCCATCAAATGGCTCTGCCACCAGGTTGACGGGTTCTTTGTTCAGAACACGGAAGTGGACGATGGGTTCTCTGGCTCGGTATTTGAGGCGACGCAGAAGATGCTCAAGGAGTTCTCAGATGTGCTGCGCAGCGTGACCACTGGCATGCGGGATGACGGCAAGATTGACCGCGGCGAGGCCGAGCAGCTGCGCACCGAGTGGGAGGAACTCAAGTCGGTGGCCGAAAGTTTTGTTGTGGCGTGCGAGCGTGGCGAGTATAGAAAAGAAGCCTAACGGCATACGGCGAGAGTCTTACCGTGTGGCGGCGGATCTTGAACCCGATGGGGCGCTGGTGAGCATTCAAGGGATAGGAGAGCGACATGTCAGCATGGTGGGAGAGTTTAACGGCCATCAACCGGGCGTTTTTCAGTGCGGCTGCATTCTTTAGTGTCTTCTTCATGTGGCAGCTCGTAGCCGCCCTAACCGGCCTCGATAACGACAGCGATCATGATGCAGGCGGTGTGGACACGGACGTGGATACGGACGGCGATACGCACATGCATCATTTCGAGCCCGGGACGGAGGCAGACTCCGCGGCCACCGTGGTCGCCTTCAAGCTCCTGAGCATTCGGGCGCTCATCACATTCTGTACGCTCTTTACATGGGGCAGCGCGCTCTATCTCAGTCGGGGTGTGGGGCTCGGGCGCGCCATGGGCGTTTCCGCCATCTGGGGATTGGCCGGTATGGCGAGCGTGGCGCTTGTGCTTTCGCTCCTACCTAAGCTGGCGCATACGGGAACGAAGCGTATCGCTTCTGCGCTTGGCGCACATGGGATGGTCTATCTGGATATCCCGGCGGAAGGCCGGGGAGAGATTCGTGTGGCAGTGAGTGATGTGGTCTCCTACGTGAAGGCGCGTTCGCGCAAGGCCACGGCCATCAAATCGGGTACCCCCGTCGTGGTGACCGCCATTTTGGACCAGACTACAGTAGAGGTCGATATCGTACCTAAAACAGAAGAGGGAGGTAAGCAGTGATTCAATCCATGATGCCAATCGTTATTGCGCAAGCCGGTGCATCGCGTGGGGGGCCCCCGGTGGGGCTCATCTTGTCCATGATCCTGGCTGCCGCCGTGATCGTGCTGTTCATCAGCTTTGCCAAGCGCTACAAGCGCTGTCCGTCAAACAGGATCCTGGTGATCTATGGTAAGACGAACGCAGGCGCGGCGCGCTGTATTCACGGTGGGGCCGCCTTTGTCTGGCCATTGATCCAGGCCTATGACTACCTGGACCTCGAGCCTTTCGTGGTGCCGATTGATCTGAAGAACGCGCTCTCGTTCGAGAACATCCGCGTGACGGTACCCACCTCCGTGACAGCGGCCGTATCGACGGAGGCAGGCGTCATGCAGAATGCCGCGATTCGTCTGCTCGGGCTGAGTTCCAAAGAGATCCAAGACCAGGCGCAGGATATCATTCTGGGGCAGATGCGTGCGGTCATCGCGACCATGAAAATCGAAGAGATCAACGCCGACCGCCAGGCATTCCTGGCTAAAGTCAACGATGCTGTCAGCGGCGAGCTGGAGAAGATTGGTCTCTTGCTGATCAACGTCAACATTCGCGACATCGAAGATGAGTCCGGCTACATCGTGGCCCTGGGGCGTCGCGCTGCGGCTGAGGCGATCAATCAGGCCAATGTCGATGTGGCCGAGCAGGAGAAGACAGGTAAAACCGGCGTGGCTGAGCGTAACCGCGACCAGCGTGTGGCGGTCGCCGCCGCCAATGCCGATGCCGAGATTGGTGAAGCGACGGCGGACAAAGAGCGCCGCACCAAATCGGCCGCCCTGGACGCCCAAGCGGTCTCCGGCGAAACAGAAGCCGACGCCGATAAAGCCGCATTCCGTGCCAATCAGCGTGTGGCGGAAGAAGAGGCCCGCAATCGTTCTGAATCCGCTGCCCGCGGAGCGGATGGTGCCATTCGCGTCGCTCAGGAGGTGGCAGAGAAGCTGGCCGAAGAGGCCCGCGCCGCGCGCGAGCAGGCTCGCCTCCAGGCCGAGATCGTGGTGCCGGCTAACGCCGACCGCGAAAAGGTCGTCATTGCTGCGGATGCGCAGAAACAGAAGTCCGTACGCATCGCCGAAGGTGAGGCACAAGCCACACTGGCTCGCATGACGGCTGAAGGCAAGGGTGTGCAGGCCATTTTGGACGGCAAAGCCGCAGGGTATCAGCGACTGGTCGAGGCGTGTTCCTCCGCGGAACAGGCGGCGTCGCTGCTCCTCATCGAGAAGCTGCAAGAGATTGCACGGATCCAGGCACAGGCGATTCAGGATCTGCCGATCGACAAGATCTTCGTCTGGGATACCGGTGGAGAGGGCCAGGGCATGTCCGGACTGGGACAGCGCATGATGGGCGCGCTCCCTCCGATGCACGAGCTGGCCAAACAGATTGGTTTGGATCTTCCCGACTACCTCGGCAAAGCCGGTGGCATGACGAAGCCAGCGGACGAAGCTCCTGCGGCCTAGGAACCGATAGAGGATGAGCAAAATCGTAGCCAAAACGAATCGGTCGGCCTACCTCGCCAACGTCTTGAGCATTGCCAAGAGTGGTGGAGAGGTGGCCGCGCCTGAATCGCTCGTGCTGCGATCCATTATCCACAACATTGGGGGTACCCAGGACGATCTGGTCGCCGCAGGGGTCATGCTCGGAGACGGCGACTACCGCTTGCGGGTGCCGGAGTCGTTTGAGGAACGTCGAGACAACCTCCAAGACATGATCATGGTGGCCTTCGCGGACGGGCACCTCTCACCGGAGGAGGCCGCTCCGATTGAGAAAATGGCCAAGGTGATGGGCTACGGGCAAGCCGACATGGATATGGTTGTACAGCGGGCCAAGTCCGCCTTGCGACGGATAGGGAAGCATCCCGTCTCGATCTCAACAGAGAGTGAGCCACCACCCGTTCCCGTTCAACCACCCGATCGTCCGAGGGAAATCACGCGGACGAGAGTTGCTCCGCTGCCGTTGCCCATTCCTCTCTCGCCCCCCCCGGTTGAGGAAGCGATGGCCGAGATAGACAAGGATCCGCCTGTCACGCCTGAGGCGGAGCCGCCTGAGGAAGCGGTCGTTGCGCCAGAGCCGGAGCCGGTGACCGATAGTGAGGTGCCCGGCCAAGACACCGATGGGTTGCCGGCGGCCGTCCAAGCCTGTATGAAGTGTCGTTCTGAAAGTGAGCATCCCGAATCCTACTGCTTTGGTAGTCCTGAGGGCCCCATCAACCCATGGGGCTGTCGATTGAGTAAGATGCCCTGGGAGTCGGGGGTGCCCTGGATGGAGCATGGCCGCTACCGTGACGATTCGACTTTTGTCTTCGACAAACACGCCATAGCCGAGCAACTCTCAGGACATCTCTCTGCGGTCCTCAACTGCCCGCATCTGGATACGGAGTACACCGAAGCCGCCTTCGAGGCGCTTCCCGATCGCGCCCTGATTGGTGCCCGTTGGCGCTATCGCCTCGCCGAAGCGGATGATCCTGACTCGATTATGGTCCGCACCACAGAGTACATCCACGGCTGCGCCGTCTCCACCACGCTCTCCGTCAACGGCGTTGACCCCATAGGCGAACGCGAAGCGATGAAAGTCATCCGCAAGGCCGGCCGTAAACCTTGATACAGGTCCTGCGCATCAGATGAAAGGGATGGGATGATGATGTCAGGATTGTTCATCGCAGGAGCCGCGGATCAGATGGCCCGGAGCAACCGCGCTCAGTCAGCAGGGGAGCGGGCCTCACGTACGGCGGCGGAAGTCCGTTCCAAGAACGAGGCCCTTCAGTGTGACGTTGAGAAGCTTTTCATGATCACCGAGGCGTTGTGGAGTCTCCTTAAGCTGGAGCATGGTTATGCGGATGAAGACCTAGGGCGGATGATCCAGGATATTGACCTTCGTGACGGAAAGCTGGACGGCAAGGTTGCGAAGCAGCCGAACCCGTCCTGCCCGGAGTGTGACCGCACCCTCATGGGCAAGCATCCCGTATGTCTCTACTGCGGCACTAGCGTGGCGCTCGATCCATTCGAGCGATAGGCACGGGTAGCTTCAGCCATTCGTAATAGGGACGCATCTCAGCCACCACGGCTGCCGAGGCTGGCCCTCCTTGGGTTAGGCTGAACGCTTCTGGGGGTGAGGGCCAGTAGCCTCGCGAGCCGGGGCAGTGATGAATGGCTGTGTCCTCGGGAATTTCCCGTAGGTCTAAGTGCCTATAGTCGGACACATGCGGTTGTTCTATCTTGAACCAATCTGTCCTGACGGGAGCTCGGGACGGCAGCGAGAGGGCTCCACGCATGTCGGTTGAGAAGAATCGAACAGACAAACTCTATGTTTGCGATGAGTGTCACTACCGTGGGGTAGCGGCGGACTTCGGCCTTTTTGTGCGCTGCCCAGAATGCAAGAGCCTCAGAATTCTCGATGCCACTATATGGGATCGATTTGGGCCCGCAGTGCCGAAACCACAGGCGTCGGAGGAGAGCTGATCTTCGGCCTCGGTGGGGCATGCATTCGGGCGGTTCTTTTTGTGCCCACGCTCATCCAGTACGCTCTAATTCCGTCATGTTCTCCTGTAGCGTTGGCCGTCCCCGGCCAACCTTTGGCCGAGGACGGAAAACGCTACACCAAAGGTGACATGTGTTGGGACTGTGGCGTTGGCTCTATCGAATTCTCATTGTCGTATGTATGTGTATTGTGTATGGTTATGTGTATGAGGACAAACATCATACTTGATGACAACCTGATGGATGAGGCGGCCCGGTACTCTCAGGCGCGAAGCAAGAAGGCTTTGGTGCATGAGGCGCTGGCCAGCTACGTGGCGACACGACGCGCCGAGCAACAGCGTGAGAGCTACAAGGATCGACTGTCGAACGTCCGCCGCCGGGTAGGGGCAGCCAGGACGAAGGAATCGGCGGCATCCCTGGTGCGGCGTGATCGAGCGCGGTCACAATGACGGTTGTAGTGGATACAAGCGTTGCCGTCGCCTGGTATCTGAACGAGACGTTTTCCACAGAAGCCCGGCGCTGGCAGGATCGCATGTTGTCTGGACAAGACACGCTGCTGGTTCCCCGTCTCCACTTTCTTGAGTTTGCCAACGTGCTGCGCACGTATGTGCGACGAGGTGAGTTGGACCAGGCGCTGGCGCTGGATATCTACGCGCTGCATCTTGAATCGCCGCTGGAAATCACGGACACCATCACCGAAGACATTCTCAACACCGCCTTTGAATACGAAGCCACCGCCTATGACGCAGCCTTCATCCTACTTGCCATTACGCAGGACGCCCCCCTGATTACAGCCGAGCGCACAACCACCCCATGGGTTGTACGCCTGGGCAAGCACGCTATTGTGGTGTCGTAGCGTGTTCATCTACAGGCATAGGGGCATCTTCTTGTGCGGGCGTCGAGTCGAGTTTGACGGCATTGCGGACCCTTTCTATAGTCGGGCGCAACTTTCTCAACAGGCAGGATACCGATCACCGTGAACAACCCACATCAGGATGGCTTTAAACCACCGCCCAAGAAGTACCAGCCCAAGGGCTTGACCTTCCTATATGAGGATCGGGACATACTGGTCGTGGATAAGGCGCGCGGGTTGTTGACGATCAGCAGCGAAACGGTCCGGGAGAACACGGCCTATTGGCTCCTGAACGACTATGTTCGCCGGGGTATTGAGAAGTCGCGTAAGCGGGTCTTTATCGTGCATCGGCTTGATCGCGACACCTCAGGTGTCCTTGTCTTCGCCAAGAGCGAGACGGCCAAGCGGTTCCTGCAGGAGGAGTGGCCCACGTTCTCGAAGAAATACATTGCCGTGGTCCACGGTGTGCCGCCTAAGCAGGAGGGCGTGATCACCTCCTTCTTGACCGAAAATAGTGCGCACAAGGTCTACTCGGTCAGCGATCCGAAACAGGGCAAGCTGGCCAAGACGCGCTACAAGGTGGTGCGGGAGAGGGGCGGATTGAGCCTGCTTGAGATTGAGCTGCTGACCGGTCGCAAGAACCAGATCCGCGTGCACCTTTCCGAAGGCGGTTGCCCCGTCGTGGGGGATCAGAAGTATGGATCCAAACGAGGCGGTCGACAGCGACTGGCGCTTCACGCCGCATCGCTGACACTGCGCCACCCGCACACCAACGCGGAACTCACTTTCGAGGCCCCGCTGCCCTCCTATTTCGGGCACCTGGTCTGAGTCGGTCCGGTTCTCGCTACGCACAAAAACCGCGTTGTGTTCATGGGGGTGGCTACCTATACTGACCGCGTTTGAGTTTGGGGGATTCTTATGGGCAGTTCTTTTGGGACGGTTTTTCGGGTGTCGACCTTCGGGGAGTCACATGGCGTCGGGGTGGGGGCGGTCGTGGATGGCTGCCCGGCCCAACTGGAGATCTCGTTGGAGGCGATCCAGGCGCAGGCCGACCGGCGCAAGCCGGGGCAGAGCGATCTGACCACACAGCGCCAGGAAGCGGACACGGTCGAGATTCTCTCCGGCATTCAGAACGGCAAGACGCTGGGTACGCCGATCGGTCTGTTGGTACGGAACTATGACCAGCGGCCCGGCGATTATGACCAGACGCTGGACGCCCCGCGACCATCGCACGCCGACTACACCTATCTCAAGAAGTACGGAGTGCGCGCCAAGAGCGGCGGGGGGCGGGCCAGTGCGCGCGAGACCGCCGCCCGTGTGGCCGCAGGTGCGCTGGCCGAGCAGTATCTGCAACAGCTTTGCGGCGTGGAGATTGTAGCCTGGGTCAGCAGCGTAGGCGCGATTGAGTCGGAAGTGGATTCCGCTACGGTCACGCGCCCCGCAGTGGATTCGCGGGCGGTGCGCTGCCCGGATCACAAGGCGGCCGACCTGATGGAAGCCCGCATCCGCGAGGTCCGCGATGAAGGCGACTCGATTGGCGGGGTTCTGACCTGCGTCTGCCGCCATGTGCCGGCGGGGTGGGGCGAGCCCATCTTCGACAAGGTCGAGGCGCTCCTGGCTCAGGCGATGCTGTCAATTCCGGCCTGCAAAGCTTTTGAAATCGGCTCAGGCTTCGCGGGCAGCTGTCTGCGCGGCTCACAACATAACGATCCATTTACGCCCGGCGAAGCAACCAATCTGGGCACGTCGACCAACAACAGCGGCGGGGTGCAGGGCGGTATCACGAACGGCATGCCGATCGTCTTTCGCGTGGCGTTCAAACCGCCGGCCACGATCAAATGTGCCCAACCCACTGTGGACTATGCGGGTCAGCCGGTGACGCTGCAGGTGAGCGAGGGTCGGCACGACCCCTGTGTGGTGCCGCGTGCGGTACCCATCGTGGAGGCCATGGCCGCTCTCGTCCTGGCTGATCTAGCGCGCCAGGCATGAGGCCCATGCTGGTCGAGAACCACGGATGGGTGCCTATGGATGTGAACGGGAGAGGGACGGAACCACGGGTAAATACAGAGGAACACGGATGGGGAGCGTGTCGCCATGAGGTTCCCTGTTTTTCAGCCGTGTGTATCTGTGTTTATCCGTGGTTCCGTTTCTCTTTTCGAGGGTGTTTCTGAATGAGTACGCCAGGTGCATTTGAAATTGAGGAGACGGACAGCGGCACGCAGGCGCGTTGTGCGCGGCTGTGGACGGCCCATGGCGCGATCGAGACCCCCACGTTTATGCCGGTGGGCACCCAGGCGACCGTCAAGACCATGGCACCTTGGGAGCTGACGGAGCTTAAGGTCCAGATCATCCTGGGCAACACCTATCACCTCAACATCCGTCCCGGCATGGATATCATGGCCGCCTGCGGTGGGTTGCACCGTTTCATGGGGTGGGAGGGGCCTATTTTGACCGACAGCGGCGGCTACCAGGTCTTCAGCTTGGCCAAGCTACGCAAAATCCGCGATGATGGGGTAGAATTCAGCTCACACGTCGACGGCAGCCGCATCTTCCTCGGACCTGCCGAGGCGATGCAGATTCAGAAGGTATTGGGATCGGACATTGCCATGGTCCTGGACGAATGCCCGCCCTATCCCTGTGACCGTGATTACGCTTGTAAATCGGTATCAAAGTCCATAGCATGGGCGGCTTGTTGTTCCCGGCAGGAGCGTGCTCCGGGGCAACTGGTATTCGGTATTGTGCAGGGCGGTGTCTACACCGATCTGAGGGAGCAATGCGCCCGCGCGTTGGTGGATATTGGCTTTGACGGCTATGCCATTGGTGGCGTGAGTGTCGGTGAGCCTGATGTCGTGTTGCGCCAGGGCGTCGAGGATTCGATTGGGTTCCTGCCGCTCGATCGACCTCGTTACCTGATGGGTGTGGGCCGTATGGACCAGATCCTGGATGCCGTGGCCGATGGTGTGGACATGTTCGACTGCGTGATGCCGACCCGCTATGCACGCAATGGAACGGCCTTCACACGCGTAGGGCGCTACCCGGTCAAAGCTGGCGAGTACAAGACGGATCAGCGTCCGATCGAGGTGGGCTGTGAGTGTCGGGTATGCCAGACGTTCAGTCGGGCCTATGTGCGGCATTTGCTGAATGTGGGCGAGATTTTAGGGGTTCGCCTCCTAACGGTGCATAATTTGTACCGTTACATGGCATTCATGCGCGAGATGCGTGAAGCCATACGGGCAGGAGATTTTGACGGGTATCGAAAAGGTGTAAAGAAACGGCTTCGCCACGATGCACACGGTGGCGTGGTCGAATATGCAGAGGATAGTGATCTATGATGGCTTTAATGACATGGTTGGCAATGGGAACGCCGCAGGGCGAAGGCGCACAGGGGAGTCCGTTTGGCATGATGGTGCCGATGCTCTTTATTTTTGCGATCTTCTATTTCATGCTCATCCGCCCGCAGCAGCGCAAGGAGAAGGCGCGCAAGCAGCTGATCAGTGACTTGAAGACGGGGGCCCGCGTGATGTTTAGCGGTGGGATCATCGGTACGGTCACGAACGTGAAGGAGAGCACCTTCATCATCAAGATCAGCGATGGCGTAAAGATCGAGGTCGCCCGCGGGGCGGTCAGTCAAATTTTGGAGAAGGGCGATAAGCCTGAAGAGGAGAAGTAGTTATTGGTTAATGGGTAATGGTTGCTGGGATGCCCCGGTCAGGTGTCTCTGCCCAATAACCGATAACCAATAACCACGCCGCAGGCGTAGAGTTTGTTGAGCAAAAGGCAAGGGAACCGGAGAGAAGATGGATAAAAACGCGTTGTGGAAGTGGTTGATTCTGCTGGGTCTGCTGTCATTCTCGGTATGGGTGTTTACGCCCCCGTCTGAGAAGATCCAGCTGGGTCTGGACCTTAAGGGTGGCACGAGCTTTGTGGTGAAGATTGATCGCGAGCTGGTGGAGCAGGAGATCAAGGGGCGCGCGCCGAACATCACGCCCGAAGAGCTCAAGAAGGAAGCCGATCGCACGCTGTCAGGCGCTCAGGGCCGCGCCCTTGAAGTGATGCGCAATCGTATCGACGGTTTGGGTATTTCCGAGCCCATCATCTACCCTGGCAAGGACAACCGCATCATCATTCAGTTGCCCGGTGTCGACGAAGCGAAACGTGCCCAGGCCCTGGAATCGATTGAGAGTGTCGCCTTTCTCGAGTTTCGTATGGTGCACGAGAGAAGCGGCGAGCTGACGGCCGAGCTGTTTGAGAAAAACCTGGCCCCGGCAGGCTACCAGATTGTACGGCTATCGAAAGGCAGCTTCTACAGGCCTGATCCCAATTTCAGAGGCGAGCGCGATCGAGCCTACCGCAACGTCCTCGGGCGTTTTGAGGTTCCCGATTCGGCACATGAGTTCATGCTTGAGAAGAATGAGATCGAGACCCAGACCGTCTACCGCCCCTTCTTTGTGAAGCGCCGCCGTGAATTCTCGGGTGAACATCTCAAGACGGCCGGGGTGGACTTCAAGGCTATGGGACAGCCGACCGTCACGCTCCGGTTCGACGGCAAGGGCACCAAGGAGTTTGCCAGTGTGACGGCCGACTACGCGCCCGGCGGTCCACGTAATCTCAATTCCCAGCAGGGGCGCCAGTTGGCCATTGTGCTGGACGGAACCCTCTATTCAGCACCGGCTATTCGCCAAGCGATCTACGGCGGTCGCGCCGAAATCAGCGGAAGTTTTTCGCAGCGTGAAGCGCTGCTGCTCTCGCAGATCTTGAGTGCGGGGTCACTGCCCGCGCCGGTACGCGTCGTGGAGCAGCGCTCGGTGGAACCGAGCTTGGGCAAAGACGCCATTCAGAGCGGTATGCGCGCCATCATGTATGGCGGTATCGGCGTGCTGGTCTTTATGATGGTCTACTATCTTCTCTGCGGAGTGGTGGCCAACATCGCGTTAATCCTGAATATGTTGCTCCTGCCGTTGGGCATGATCATCGCCGCCGGCTTTATGGGCATCTTCGTGAGCGAGGGTGCCGGGGGCGGACCGATCAAGCTGCCGGTGCTGACCTTGCCAGGTATTGCCGGCATTCTATTGACGATCGGTATGGCGGTGGACGCCAACGTGCTGATCTTCGAGCGCATTCGCGAAGAGCGGGATGCGGGCAAGCGCTTCTGGACCGCCATTACGGCCGGTTACGACCGTGCTTTCGTGACGATCATGGACGCCAACGTTACGACGTTACTGACCGGTGTGATCCTCTTCATCTTCGGGTCGGGTCCAATCCGCGGGTTCGCCGTCACCCTCTGCGCCGGTATCATGGCCAGCATGTTCACGGCCCTGGTGGTGACCAAGTTGATCTTCGGCCTGATGGCCAACAAACTGGATGTCAAGGCCCTGAAGATGCTCAGTATCATCGGCAAGACCAGCATCGATTTCGTCGGCAAACGGCGTATCGCCATGTTCGGGTCGCTGGCGGTCATTCTCGTGACGTGGAGCATTATGGTGGCTCATGGCGTGAAGCAGCCCAGCTCAATCTTTGGCGTGGATTTCACGGGCGGCGTCTCGATGACCTTCAAGGTGGAAGAGCGTCAATCGGTTGAGGATGTGCGCGCCAAGTTGGCCGATGTGGGCCTGGACGATCTGTTTATCCAGTATCAAAAGGAGTTGGAGAAGGGCGGGGATACCTTCCTGCAAATCAAGACCTCCAGCCGTATGGTGGGCGAGCTTAAGGCCGTGGATGCGGCGGAGGCGGCCCTGACGGCTGCCTATCCAACCGCCGGGCTAAAGCTACAGCAGATTGATGAGGTTGGGGCTCAAATTGGAGACGAACTGAAGCAGCGTGCGGTCTGGTCTATCATCATGGCCCTGCTTGGAATCGTCATCTATATCTCGTGGCGCTTCGAATTCGGCTTTGCCCTCGGGGCCATTGCCGCTCTGGCGCATGACGTGCTGGTGACGGTGGGTATCTACACCCTCTTCGGACGACAGCTTAGCTTGCCGATCGTGGCGGCGCTCCTGACGATCGTCGGTTACTCGGTCAATGACACGATCGTGGTGTTCGACCGCATCCGCGAAGATCTCAAGCTGATCAAAGGCAAAACCTTCCTCGATATCTGCAACTTGAGCATTAATCAGACGCTCAGTCGTACGATTCTGACCTCGGTGACGACGTTGATCACCGTGGTGATGCTGCTCGTCTTCGGCGGCGGCGCAATCAACGACTTCGCTCTGGCCCTGTGCATCGGCGTTATCGTAGGTACCTATTCCTCGATCTTCGTGGCCACACCGGTGGTGCTGGCATGGTACAAGGGCCGCAAGCCGGAGTTCGCGAAGACGGCATAGAAAGAGGGTGTCGGGGGGACATCTGAATATCCAATGTCCAACAAGGAATATCCAATGATCAAGTGCGTGCGAAGAGCGAATGAGAGGTCTCCTGGCTCTCCATTCTCTGCCCTCACTCACTTGGATGTTGGGCGTTCCTTGTTGGATATTGGGTGTTGAAATGAAAGCTGTTGACCCGCTTAATCCTCTCTCTCTCCCGTGCAAACGCTGGGTCGATGTCGAGGTCGACGCGGACGTGGCAGCCACCATTGCCGATGCCCTCAACATCGCGCTTCCTCTGGCCCGCATTCTCGTCGGTCGCGGGTTCTGCGATCCCGTCGCCGCCGACGCCTTTCTTCATCCCCTCCTGAGCCAGGTCGGGGATCCGTTCGAATTGCCGGACATGGACCTGGCCGTGGCGCGCCTGATCGCGGCCCTGCGCGAGAAGCAGCGCATTGTGGTGTTTGGCGACTACGATGCGGATGGCGTCACGTCGACCGCGCTGCTGAGCACGGTGCTGACGCGTATGGGCGGCAACATCGCCTGTTTTCTACCGAGCCGTTTTGAGGATGGCTATGGCCTGACCTCCGGTGCCTTGGAGCGCTGCATGGCAGAGCATGCGCCCGCGGTGATCGTGACGGTGGATTGCGGGACCAATTCGGCCGATTCGGTTGCGGTGGCCACGGCGGCGGGCGTGGATGTGATCGTAACCGATCACCACGAGCCGGCCGAGGTATGTGCCAAGCCTCTGGCATTGATCAACCCGATGTTCTCAGAGTTGGAATCGATCCGTGTTTTGGCCGGGGTGGGGGTCGCCTTCAAACTCTGTCATGCCTTGATCAAGCAGGCCCGTGAGGACCTTCCTGAGGCCGCCGAGGGCATCGATCTGCGGGAGTGGCTCGACTTCGTTGCGCTGGGAACCGTAGCCGATGTGGCCCTGCTCCGGGGAGAGAATCGTATCCTGGTGCGGCACGGCCTCAAACGCATGGGAGCGGGGGCGCGACCGGGCCTGCAGGCTCTCAAAGATGTGGCCAAGGTCAAGGGCGAGGTCAGTGGCTATCACGTCGGCTTTGTTCTGGGACCGCGCATCAATGCGGCCGGCCGCCTGGCCTCAGGCCATACGGCACTCGATCTGCTCGTGGCGACGGAACCGGACACCTGCCGCGCGCTGGCACAGGAGCTGGATGACGCCAACCAGGAGCGGCGCACAATTGAGGATGCAATCCGTGTCGAGGCTGAGGCCCAGATTGATGCCACCTTTGACGAGTCAGAGCAGTTTGGTTTGGTGGCGGCAGGAGCGGACTGGCATGTCGGAACGATTGGGATCGTCGCGTCGCGATTGGTGGGGCGCTATCAGCGCCCCTCGATTGTGATTGGGCTGGACGGCAAGGGAGGCGGCCGTGGCTCGGGGCGCAGTGTCGATGGGGTCGATCTGGTCGCGCTGCTGGATGCCTGTGAGGATCTGCTCGAGACCCATGGCGGGCACGCTATGGCCGCGGGGCTGAATATTCGCGAAGAGAATCTGGCGGCCTTTCGTGAGCGTTTCAATGCGCTCTGCAGCAGCCAACTCAAGGGCCGCGATTTGCGGGCGGTTCAGCGTGTGGATGCATGGGTCTCGCTCGGCGAGGTGGATCGCGAGCTGTACGATCAATCGCTGCAACTGAGTCCCTGTGGCATGGGGAATCCCAAGCCGGTATGGGGGGCGCGGCACGTTCAGATCGCCGGCGAGCCGCGCCGCGTGGGTAAGGACGGTGCCCATCTCAAACTGCTTCTGGCGGCGGGTCGGACCCAACTGGATGCGATTGGCTTTGGTCTCGGTCCCTATGTTCTGCCGGATGGTCCGATCGATATCCTTTTCGAGATTGCAGAGGACACCTACCGTGGCCATGGTGCCCTACAGTTGATCTTGAAAGACTTGGCTCCTTCGGGGTAGGGGTAGGGGCCCGACGAGCCTATTCTGTAGCGTTGGCCGTCCCGGCCAACAGTTGGCCGAGGACGGCCAACATCTTCGGGGTGGCCCAGCACCTCAGCACCATACCATGTATCGGGTCCACATGGATTATGTCTTGTTGGATGGCGCGTATTGGCGCAGGATGCGTCACAGACTATGAGAATAATGCGCTTAACGATACTGGGCCTTGCCTTTGCCGTGGTGACGGTCCTCATGGCTGGGGAGGCCGAGACGCGCGGCCTGAAGCGGGTGGTGGTTAAGGATCGCGACGGGCAGGAGGTCGGTCTCTACAAGGGCAGCTACGCCCTCCTGATCGGGGTGAGCGACTATGTGGCTGGGTGGCCGGACCTGCTTAGTATTCCAGAGGAGCTGCAGACGGTGCAGGATGAGCTGGAAGAGCGTGGCTTTGTTGTGCGCAAAATCCTCAATCCCAGCGCAGCAGCCTTGAGGCAGGCCTTCGCGACTTTCATAAGCGATTACGGCTACGAGCCGGACAACCGGCTGCTCTTCTATTTCGCGGGACACGGCTACAGTCGCGATGGTGGAACCAAGGGCTATTTGGTGCCGGCGGATGCTCCCGTGCCGGGCCAGAGCGATCGAGCGTTCCTGCGTAAGGCACTCAGCATGGTTCAGATTATCACCTGGGCCAAGGAGTTGGAGTCGAAGCACGCCATCTTCCTGTTCGATAGCTGTTTTTCAGGAACCATCTTCAAGAGCCGGGCACTGCCAGCCTATCCGCCGCACATCAGTAGCATCACGTCCCGGCCGGTGCGCCAGTTCATTACGGCGGGCGATGCGGGCGAGACCGTTCCAGCCAAGAGCGTGTTCACCCCCACCTTCGTACGGGCCCTGCGCGGCGAAGCCGATATGAGCGGTGATGGGTATGTGACGGGCACGGAGCTGGGGATGTACCTGCGTGACCGGGTCATCGGCTACGGCACCGGGCAGACGCCACAATTCGACAAGATCCGTGACCCGGATCTGGATGAAGGGGATTTCGTGTTTGTGGTACGCCACGCCAGCGGCTCCGTACCTGAGCGTCGCGCGGATGAGACCGTCGAGGAATCCAACGCGAAACTGGCCCGCAAGCTGGAACGTGAACGTCAGAAGCTGGAGCTGGAGCGCGCCAAGCTTTTGGCTGAAGCCGACAAGCTGAAAGATGAGCGTTCGCGCCTTGAGGAGGGTCGAGTGTTGAAGGCGCAGGCCCTTAAGATCGAGGATGAGTTGGCGGCGCGGGCACTGCCCTCCTCCACCATCAGCGGGCTGCGCATCGAGCACGACTGCTTCCGCGACGGACGGCGAGGCATGTTGATTCACTCCAAGGTGACGATCAACAATTTGAAGGACCAGAATGCGTTTGTGGCCACGTACTTCTACGGCCAGGACGGAGCGAATCTGAAGGATTTCAATCAGAGCTATCAAACCGTGGATGGTGCCGTCATGGTTGGCGCTAGCGTGGTCCCCATGTACGAAGGCAGCACGTGGGAGGATTTCGTGTTGTTTATGCCCTATAGCGAACTGCACATGGCCAGCGGTTCACACGACCTCGACCTAAACCAGGCCGTGTGGAATCTTTCCGTATCCCCGGAGGTCTCACTGCAAAAGAGCGATCGTCTTCGCTTCAGCTACACGGAGGAGGGGACGCGGGCGTGGATCAAGAATCTGAGCGTCGACTACGACGTCTACGAGGCGGGTCGCAAAGGTATGCGCGTGCACGCCCACCTCACCGTTACAGGCCTAAAGGGGTTCCAGTCGCAGGTAGGCCTCTACTTCCACGATGCCGATGGGACCACGCTGAAGGACACGGATGACCGTTACGTCTCGAAGGCAGGGCAAGTGTCGACGCAAGTCACGCTGACATCGAATTACGAGGAGACGGAGTGGAATGATCTGCAGATTTTCATGCAAGTCACGCTGACATCGAATTACGAGGAGACGGAGTGGAATGATCTGCAGATTTTCATGCCCTATCAGCAACTCCATCGCCCGGTGGGGCAGCATAGCCTCAAATTCAACGCCTACGTCTGGGATCAATCCGGCAAGAAGGCCGCTACGCTGACGCGGAGCGACTGGCAGACCTTTGACTATCGCGAAACCGGCCACTGGGCCACGCTGGACGACGTGCGCGCCGAGCACAATGTCTACCAGGATCAGAAGATAGGAATGCGTCTACACGCCCGCGTCAACATTGCCGGTCTGAAGAGCCAGAGCGCCGAGGTGGTCGCCTACTTCTATTTCAAGGACGGCCGCGCCTTGAAGGATGTGGATGGCGTTTTCAATACCGGCGATGGCGATGTCGCGCTCGGCGAAAGAGTCACGCCGGGTTATCCCGTCACCGAGTGGAAGGATTACCAACTCTTCATGCCCTACGACCAACTCCATCTGGCCAAAGGCAAGAGCAACTGCAAGTTCTATCTGACGGTGTGGGACCATAGCTCCGGCAGCGCCTCTAAGCTGGTCGAAAGCGACTGGGTGAGCTTTGATTTCAGCAAGTAGATGGTGTCCTGCAGGTGGTCCTGAAGGTGCTGATCTCTCGGGTGGTGGCATCTCTCTCTGTAGCGTTGGCCGTTCCGGCCAACAGTTGGCCGAGGACGGCCAACGCTACAATTTCGAGTTGGCCGAGAGGGCCAACTGCATCTGCGGTCCGATCTCCACCTACTCCGTCCGCACGCGATAGAACCCGCTCTCCTGTCCGGGGGCCACGCTGAGGGTGGTGTTGGTGTCGTAGATCGGCCCGGCGATGATTTCCCAGTTGGTGGCGATGAGCGACGGCGAGTATTCGATGTAGACGCCTGTCCCTGAGCGTTCCCACTCGAAGGAGAGTGTCTGTTCGGCACCGGTCTGCATCGACATGATCGTGGGCGGCGGGGTTCCGTAGATGAACCAGATTGTGTTGGTGCTCCAGGCCGACCAGGCGTCCCACTGATCGCGCGCGCGCATGCGCCAGAAATAGCTGGTATTGTCTTCGAGTCCACCCCATCCGCTGAAGGAGGAGAGCGGCAAGGAGACGACCCAGTCGCCGCCGGTGGGGGACTGACTGACTACAATCGAGGGGTCACTGATGATCGGGTTGGTGAACGACGATGATACGTCGACCTCAAGCTGATATGAGGCTATCACATCGCCGGGGTCCGGATCGCTGCTGGGACGCCAGCTCAGTTCGTGCGAGGCATCGTGCAGGATCGAGGCCGGTGGCGGACCCACAAGACGAACACGATAGGGGGCGACATTGATCTGATTGGCAAAGAACGTGGCGATGGGCATCCACGAGCCGGTGTTGACCCCGTCGCTGGCCTGGCAACGCCACCAATACTGTGCGTCATTGGCCAGGGGTGGGTCGATCTGCCACGAGGTGGTGTCGGTGCCGGAGGCGAGCACAGGGACGACAGCCACCATGTTTGACAGCGCCAGGTCATCGTAGACCTCGAAACTGTAGGAGAGCGGATCGGTTTGGAAATCGAACGCATTCGAGATCACCAGCATGGGGGTCACTGTGGCGACGGATTCTGAGTGCGATGGTGCAACCAGAATGGGCACCCCCGGTGTCTCCTCGCCCACGCCAAAAGCGTCGATGGCGAATCCCGCCAGGGGAGCCGATCCGTAGATCGACTGGACCTGCAGTCGCAGTCGGACGGTCTTACCCACAGAGGTGAGCAGCGAGGCCTGCAGCTTGGTCCACACCGCAAGCGTGGTGTTGTAGGCCAGATTGCAGGTCGGGAGTTCTGCCCACGTGCTGCCGCCATCATCCGACATTTGCAGTCGGAACTGTGTATAGTTCCCCAAAACGCCCTTGGCCCAGCAGGTTACCAGCGGGTTGGTGGCGCTCGTCAGGTCGATAGCACCAGCGAGGGTCGCCCAGTAGGTTGTGTCATGTCGCAGCGTGACACCGTGTCCGTCGGCCAGAACGACATGGCCCTGATAGGCGCCGCCCGTGACGGGGGTCCATCCGGCCAGGAGCCAGTGGGTCGCACCCGATTCGAAGCTCTCGTAGAATGGGTAGGACGTTGAGGCCTCGCCAGCATCGGCGACAGAGAGCTCATCGATATACCACCCATCGGCGACGGTCGCCGTGCTGCCATCGATAGCGAGGCGGAACCGGATACGCACGTTGGCGTTTCCCTTCCACGGCGAGAGATCGATGGCCTGCTGGATCCAGTTGGTGCGTGTGCCGGCACCGCAAACACCGTAGGCGCGGTGCCAGGCGGATCCGTTGTGGGAGATCTCGACATCAAGTGAGTCACCTCCTCCCAGTGCATAGCGGTCCGCAAAGCGCAGCACGGGCCACATGGCCGTTGAAAGATCGACGCAGAGTCGCAAGTATGACGTACCTTGGCTGACATCGTAATTTTGGCCTGGGGAGTCGGCTACGCTGCCTGTGCCTCTGTAGAGTACATTCGTATCAATGCCCCAGCGCGAACCAGGCGAGCGGTCCAACAGCGCCATACTCTCCATCGCATTAGTGAAGCCCGGTTGCTGTACGAGTGTCCCGGCTGAGGCGGGGCTGGCCGCCGAGTACATGTCGACGGTGTCGACCGTGAAGAGGCCATAGTAGTAGAGCGTGCCCTGATCCAAACCGATGTCAGGTCCCCAGTCCGTGAACGTGGTGTCGCTCGTGTTTGTAGAGCTAAATAGCAGTGTGTCACCCGTGGTAACCGTCGCGTCAGGCGAGCGATAGAGCTCGTAGCGTTTGAAATCGGCACCCAGGGCCGACGACGTCCATGCGAGATCCATCCGCTTCAAATACGGCACGGGCGACTGTAGAATACTGCCTGCCGGGCGCTCCTGGATGACCAGGTTGTCGATGCGGATGCCACCATCGGGGACGGATCCGTAGATACTCCGCAGCTCGATACGAAGGCGCACCTTATATCCGACATGGTCGGCG
>JABMPJ010000124.1 GCA_013203785.1 Lentisphaerota bacterium | reverse complement strand
TGAACCCGACGAACTGTTTGTCGTTGCTGAGAAGCGATTTGAAAAAGATGGCCGCCTTGTGCTTGAAGTCGTAGAGCGAGATCACTTTGGGATGATTCTGCTGAAACTGCTCAATCCCCTTGACCAAATCAGCGCCGTGATCGGTGACGATGGCCCGCGGAACGCTGTGCTCTTGTGACAGCGTTTCAAGCTCTTGGCAGACGTCCTCGCCGGTCCATGAGGTTCGTGGCGTCAACGCGATAGGGCGAACATCCTTGTGGTTGAGCGCCTCGCCTGCGGGCGGCAGGTCGGCTTGCCGCACCGCCAGAACCAGCAACGTTTTCTCTTGGCCGATTTGTACCGAGTGATCCATCAGCCAGACCCAGTCGTCGGCTTTCTCGGTCCGTTGCGTCAGCGTGGCGTGACCGAGCCGCTGCACCCAGTTGCGCACGGTCCAATAAGACGGGGTCTTGCCATTGCTGGCACCGGTCGTGGGATGACGGCCAGTGGCGGTCAGTGAGGGAAAGCCACGTGTCCTTCCCCGTTGTCTACTTCTTCGTTTCCTTCCCGTTCAGAATTGCATCCGAACGGTCTCCTTCTTGGTCTTCTTCGCGTTCTGGCAGTTGTGCTTGGACGGATGACGTTGCGGACGGGGATCGGTTACCTTGGTTGGGAGTGGGGTGATTTCTACAGACATGGGCCAACCATTCGTGAAAGTGCCCGAGAGGTTAAACACGAACCTCTCGGGCGGGCCCCAAGGGAGCATCACCTCCCATGGGACAAGACCAGCATACTTCCTCGCCACCCGCCTTAACCAGTCGTAAGCGCCGTCTGGGACTGCGAGTCTGTCTTCGGAACGAGTGTGGGTGCGTCTTTCAAGCCCGGTGCTGGAATCAACGCTACTGCCAGGATCCCGAGTGTCTGCGATTGGTGCGTCGCTGGCAGGCCGCCAAACGTCAGCGTCAATGTCGCCGGAACGCCGAGCAGCGTGAGCGTCATTGTGAGGCGGAGCGACAGCGGCGAACACGACGCCGGGAACAGGCACTCAGCGATGCGCGTGCTTCGGAGAACGGTTCTTTAGAGTCCTCGCCGGCCAAGTTGGCTGAAGACGCTGGCGCGTGGTCACGCAGCAAAAAGTTTTCGGAAGATTTTTGTGATCGCGTGGGGTGCTACGATCCTGTTCGCCGGTCGTCTCGGGCTCAGGCACGTTATTGCGGTGACGAGTGTCGCCAGGCGATGCGGCGAGTACTCGATCGTGAGCGTAAGTGGTTGCGCCGCAACACAGATGCAGGTCGCTTCAAACGCCAGCTGGAATATGCACAGGCCAGATTGCGGCGTTTCGTGCCGCTGGATTCAGTGCCTGAGGTGGGTCATCGGGGTGTTGCCGACGGGTCATCCGCCGGTCGTCACCTATCCGGATTCTTGTGAGGTGCTGCTATTTTGTAGTGACCTGACAGGAGCCTGACCATGATCCACAAACGGATTCTCGTGCCCGACCGTGTGCGTCGTCCTCCTTGCGCAGGTTTTTCTTGGGTCGACCGACGTTTTGTTCGCGAGTTTGCTTCCAAGCTGTCACGCGATGCGATCGTGTTGTACTTCTTTCTGGCAGCCGTCAGTGACAAGCACGGCCTATCGTACTACGGCGACACGTCGATCGCCGTGCGTCTTCGGTTGAGCGAGAAGGCGGTGGGGGCTGCTCGGAGCGAATTGCTGGCGCAGGACTTGGTGGCGTACCAGCTTCCTCTGACGCAAGTGCTCTCGTTGCCGCGGGCCAAGCCCGTCCAGCGTGGGGGACTGCACGCCTTGGGGGATGTTCTCCAGCAACTGGGCCGCGATTCCTTGAGGAAGGAGTAGGTTGATGGAGGTCTCGCTGTGGGCCGAGATTCGTCGTTTGCACGAAGTGGAAGGGCTCTCGCAGCGGGCCATTGCCAGAAGGCTGCATTGCTGCCGGAGCACGGTCGGTAAGGCCTTGGCCCTATCGCGGCCTCCCGATGTGACGCAGCGTGTTTCTCGTGGGAGCGTCTTGGAACCGTACAAGCCGAAGATCGACGCCCTGGTGGCTCGATACCCGGAACTTTCAGCGGTTCGTCTCTGGGAGGAGATTCACAAAGGCCCCGACGGTTACCAAGGCAGCGTCATCACTGTGCGGCGCTATGTGCGGACGATTCGCCCAGCCCGCGGCCGCGTCTATCAGGAAGTGGTCTACGAGCCCGGCCAAGCCATGCAGGTGGATTGGGGACACTGCGGTCAGATCAAGATCGAGAACACGATGCGTAAGGTCTCGGTATTGGTGGCTGTTTTGTGCTACAGCCGGCTGTGCTATAT
>JABMPJ010000123.1 GCA_013203785.1 Lentisphaerota bacterium | reverse complement strand
AATCGGACGGTTAACTGTGTAATGGAGGGCCCCGGAGGTCCGGGGCCGCATGGAGAGGACACCCAAAGGCGAAGCGGATCTGTGGCGGGGCTTGATTTCCATGCAGAACCCCTTGTTGTCAAAAATAGCGCAGTGCGAACGCCCTACCTCTAATATTTTGGGTCTTCCGCTGAAGACCCCCTGTGGGGCGTGTGAGCAGGTGCCGGCTGAATCGCCCCATTAGTTCGACGAGACAGGAGACCATGCCCTTGAAGAAACAATGCAGACACTTCCAGACCCACGCCCACTTGGAGGAGCGCTGGACACAGGTTGGCAGAAAGCTTGCGTTCTCGTGTGACCGGCGGAGCGATGTATCCCACTGGCGCGCCAAGACGGTACGCAAGCTCAAGCAGTTGACCGGCTATGACACCATGCAGCCAGCAAACCTGGAGTCGAACATTACCGAAGAGAAGGTACTCGATGGATACGTGCGGCAACGGGTCGAGATACAGACCGAAACTGGGATTGTCATGCCGCTGTACGTCCTTATCCCCAGAGATCTACCCGGGCCCTATCCAGTCGTTCTGGCACCGCACGGACATTGCAGCGGGGGAAAGCTCGCCGTTGCCGGTTGTCGCGAGATTCCAGAGATCGCTGCGACCATCGTTCAGCACAACTATGACTACGGCGTGCAGTTTGTACGAGCCGGTTTCATAACGTTCTGTCCGGATGCGCGGGGCTTCGGCGAACGCCAGGAGCAAGCGGCGAAAAGCAGCATTCTGAACGCCTCGTGCCAATGGATCAACAACATGGCTGTGCCGCTGGGGCAAACCGTGACGGGGATGTGGACATGGGACTTACACAAGCTGATTGACTATGTTCAGACACGTGCAGACTGCATTCCCGATAGGATTGGCTGTGCGGGCCTGTCCGGAGGCGGTCTACAGTCACTGTGGGCCTCAGCTCTGGACACACGGATCACGTGTGCGGTCATTAGCGGCTACCTCTACGGCTACAAAGAATCGCTCTTGGATTTACACACGAACTGCTCGTGCAATTATGTACCGCACCTGTATGAATACGTTGACATGGGTGATATCGCCGCATTGATTGCGCCGCGGCCCTTGCTGGTTGAGACCGGAACAGAGGACTCGCTGAACGGGGCCAGTGGTCTGGCCAATGTGCGCTCGCAAATGCGGACGATGCGCAAGGCCTATCGTCTGTTGGACGCCCAGCGAATGCTCAAGCACGATATCTTTCGAGGCGAGCATAGGTGGAACGGCGTCAAGGCCGTCCCTTGGATGAAGTATCACCTCGCAGGACCGTAAGGAGCGTCGACGCGGGTGACCAGAGACGAACCCAGCAGGCCAGTCCCGGGTCCGGCTCCCACACCACAGTGATGCAGGTCCGCACACGGCGGTTCCGGCAGTCATCCCTCACTCGACACCCGACACCGAGACGCTCACATCCGTGCCTCCCGCAGAGGTCGTCCGAATAAACCTTTGACAACATGCGCTGGATTATGATCTAATTCCTAAGAACAGTTAACTGTTCTATTTTGATTAGCAGTCTGGACTCCTTAACGAAATGAAAAAGCAGACACGTTCCGTCAAACGCTATGAACCTGTCGCTGGCGCTCTTCGCCGTGAGATCCGTACTGCGCGCCGACCGGGTGAGCGCCTCCAATCCGAACACGACTTGGCCAAGCGGTTCAACGTCAGTCTGATTACGCTGCGTGAAGCGACCTTGATCCTCTGCCACGAGGGGTTGTTGGAGCGGCGTCATGGCAGCGGTCTCTTTGTTTCCGCTTTGCCATCGCCCCAGCGAGTCGCCATTCTGACCGAACAGGACATCACGCTGCCGCGGACATCCTATTTCTCCCTGCGGGTGATTCAGCAACTGCGCGCCCTGTGCGACGACGCCGGGTTTTTCAGTCAGTTGTACGTCGGGCGCAGCCCCTTCTATGCGGAGGGCAACCCCCAACCTGGCCGGCCGGTGCTGACGTGCCCCGAGTTCCTGGAAGACTTGGGAAAGGAATCCTTCTGTGGAGTAGCGAGCGTGGCGACCCCACCGCACGCGAGTTGGCTCGATCCACTCCGGCAGCGGGGAGTGCCCGTAGTCGCATGTGGCGGCGGATATCCCTATCATGTGGTCAGCGATCTTGGCGAGATGGTTCGTAGCGGCGTGCGGCGCCTGGCCACCGAGGGGCGCACCAAAATTGCCGTCATGGGTTGGCGCCAATCCAGTCCCCAACACATCACCCCCACCGAGGATTTCTATCACTATTTCCAAGCCGAGATGAAGGCCCAGAGCCTCCACTGTGATAGCGACTGGATTCGTCACGACCTGCATCCGTCAATGCCGGGATCTGGCTGGGAAGAATTTCGCGAGATCTGGCTCGCAAGAAGTGACCGGCCCGATGGCTTGTTGATCTGCGATGATGTGCTGGGCCAGGATGTCGCCTGCGCGATTGTGGAACTGGGCATTCGGGTGCCGGAGGAACTGCTCATTGTCACTCATGCCAACCACGGTTCGGGCATCGAGTACCCGTTTCCCGTGACCCGCATGGAGTACAGCCCGGACGATTACGCGCGGGCCGCAGGAACGATGCTGCTTGACCTGATAAGCCAGAAGCCCGTCAGCAACCCGCGAGCGACGATTTCATTTCGCTGGATTGAAGCGAAACCAAGCAGGCATACCAACCAGGCAAGACACGTCATATGGAAGGGAGCACCAGCATGAAGAAGAGGATGAACACAGCACAGTGGCAGTCGCGGACTTGGACAGGGCGTTTGACAGGCATCGCGCTGGCCTTGGTGGCCTTCGGGATCTGTTTGCCGATCACGCACGGGGGATTGCTCTACCAGTTCCCATTCGAGTACGGGGGCGGTACCTCGCTGACCAACCTTGGGAGCATCGGTGGGACGGCGACATCCACCTCCGTGGGCGCGGGTATCCCCACGTTTGTGAGTGCTGGGGCCCCAGACTCGGTCTGGGAGATGGACTTCCCCGTCGCGGCAGGCAACGTCAATGGTGGCCACCTGACGCTACCATCATCGTCTAGCCTACTACAGTTGGACACGGGTGGCGACGAGATGACGGTTGCCGTTTGGGTTAAGTGGGATGGGCCGGCCGGCGGCTTCACCCAAACGATTGCCGCCAAGTTCGGATATGACGTATCTGATCCGGATGGGTGGCGGTTAAGCATCAATGACGACGGTGCCCTGAACCTCTATTGGAGTGACAGTGGTGGCGGATCCGGCAACAATATTAACCAGACCTCAACCGGCACGGTCCCGAGTAACGTATGGACCCATGCGGCGGTCGTCTATACCACCGGACAGGCCAGTCCCGCGACGTTCTACATCGACGGTGAGGACGCCGGACTGGTCAGTGGCATCGGCGCCGCCTATTCCGTACTGGGGTCTTCGCCGGCCATCGACATTTACCTCGGCGTCGGGTGGGACGGCAATGGAACGTCCCCACTCAACGGGATTCTCGACGATGTGCGCTTCTATGACAACGCACTGACCCCCACGGAGATCAAGGCGTTCATTCCGCCCACGGGCACCGTTGTCCAGATCAAGTAGGGAACGTCTTCCTTTACGTCTGTCACGTGTCGGATGCTTATGACTACACCCCCCCGGACCGCTCTTCTCGTGGGCGTCACGCTTGGTTTGACCAGCCTGACCGCCATCGCGGCCAACCCCAACCGGGCCGCGCAGGTGCCGCAAGCGCAGATCCCGTTGCTGACCACGCCGCCGGTTATCGATGGCCGGATCGAGCCCGGGGAATGGGACACTCTACGGGTCCACGGCCTGGTCAGCGGACGCTACGGCCTGGTCGATCCGCGCGAAGGCGATTTTTGGGTCGGCGCCGACGCCCAGCACCTGTATCTGGCGCTGCGGACCGAGATCCACCCGCACCAGGCACTCCTCACGCGCGCCCAACACGCGCCTCAGGTCACGAAGGATGATTCGGTCGAGTTCTGGATTGACCCATATCCGCAATCGACGGCTACTACGGCGCGCTACTATCAGCTGATGTTCAACTCCGCGGGAATCAGTCATCAAGCGGCATTCGACCGGGCCGGGCAGCCGGACAACACCTGGCGCTCCCGCTACCAGTTGGCCCAACAGCAGATCGACGGGTTCTGGCACTTCGAGATTGCGATCGAACTCGATTCCTTCAAAGCCGCCGTGGAGCCTTTGGCTACGCCCTGGCGCATGCGGATCATCCGTAACTGGAAAATGCCGTGGGTTCAAGCCGGCTGGTCACCCCAGGTCAGCGCGTTTTCCGACCGGGACTCGATGGCGCTGGTCGCGTTCGATCCGGCCGCGCCGGTGGTCCAACAGCTCGCCTATCGCGATGCGGCGGCAGGCAAAGTGCTGATGACCTTTCGGCTGAAGAATCCCTCGGCCAAACCCCAGGCCATCACATGCACGTTCGGCCACAACGAGATCGATCAGCCCCGACACTTCCACACCGAGGACGTCCTGCTCGCGCCTGGTGCGGAAGAGACCGTCTCCTACGAACGCGACGTGGCGGGCGAGGGCCGCTACCAGGGCGTATCGGAGGTGCGCATCAGTTCGCCGGACGATCAGACGGTCTATTTCGCCCGCGAATACGGCTGGAAACTCGACCCGGCCGCGGTCGCCTGGGCTCCCGTGCCGACCGAAGCGATCAGCATGTTTGACCTGGCCTACTACCCGTACCTCAATAAACTGAAGGTGCGCCTCGATTTGGCCAGTTTCAAACATCGCGACCGTGTGAAAAGCATCCGGCTCGAAGTCCGGCCGGCTGGCGGCGACGTGCTGGTCGCCACGGTGTTCCCGCCCCCCTCGGACGACGGCCAGGCCGAGGTGTTTGCCGACTTGCCCGAGCTGCCCAGCGGTGACTACGAGGTGAAAGTCTTCCTGGAAGGCGAGGGGGTCCCCACCGAACCGATGACGCGCACTTTCGAGCGCCGCCGTTTTATCTGGGAACACAATCAGATCGGTCTCTCCGATGAGGTGATCCCGCCGTTCACTCCGATCGAGGTGGCCGGTGACACCGTCAAGACGATCCTGCGTGAGCACCAGATGTCTGACCTCGGTCTCTGGCGGCAGGTCATCAGCCAAGGCGAAGCATTGCTCGCCGCCCCCATGACACTGGAGATTAGCGCCAACCAGCAGGTGCTCCCGATTCAATCGGGCGGCGTGACATTCGATAAAGCCCGGCCACAACAAGTGACCGGCCATGCCGACTGGACCAGCGGCGACCTTCAGGGCCGTACCGAGTTCGGTTACGATTACGATGGCCTCATGATGGTGACCGTCAGACTCACGGCCGCCCAACCGACCGCCGTGGAGCGCGTCCGGTTACGGGTGCCGATCAAGCTGCCGCACTGGCCGCTGCTGCACACCGTTACCGACGGGATCCGGATGAACTACGCTGGCAAACTGCCCGCAGGCGAAGGCGTGGTCTGGACCAGCCGGGAGGCCAACCGCGGATTCCTGGCCGGTACGTTCCTGCCCTACATCTACATCGGCGGACCGGCGCGCGGGCTTTGCTGGATGGCCGAGTCCGACGCCGATTGGGTGACCGACCCCAAAGTGGCGACGACGCAGATCGAACGGACCGGCGAGATCGTTTACCTGAATGTTGATTTCGTCAGCGTGCCGGTGACATTGGCGGGTACCCGAACGTTTGTTTTTGGCCTTCAGGCAACTCCGGTCAAACCGCGTCCGCCGGGCTGGCGTCGATGGGGAGAGCGGGCGAGCTATTACCCGTTCCGCTGGTGGTATGCCGGCACCGGCGCGCTGTGGGGCTCGGCCAACGTGGCGCTCTGGCCAACCGGTGGGGTGGGTCGCGATTATATGGTGGTGCAAAAACTCGATGAAGCCCGCCGGACCGGCATCATTGACCAGGCCTTCATCGAGCAGGTCTGTCTTTCCTTCGACCCACTCGACTGGTACAAGCGTCCCCAGGACGATCCACTGGTAAGTTATCGCGGGCATCTACAGAGCGGGTTCAATACCGCACGGGGCATGGATGCGATCTCGGCCTACGTGAACCTGAGCGGCGCGCTGATGTGCACGCCCGAATGGTGGACGTTCCAGGACGCGTGGACCTTTGAACCCTATCTGACGCGCAACACCCGCGATGATCACCGTGAGATGCTGATCTGGAACGAAACCAGCACCGCCAGCTCACCCAGTCGCCGCGATTTCATGCTGTATTACTACAAGAAGCTACTTGAGGCCGGGATCGACGGTATCAACTGGGATAATGTGTATGCCCATCCCGATCGCGATCCGTTCGTCACCCAGGCCAGCCGCCAGCCGGATGGTTCGTTGCGGCCCGCCGTGGCCACACTCGCCGTCCGTGACGTGATCAAGCGCACGGCGGTGTTGGCCCACGAGCTTGGTAAACCGCGCTGCAACATTCCCCACATGACCAACGCCCACATCGTCCCGATCCTGTCGTTTGCGGACCTGACCCTCGATTGGGAGTGGAAGTATGGCAATTCTGATTGCCAGGACCGGTTCTCACCCGATTTCATCCTCGCCGAATCGACCGGCCTCCAGTCCGGTAACATCCCGTTCGTCTTGTTCCCGCCCGCCACCGATCCCGACCAGGTCGCCTGGATACGGCGCACCGGTTTTGGTGCTTGCGTGGTGCATGAACTGAAGAGCGTGCACTCGTGGGGCGAGCCGTTTGACTCCGCCTACCCGCTGCTCTACCGGTTCGGCTATGGCAGCGAGGCCTGCCAGGTCAACAACTACTGGGAGCCCGATCCTGTTGTCACGCTAGCCGGCAGCGACGTCAAGTTCATTGCCCTGCTCAACGGTAATCGGCTGATCGTGATTGTCACCGACTACGGCGAGGGCGGTCCGATTGAAATGCGACTGAATTACGCAAAGGCCGTGACCGATCCGTTCACCCGTGCCCGCGACTTTGAAACAGGCGATGTGTTGGCGTGCCGGGACGGCACGCTGCGATTCATGCTGCGCAAACATGATTTCAAGATCCTGCTCTTCGGTGAGGGCGAGTTTTGATTCGCGCCGCAGGGTGGGCACTGGTCCTGGGGGTACTCGCATCAGTCCGGGCGGCCGAGCCCAGCCCGGCCCTCAGACTCTTCCACGACGCCTCAGTCCGGTTCTATCTTGGTTTCGACCACGCTACACTCGAAGCCGATCTCTCGAACGGCCCCCCTGCACCGCTGGCGGTGAGCGGAATTCCCTTTTACCGCGCCGGGCTGTTTGGGCGCGCGCTGTTCATGGCCGCCGGCGGCAAAGTGGTGTACGACCGCAGCCATAATCTACCAACCGCCACCGAGGTCGGTACGCTATGTTTCTGGTTTAAGCCGGTCGGCTGGGGTTCCGATGAGGGGCAACGGCCAACCCGAACGCTGTTTCGCTCACAGTATCCTTCTGCTGGAATCAGCTGGGGCGGCCGCATCTGGGATTTCCGCGATCTCGAACCCCTGATGTATTATTGCAACCGCTTCCTTCCTCCCGATAACCAGATGAAAGCCGAGGTGCTCAGCCAGTATGCCGGACCGCTACAGGAAGGCACATGGTGCCTGATCGTCCTGAGCTGGAGTCGGCACGGAGCCGCGCTCAGCCTCAACGGCCAAAAGCCGGTCTCGCGCAACCTGCTGCGCCCGGTCACGGAGGACGAAACCAGGCCAACGGCGGATGACGGACGGTTTTCTTTTCACTTCGACGAGGCCATGCTACTGGACGAAGTGTTCGTGTTTGACCGCGTCTTGAGCGAGAGCGAGATTCGTCAGATCTACGAGTCCCTGACCGGCGCGGCGCTGGCGCCATGAACGGTCGCTCAACCACTCAGGAAATCGGCCACGCAGGCCAGGTCCTTGACGTACACCGCCCCATCCTCGCGCACCCATGGTTCCGACTGTGCGCGGCGCGGCAGGACGACCTGCTCTATGCCAATGGCGCGGGCGAACGCCAGGTCGATTGCGCTATCATCGCCGATCATCAATGTCTCCGCGGGAGTCGCCCCGACCCGATCGAGGATCGCCTGAAAAAACGGCGGACCGGCTTTGCCGCCGGTGGCGGTTTCTTCGCCTCCAAAGCAGTCGTCGAAATACGGCGAGCCATGGCGGTCGGCCAACCCGGCGATCGCGAGTTTGGCGAGAATGATCAGGCGCGGATTGGTGGTGGCCGTGAAGATCCTCACCTCGGGCCGCTGACGCAAGGCCGACAGCAGTACCGCCGCATCCGGATAGACAAAATGAACCGCCTCAGCCTGCTCACAAAGGATCGGCCAAAGGATGTCCTCGGTCAGGCCAAGTTCAGCAAGAACGCGGACCGGCCAGGTTTCGCCCGGCTGCACCGGCGCGGCCGCTTCTGCCGCGCGCACGATCCGTTCGGCTTCGTCCGCAGGGAGCCGGTCTCGCTCGATCAAGGCGCGGACCAACGGATGCGGTGGATGACCGGCCTCCGGTCGTGTACCGGTCAGGGTTTCGTCGATATCGAGCAGGATCACGCGGGCTGAGAAGCGCGGGGGTGATACATTCATGGTGAGTAGTATAGGAGAAGGACGACCGATGGCAATGCATTCTGGCTTACAGATTGGTGGACAGCGGGTGCTGCTGGGTGGTTTTCACGATCACTGGGCGCGCACGGGCAGCGACAGCGCTGCGCTGCTGCTCGCCGCGATGAATTACTATCACTATGACTTCATCTGCCTGATGGATGGCGGACCAGCCGACACCGCCATCAAGGCAGCTGTCGAAGCGTTCAGCGCACACATGAAGGTGTATCTGGGCCGCGAGCGCTTCTTCGGATGGGGGCACGTGCTCACCGTCAATTGCGACGCACCAGAGCTGCCGGCCACCGATCCGGATTACCGCGGCGTGCTGGCAACGTTGAAAGCGCACAGCGGGTTCATGGCTCTCGCGCATCCGCAATACTCCCTGACGCGGACCCGCTTATTCGAGACCGGTGAGATTGATCGCCTGCTCGACGACGAACTGATCGATGCCGTGCAGCTCGAGTTGTCGCCGGAAGAACTCCTCTGGTTGCAGCACCGCCACGCGGCCGGAAAGCGCACCTCCCTGGTGGGGGGCTGGGACATGCACATGATTCAGCCCGTGGCCGACCTGCCCAGGGTCCTCTACGGTCCGCAGCGACGGCCCGATGGTCACCTTGACTCGTGTGGTTCGAATCGGACCCTGGTTCTGGCCGAGGAGAATTCGCTCGCGGCGATTGCCGCGGCGGTGCGCCAGGGCCGGTCTCTGATCGAGAACCTGCGCACCGGCGAGTTGCTGGGCGCGCCAGAGCTCGTCCAGTGGCTCGAGACGAACGGGTACCGCGAGGCGATCACGGCCCTGGACCGGGAGCGTGACCAGCGCATTTTGAGGGTGACCCAGCCAGCAGTCATTGGTCAACCCCTGGCACTGCACTGTTCCACGGCAGGAACCCTCCGGGTACCCGGCAACCAAGAGCCGGTCGAGCTCACGACCGATGCCGCAGGCGCTGCCGTTCTCGCCGCACTACCGCCAGTGACGGCGCGTGATGGCTCGCATTTCCCGGTGGCCTGGGCCGCCCCCGGTCAGCGCGAACGGGTCTGGGCCGTGGCGGTCGAGCACCCGATCCAACTCGATGTGCTCCCGTTGATCCATGACAACCAGCGCGCGATCGAACTCGTGTTGCGGCGGCCGTTTCACGGTCAGGTCGCCTTTGCATTTGACGGGCTGCCCCCGGCGAACGTTAGTCTGCACGGCACGGAGACCTCCGCCATCGTCCCGCTGCCCGACGGCGCCCCGGCGCGACTACCGTACCAGCTGGTGGCCCGCACCGCAGATGGCATCACGCGCACGGGAGACGGGGTGTTGACGTTCGTGTGCGCGCCGCGCTTCGGCGGTGACTGGTCGCAGGTGCCGCTCACGGCGGTTGACGCGGCGGTCTTCGTCCCGGCTCTTGGCAGTACCTACGGGGCGCACCGGCCCTGGCCTGGCTCAGCGGTCTTTGCCGCTCGTTTCCAGGTTGCCTGGACGACAGATGCATTGCTGGTTCGGATCGACGTAACCGACAAGATCCACTTTCAGCCTAACGACTGGCGATGCCTCTTCGAGGGCGATTCGCTGCAGTTGGCGATCGACCCGTTGTCGCAGCGCGAGGACATTGAGGGCGCGATCTACTCATTTATCGCCGCGCTGACACCGGCCGGTCCGGAACTCTACCGCTGGAAAACCCCGTCCGGCGAACCGTCAGTGAAACCGAACACGGCGCTTGGCGGCCGCGGCCTTACGGCCACGCCCCGCGATGGCGGAATGTGTTACCAGTTGACCCTGCCCTGGTCCGAATTGCTACCGGCCGGGGCCGTCGTGGGCGCCCGCCTCGGTCTGTTCCTGCTGCTCTCAAACAACGATGGCGAGGGGCTGACCGACGTCTTGCACTGGCCCCAACCGATCCCCGGTATGTGGATCGTGCCGCGTCAATGGGGTACCGTCACGTTAACCGCATGATACCCAGCTCGGAAACGGCACCTGCGATCCGCAACGTCTTCTCGGTAGCTTCTACCCGGCTGCACCCATTGGGGTAAGTTCCATACGCCCCCATGGGTCGGAAGCTCGACCCATGCGTGCCAATCTACCAGCCAGGACTCGGCCAGCTTGAGACCGGCGCCGCAGTGTCCGGTGGCACCTGTGGGCCGACGACGGGATGGGGGTCCAGCGTGGCACCGACGCCGGTCGGCAGACCGGTCGGCGTGTACGGCGAACGGGCTTGGGTGTCGGGTGCCATGAGCGAATCTGCATCCTGACCGCTGGCCTGGCAGTACGCGTCCCAGTCGTTGGTGCCGTAGATCGTGTTATCGATCGTGATCGTACCGGGCGTATAATAGTTGTGAGTGGCAACAAACGCGGATACTCCCCGGTCGAACCCCCGCACCCTGTACAGCCGCTCGCAGTCGAGAAAGGCCGAATGGGCGATCCGGATCGGGTGATTGGTCACCACACACGAGAAGTGGATTCCACCGCCGAGCCCTGCAAAGGTGCAGTTCGTAAACTCGACTCCGCAATTCTGGCGCACCTCGATCAGTGCCGCGGGCGAACCATCCCCAATGAACACACAATTGCGAAACACGGCGGTGTTACCGCCGGGGGAAATGGAAGGATTGTTCGCCAGCAATAGCACCGAACCCGCGTTATTCCGGATGATGCAACTCTCCATCGTGTACACGCCATCATGAAACTCGACGCCGCCGCGGAAGGTGTCATCCTCGATCAGACAGTTGACATAGCGTGAGCGGGCCGACGTTTTCGAGTTCATCCGGATGTCAGCCACGCCGGTACCTGCGTTGTGGTGAAAATGTGAATCGCGAATCACCACGTCGGACGAATGGTGCGACATGCCCTGGTCCATGTTGTACGAACCGTCGACATTCTCGAACACAATGCCGTGAGAAAAGCCCGAACCGAATCCGTCGCCGCGGTTCCACGAGCTGGTCAGGTTCCGGACGGTGACGTAATCCGCCCCAATGGATAGCCCGGCTCTGTCTGCGCTCTTCACCTCAATATCGGCGGGGGTCTGACCATCGGGCAGCTTGATAAAGAGCACGTCCAGCGGCGCGTCGGCGAGCTCCTTGAATTGCATGCGCTGGGTGAAGAGGACGTAGCCGAATGGTTCGATCATGGCTCGCGACACGCAGCTCTTCCCGGGACGGCCGTCGAAGAACACCAGGTCGAATCCCTCCCAATGCCGCTTCATCCAGGTATTGTTGACGAAGGGCAGGCTATAAACACCGTCCCCCTCATCCGTCCAGGCTGCGGCACCGTATCGGCGCAAGCCGGAGATGACAGCGCCATGCCCGTCAATCACCAGCGGCTGGTTCGTCGTGCCACCCACGGTGATGGATATCACGTGGGTTGGCACATAGGGCTGCCCGGTCGGGGTCAGATGCAGGGCATCGGACGGTGCCAAGGCCCCCACAGCGCGTTCGATGGTCTGAAACGGTTTAGCCCGCGAGCCTTCGCCCGCATCGCTGCCGACCACGTTGTCGACAAAGATATCGCGGGCGACGGCGGTCGACATGGCTCCCAGTAACCCGCTGGCGATGAGGAGCAGGCCGATTGCGGTCCGACTGTGGTTTAGCATGGTGCGTCTCTCCGTGTGTCTTTTTGGTGTTGTGGTGCTCATAGTGGCCAGTCGAGCACCGTGTATAGCCCTTCCCGCGGCCAGTCGCCTTCAATGCCGGGCGAACTCTTCAGCGCGGCGAAAGCGTCCGGCTCGTCCAGCGCGACCAGGCTCGCGACCACCGATTCCCGCAGCCGATCGAGGCTCTCTCTGAAATTGTATGTGATTCCTCCGTCTTCGAACACTTCACCAGAGATGCGAGCCAACTGCCCGTCCAGCGGTCGGAACGCCTTGAGTTGTTTGATTGCGGCGGCCGTGCGCTCCAGGTGCAGTCGCAACAGCGGTCGCCAGGCGCGCCAGGGGCCTTTGGCCGTGTCGCGGGCGAACTCGCGGTTGACCACCCATGCCGCCGCCAATGCGTTGCCGTAGCAAGCCAACAGAATCGCCAGTACGTCGACGCTGGCCGACCACACACTGCGAGGCTCGGAGACACTCAGGCGCCAGGCGGCGACCTGCTCGCCCGCCACGCGAAACCATAAGGCGTGCCCCTGCCACAGCGTCTGCAGTTGCACCTCTTCCAACGTTGTAATCGCGAAGGTCGGCTCCCGCGCTGCACGCTCGACCAGGATGACCAGCGCGTAGACGACACTGCGAAACGCCGAGAGGTTGATATCCCCAAAACCAAGTACCGGCGTATCGAACAGACAGAGCTTCGTCCAGAGGGCGTCCAGCGCGAGCACATCGACCGCCCTGGCGCGGTCTTCACCCTCCTGGCAGAGCACGGCACCGATCACATCGGCCAGCGGCGCGCGATCGCCCGCCCAAGCGCAGGCGGCACCCACCTGAATGTTCCATGGGATGGTCTGCCAGCGCGACGCATTCGGGAAGATGCCCCGGTAGCCGTCGCGAATGGTTTCACGGCATTGGTTGAAGACGCGCCGCACCTGGACGTACGGCAATCCCTGGTAGCCGATGCGGCTCCAGGCGGGTTTGGCGATCCAAAACACTCCGGTCGCCAAGGACTGCCGCGTGGCTCGCGTCGTCAATGCGGGTGGGTCAGCCGCGTAAGTCCATTCGCCGTCGTAATGGACGAACTCCACCGGCTCGCCATCGAGAGCGTCGGTGAAGACGGCCACACGATCGCGCACCGCTTGCGAAAGGATCGCCAGGAGCGTCACGGCCGGGAGGCGCGCACGCAGGCGATGGATCAGTTCCCTGTAAAACCAGGCTTCCCTTTCAAGCTGCGCCGACTCGCTAACGCGCCGATCGCCATAGAATTCGTGGACCATCTCACTGGCCCACTGAGCGACCGCCTCGGGTTCGATCCCCGCCAGAGCCCCGACGCAGATGTTGACCGCCAGTTCCCAGGCTTCGTCGCTGTCATAGCGGATGCAACGACGCTCGAAGTGTTCGGTTAGGTCATCCCGACCCGCGAAGTGCAGGAATTGACCGAGCAGGTGATCGACGTTGTAGATCATCGGCACGAGGCGGATTCCCGCCCGGCGTGCGTCGGCGTTGATGCGCTGAAAACAATCGACCCGCTGCTCGTACGCCGCCAGATCGCCCCGCGCCCACTCCGCAACCAGCAGTTCGATGGAGATGCCCAACAGGTTCAGAAACTGGCTCCGCGCGAAGTCAATCGTCGCCCGCCAATACACGGGCGACCAGTCTTCGGTATCGTCACGGTTCATGCCGCGCACGGCCAGGACGGGCTGGTCGAGCAGGGTGAGCGCTTCGCATGCTTCGGCGCTCAACGCGACCCATTGTCGCAGTCGTTCCAAGGCATGCACGGCGCCGCGATAGCCGGCCGCGACCATCCAGACCCGTCCGTGGCGGACCTCAAGCAGGTACGCCTCGTCCGTCTGCGCCAGGACCAGGCGTTCGGTCGCCGACAAGGGCCGCGGCGTGGGGTGGCCGAAGCAGATCATCTCGGCCTCCAAACCGTCGTTGGCGGCCAAGCCAATCTGTGCGAATTCCTCACACAGATCGGCGGCTTCGGCCTCGCCAAACCCGGTTGGACGCAGGACATAGCGCCTGGCGGTGATCGGTTGGTCGGCCGCATGCGAGCGCAGGTCCAGGGGCGCAGGGCAGAAGATGCACTGGTTTCGCGGGGGCGGGTTGCGAGGTGCGGCGTCTGTATTCATCATGAAGGTCTCCGATGTCTATCCGGTGTATGGGTTCATGAATGAGCTGATTAGCATGACCATTTTCCGTGGAACTGCGGCAGCCAGTCGCGGAACTCAGTGAAGACGTCATCGGCAATTTTTTCGGCGGTATCCGGATCCGGCACGAGCGGGTCGCAAGCCAGAGCCTGGACCGCCAGATCGCGGTCGCCGGTGAGACCGGCCTCCGCAATCATCTCTTGGGTCGGGATGTGCCGCATAAGATGCGTGGTCGCGATGTGTGGCAGCGTGCCCACGCCCATCGGTTGAATACCGGCCCCATTGACAACCGCCTGCGTTTCCACAACGGCCTCGCGCGGCAGATTGTCGATCTGTCCGGTATTGGGTAAATTGACCGGTGTCACGAGATCGTCGTGTAGGCCAAGCAGCGCGGCGATGATGCGGCTGGCATGTTCGTGGCTGTGCATGAGCCAGAGCGGACGGCGGCCATTCACCAGGTCTTCGGCCACCCGGCGCCGATCCGCCGGACTGCCGCCGTGGGCGAAGGTATGTGCCAGGCGTTGACTGGCGAGACCCCAGGCCTTCAGTGTGGTTTCATTCCGCAGATAGTGGGAGAAGAACTCCGCCGTATGCGCATCACCGGCACCCGTGAGCATGCCGGTGCGGCGGAGCATGTCGAGCTTGATCTTCTGATGAGGATTGACGCCACCGCCGTTCGTCAAGAGCTCGGGGACGGGATGATCGGGTGGGGCCTGAAAGGTGTTGGGATCTCCCTTGTAATCGCGGAGCAACCGCAACCCATCCTGCCCCTTCACGTCCATCGACATAATGTAGATCAAATGATTGATGCCGCCCATTTGCACCTTGATATCGTCTTCCCAATCAACGCCGAAGTAGTATGCCATGTGCAAGAGCAGGCCCTGTAGTTCATGGCAGAGCCCGACGCTTTTTACGGAGCTGGTCCGCCGTATCGCCCTGGTCAGAACGGTCATCGGGTTCGAGTAGTTCATGAACCAGGCGTTTGGCGCGAGGCGTTCAACCGAACGCACGATGTCCACCACAACCGGAATATTGCGCAACGCCCGGCTCCAGCCGCCGGGACCGACCGTGTCTCCGATCGTCTGAAGAATGCCGTAACGTTCGGGGATCACATGGTCAAGCTCGTCTCCGACCTCCCCGGCTGTGCTGATGGTCAGTCCCACGAAGTCCGCACCGGGCAGTGCGGCCGCCAGGTCCGTGGTTGCTTCGATCCGCAACTTTGCGTCGAGCGCCGCCGATATTTTCTGGCACAACGGCAGGACGATCTCAAGCGGCTCCGGGTTGATGTCCTGCAATACGATATGCATGCCATGCAGGGCAGGCAGGCAGGCAATATCTGTGACTAATTTGTGTGACCATCCAAAACTACCGCCGCCAATGAGCACCATTTTTGCATCAAGCATGGGTTGATTTCCTTACGCATGTGTCTTCGATTTGAACCTGGCCACGGTCGATGCGGCCGCTGAGAGGTGGTCGTCCTGGGACGTGCCAGCCGTGGAACGTGCCTTCGATATCCTCTGTCAGTCCCTCCCCGGTGATCAGCGCGCCCGATGCTTCGAACAGTACCGCTTCCTGGACGGCAGCCATCGCCATGAAATTGCTTTCGATCGTGAACACGCCCAGATCATCAGGACCATAGGGGCCCGTCTGGTTGAACAGTCCGTAGCCTTGAAAGTCTCCGTTGAGGGCTAAGCCGTTAAAGGGCTCCGCAAGGTAGGTTCGCAACTGGTCGAGCAAATGGAAGCTGAGACGTGGCCGCCAGCCCATGCGCGTATTCAGCAGGCTTGCCCACGGGAAGGAAAAGCACTCCCAGCAGGCGGTGCCTCGCATCATGAGCCGATGCAGGCTGTTGTGCGCGATCGCGCGATCACGACGGGGCGAACGGCTGTGCACGTTGCCAAGTGGCGCGATCATCATCAAATGGGAGAAGTGTCGGTGGCTGAGCGCCGCGTCGAGGCCGGGCCACTCCACCCAATAGTCCGGGACGCCAGGGTCTACGGGCCAAAAGTAGTTACTGCTGTGCGTGGCCAACGATGGGTAGTCCACGGCCCGCGCAAGGAAGTCGGAGGCATAAACGGCCAAGCCCACATCTTGCCCTCCGAGTTCACCGTACGCGTGCAGGTAGTAGGAGGCTAACGCTCTTGCCATGGCGATCTCGAAGGCGGTATCGCGAATCGCTGAAGGACTTTCAGCCAACAGCGTGATCTCCGGGGAGGTCGCGTTGTCGAGGTGGTAGCGGCCGTCGTTACCGATCTGCCAGAGTACTTGCTGGAGGCGCAGGTGCGAGGCGAGGATGGGCATGATTCGCACCAGCACGTCCTTGCGGGGATTTGCCCGGTAAAATTCCCAAATGACATGACAGTTCCACACGCCGAATGCATTGGTCGGATGCTCCCCAAACTGCGATAGGGGAACCCCCTCCAGATCCGAATTGAGACTGAGCAGGGCACCCGCGACCCCGTATACGTCTCGCCCTCGTGCCTCCATGTTGGGGATCTGTGACTCATGCCATGTGAGCAGCGCTTCGATCGTGTCGGCATGTCCTGCCTGACAGACCGGCCAGTAGCAGGCCTGCACATTGAGATCCCAGGTGTAAGCACCCCACCAGGGCGGTGCGTCCTCGCCCCACACGCCTTGCAGCGGTACGGGTGGGCCGGATGAGCGCATGTTACACCCAATGAAGTATTTGCCCAGATGCCACCAGCGCTCTGCTGTCGCGTGCGAAAGGCTCAGTCCCGAAGTGGCCCAGTGCGCGTGCCACCACATTCGGTGGTCGCCCAGGAGAACATCCCAGACACGCGCATCCCCAATAAGGGCATCGGATTCACCCGCGAACACCTGGACCAGCAGGAGGAGCTCGTCGTAGCCGCCCGGCCAGGTAAGGTTGTGGCCGTCCGTACTCATGGAGACCGGTTCCCCTCCATGCCATACCGACAAGCGGGTTGTGCTAACCACCTTGCCCCAGGCGTGGAGCTGACAGAGCCCGATGCCCTCGTTTACCACGATGGATGAGGATACATGGCCCGCGTAGGGATCGACGGCGGCGGTCGGGGACTGTTTAGCGAGGATCGCAATGTAACGCTTCTGGCGCTGATGCTTATCATCCCACAACCGGGGCGGACGCCATGACAGCGATGTCGGCAGATCGCCTCCAGCGCGGACAAGCCGGATGGCTATTGTGGGCTCGACGGCGTGTACGAGCCAGTCACATCGGACCTGCGAGGTGCAACGCCAGCCAATGGCATTGTGGAGGTCCAGACCTTCCTCAAAGACGCCGCCGCCCATGGCGATGGAGAGCGTTCCAGCATTCGTACGGGAACCGGGCGCGTTGGGCGGTCTGAGCCACAGATCACTGCGGTCGAGGGTCATCTTCCAGATGTCCGGTCCGCCCCATACCATCGTACCCAGGAGGCCATTGCCGGTAGGAATGCCTTGCCGCCAGAGGGTACCGGGCTGACGGCGGTGGAGGTCGTGGCGGCGGATGGTGTCTGGGCTATTCATGACGGTCGATGATCTCCAGGTAGAGGGCGCGGACCTCCCCTTGGGTGAGCGCTGCGTCGTAGATGCGCAGGTCATCCAAGGCGATATCGTCCGTTTTTCGCTGCCCGCCGTTGAAAAAGAAGTGCGGCCCAAAGTGATCGGGAATGGCCATCCGCCGGCTTAGCTTCTTGTGGCCGTCAATGAAGAGCTGCATCAGGCCGCTGGCTTGGTTCCAGGTTAGCGCCAGGAAGTGCCACGCACCGGGTTGCCAATCAAAAATGGGGATTCCATCCGTACCGACCCGCTGGAATGTGAACTGCGCGCCCCGCTGCTGCCGTCGCGCGGTGAAGAGGACCAGGTGGTTGGAGTGCCGTGCCGACGGCGGGTAGTGCTGGTACTTGTGCAGGCTGATCTGTGAGGCAATCTGCTCTCCGTCCATGACGATCTGGGTGCTGAAGAATCCGTGGCGCTCACCATCGTCGGCGGTCCAGTCGATAGGCATCACCCACATGGTGAGTGTGCCTCTCTCTTCGGGCAGGTTTTGGGCCGTCTGATACATCAAGGCGTCCCTGCCCAGATAGACCGCTTGCCCGTCGATACCGGGTCCAAAATGTTGCGCCTCGCGCTTACAGGCGGGATCACCGCCGGCCACGACCGCATCGGCCGTCCCTTCAAATGGAGCCCGAAACACGAGCTCACCTGCGCTGAGCGTCCCAGTCATCAAGAGGAAGTAGATCACGGTTCTCATGGTTGGGTTGTCTCCACCTGGATGAGTTGGAAGTCGCGCGGCGGCACGGTTACGGTGAAGTGCGTACCGTTCACGGGAACCGCAGTGTGCGCCATGGCCTCGATGGCGGAAACAACGGGTTGGTCAAAGGTGCAGATCACTTCGGCCGGCTCTCGGGCGAAGTTGGCCAGAACAAACAGCGCCCGGCCGGGCTTTTGCCAGAAGCTGCATTTCACCTGGTCCGCGCTCAGTTGGAGTCGGTGGCCATTGTCCCAGTAGCCGTGGAATAGCACATCGTCATCGCCGATGCCAAATGCCATGCGGGCGATTTCCAGATCACGGATGACCTGCCAGCGGGCGTGGCCGTTGTCGCAGAGAATGTCATGGAGCTGTAGTACGGCCAGCATGCAACGGGTGTGATGGATCTGTAGATCAGGATCCTTAACCAGGTGCGCCATGGGCAACCAGAGGGGTACGAGGCCGGTATGCTGCCAGAGGTCTACCGCACGGAAGTAGTCGAGCGGCCACTGCGTCATGAAGTCGGGACTGTCGTCGCTGATTTCCTTCCATTCGCCGTCGAAGGCAACCGTGGCATGAGAGAGGGCCGGCAGGATGTTGGCGGTGGTCATGTGGGTGAAAATGAACGGCTCGACACCCTCCTGACGAAACACGTTGGACAGTCGGCGGTGGTAGTCGCGGTTGCCGGAAATCAGGAAGTCCGCTTGCCACTCGCCGTCGTCGCGCTGATATCCGTAGCCCATATCCGGGTCCACGACCGGCCAGGCGTAGCTGTTGTCCTCAAAGATTCCGTTGAGACCGCCGTGCCGAATCAACTCGCGGGCTGCCCACAGGCGATAGTCGATGACGCTGGGGATCAGGGCCGCCTGCCCGTACATGTAGCGCTGCTTGTCCTCGCCGAACCGACGTGAGTCCCAGGAGTGGGAACTCAATTCAAGCCCATTGATGAACCACTCATCCCTGAACACTTGCGGTGCGGGTGTGCCTGCACCCAGGATGTTGAGTGTGGTCGTGAGTACGGCCGTGTCCGCGTCACTCCGTTTGACGAAGTCCGCATACCGTCGGCGGAAGGCATCCATGTCAGCCGCTTCCAGACCAAAGATGTCTACGCTGTCCCAGAAATAGGAGCGTCCGGGGTAGTATTGAATGCGCTTCGAGCCCGGCGTTCGGGGCCACCCGTCCGGGTCGAACGACCAGGCGCGCCAACCACGCGGCATGGGCTTGAGAGGCGTGGCTTGGATCGCAAACCTAAGCGTGCGTGGCACAGCCCATTGCGTCGGGCGGCCGATGAAGTGCAGGCTGGCCGTCACTACGCCCTCCTGGCGGTTGATGGTCAACGCCGCCGCGTTGTCATCCAGCTCCCACCCACGATCACTGTCAGCCGTCCAGCAGATGCCCCGCTCTTCATCGCCCAGCCAGACGTATGGAACGAAAGTGCCGAAGATGCTACGATTGACAAGGTGAGTCACCGAGCTCCATACCTGCCCTGCTCCCGCCGGCAACACGCCCGAATACTGCCCGTCGCGCATATGATCGCCGACCGCATGAATGAGCGTGGCCTGGTCGGCGCGCAACGGAATATCGAGCCGGAGGGCGTCCAGCTTGCCCGGTGCCAAGGTCAAGTCAACCTGGATAAAGCCGTCGTACGCCATGACCGATTTGACCGCTATCCGCGTATCCCCGCCCACCAGGACGACTCGATTGGCCGCGTCTGACTCAATCGCCAACAGCTGGTCTCCCGACAGCACCTCTTCCCGGCCGTCGATGGTGGCTATCAGTGATATCGGCCGGGCGAGGATGGACTGGCCCTTAACCTCGATTTCCACCGGCAGCGCGTTGCTGCCGAAGGTGGTGGTACGCCCCCAGCAGGTCACGCAGGCGCCCTTTACCGCCAGCGGCGTCCAGGGCGGCGGCACCTCGTCCGAGTTCCCGATCCCGGCACCAAGCCAGGCAAACTGCAGGCGCTTCATGTCGCGCCTTGCGGACGCCAAGACATTGCCCTCGTCGTCGAGTACCACCAACTCCATGATATAGTCGCCTTCCGCGAGCTGACCGAGATTCATCGCGCCATCGACCGAGGCATCAGCGCCAAGAGACAGGGGCTGTTCGCGCATGATCGTGTCTTCGGTGTCGCGCAGACGGAGAGCGACCGAGGCGATCTGCCTGCGCTTCGGATATCCGAAGAAATCGGCCCGCGCCACGACCCTATTAAGACTCGGCAGATGCTTCATCACAAACTCGAACTCCGCCGTGTTGTCGTCCGCAAGATAGACGGGTTCGGGTGTGTCGCGCACAAAGGGCATGGTATGGTCGTACAGGATGGTATCGCCCTGGCTGACTGTAAGCCGGGCTTGGCCGGTTTCGGGCAATGTCTCGGGAATGGCCAGCCTGAATGGCGTACGACCGCTCGCCGGAACTTCGAGAGCGGCTTCTACCACCTTCACTGTCTCGCCGTTGCTCCCGATGACGAGCGACACCTTCACGTTAACGTTGCTGAGGCCTGGGTTCACGACTGCGCCTGTCACGCCTTGGGCGCGATCATGGCGGAGGCCCTCAACGCTCTCCAGTCTGACAAACGGAAGCTCGGACGCGAAACGGGCGCAGGCAGCGCCGGATGGACTATTGATCTGGCCGAGACAGGGCCAACTGGTCCATGCCACTGGGCGTGTGTAGGTGCGTGAGAAACCGATCCGCCACAGAGGTAGGGGCTGATATCCTCAATACCGAGGTCGGCTAACGGTATAGCCATCTCAAGGCGCCAGGTGGCGTCGTTCACACGATTGGCCATCTCCAGACTGCTGTTCCAGGTGGTCTCGTTCTGGCCAAGACCGGGCATCGTACGTGAGTCGAGGCAAATCACCCCGCAGCTGTTGGCGATGATATAGTAAAAGGGCTGACTGCCGCGGTGGTCGCCGTTGTACGGATCAAGCAGGAGCTCGAACACATCGTCACCAAAAAACCCACCGTCACGACGCGTTTTGATGCTCCTTAGTGGGACCCCTTCAGGGTAATTGGGAGATTCCATGGCGAGGTAGAATTGGGTGTCATCGAATCCGACCCAGACCCGTGTCTGGCGCCAGTCGAGAGGGGGCGCTTCACCGCCGTATCTGCTGAACCCGGTTACGAGGGTCGCGCCATCCCACTCGTTAGAGGTTTCTCGTCCGTCGACGACGGGTGCCGTCGCCATGCGGGGCACGACCATGCTGGCGAGTCGGTCGGCGGCGAGGACGTGGGTCGATAGTGTCAACAGCAGGAGGAGTATGCGTTGGTTTTTGAGTAGGCAGGGGACTCCCGTGATCTTAGGATGAGGTTTGTCTTCTCCGTTGCCGCCTGCTTTCGCGGCGGTGCCACAATATTTCTTCCTGATCATAGTTGTACCCCTACCCCTCTCAGAACCGGACAAGCGGATTT
>JABMPJ010000122.1 GCA_013203785.1 Lentisphaerota bacterium | reverse complement strand
GTTGGAAGATATACCGGGGGTTACCATTTATGCCGAAGGTCAGTTTTCAGGCAGCGATGCGGGGCTCCTGCTTCACTACACGTTTGATGATGATCTTGGTCCTATAGCACTGGATGTGAGTGGGCATGACCATACAGGCACCGTGAACAGCGCCACGTGGACCGATTCTGGTGTGGATGGTGGAGCATTCGAGTTTGATGGGAGTAGGGATGCTATTCAGGCGAACGATGAAGGGGATTTCGATTTTGAGCGGACCGATCCATTCACGCTATCAGCGTGGGTGAAGTTGCAGCCGAAGACGGTGGGCGATGTGAATCATATCATCCTCTCGAAGACGGGGCTAAGCCCGTCGGAATGGAGAGGGTATTACATTCTGGCGTTGGGAACGGAATCGAACGCACTCGGCATAGTGCTTCAGCGCTCGCACACCGTGTTGGCAAGTGTTAGGGGAGATAGGGACATCATAGATGGAGCGTGGCATCACGTCGTTGGGGTCAATCTGGGCACGGATGGATCTGCATCCAGTCTTCGTCTCTACGTGGATGGCGAGCCGGAACCGCTGACTGTGAGGCGAGATAATCTCGGGGAAGACTCCATTCTGACGGGGGCCCCCGTGCGTGTGGGTGCGCGGAACGCCTATCCTGAAGTGGGACCAAACGGTACCATCGATGGCGTCCGCATCTATAGTCGGGCGCTCTCCTCAAACGAGGTCGCGGAACTCTATACCGTGGAGTTGGCGGGGGGAACGAATGGGCCACCTACCGGAGTGCCTGGAGTCTATGATTTTGAATCGTTGACGGCGGGCTCTCTGGTCCGTCCATCACAGGATGGGTGGACGACGGTGCTTCCTTCTGGTTATGGCACTCCGCACAATGTTCTGATTGTAGAAGACGCAGGTGGCAATCAGTATGCGACCGGTGATAGTCAGGACGCTATGTCCGCCTACCGAACGAATGACACGTCTTTTTCATTCCCTGCTATCGCCCCGGGGACATCGAAGACGGCGATGGCGGCAGACGTCCTCATTGGCCAGTCGGTGGGGCAGTACAGTGCAATATTCAGATTGGGGACAGATGGCAATGATATCGACGAAGTGCCCGCGATCAGCGACGAGTATGGTCCCGGGTTCGGGGTGAGCAAGAGCTTCAGCACCTCACTCAGTTTTATCTTGAGGTCACGCGATGGGGATTACCGCACACCTGTAACGGCCCATCATGGGGTTAGAGGTGACTGGGTGAGGCTGCTCATGGTGATGGATCTCGAGCAGAGCCAGGGTTCTCTCTACTACCGCAATGTGACCCGTGGTGACAGGGCCTTCATGCCTGTAGATGGTATGATGGACGTCCACCTGGGACTCGATACAATGGCCGAGGGTTCCGGTCCATGGCATTGGGATACAATGCTGATCGAGATGTACGGTACCGCGTATAGCCATGAAGGTGTGATCGATAACCTGGAGCCACGGGCTGTGGTGCCGCATTTGGGGCCTGAGTTGCACTACACGTTCGATGAAGATCTCGGTGCTGTGGCACTGGACGTGAGCGGCCACGATCATACAGGCGCTGTGCAGAATGCGGTGTGGACGAGTGCTGGGGTGGATGGTGGGGCGTTCACGTTTGATGGGAGCAGGGATTTTATTCAGGCGGTTGACAAAGGAGACTTCAATTTTGAACGGACAGATCCATTCACGCTATCTGCGTGGGTGAAGTTGCAGCCTAAGACGGTGGGTGATGTGAATCACATTCTGCTATCGAAGACAGGACTAAGCCCGTCGGAATGGAGGGGGTATTACATTCTGGCATTGGGAGCGCAGTCGGACGAGCTCTGTATCGTGCTTCAGCGTTCGAGTACCGTGTGGGCAAGTGTTAGCGGGGATCGGGACATCATAGATGGGGCGTGGCATCACGTCGTTGGGATCAATCTGGGTACGGACGGGTCCGCTTCGAGCCTTCGTCTCTACGTGGATGGCGAGCCCGAACCGCTGACTGTGAGGCAGGATAATCTCGGGGCGAACTCTATTCTGACGGACGCCCCCGTGCGTGTGGGTGCGCGGAACGCCTACCCTGAAGTGGGGCCCAACGGTACCATTGATGACGTCCGCATCTATAGTCGGGCGCTCTCTTCAGACGAGGTAGCTGAACTCTATGCGGCAGAGGCACCCGGGGGAGAATACGGGGGTGAGTTGAGCAGGGTAGAGGCCTCGGCCTGGGATAATCGTGTGGGGCTGCGGTGGGTGGCGCCGGAAGATGATGCGTTCGCAGGTGTTCGCGTTCAGATGACGACCGGGGAGCCTCCCGCGGGACCAGAGGACGGCGTTACCGTATTTGAGGGGGATCGTCAGTCGACGGTTGTGGCAGGGCTGACGAACGGCATTCTTTACCACTTCGGTCTTTTTCCACACGACTCCCACGGCGCGTTCTCCGCAGGCGTGGTTGTGAGCGCAACGCCGTGGAACAAGACCCGTCCGGTGCTGGAATGGCCCGTGATACCCAGGGCCACATGGTACCAGCTCCGCATGGTTGGGCGAGAGGGGGCTAGTGTGGTCCAATGGCTTGAGCAGGCAGGGCCTCGGTGGCGTGCAGATCGTGATCTGCCGCCGGGACGGAATGCCTATCTTGTTCGCGGATGGGTGCCCGGCTCGGGCCCGAGTCACTGGGGTCGGAAGATGCTCGTCATGGTTGATGGACGTGTACCATCCGAGCCGCCTGCACTGCTTGCGCCGCGTGGATCCGTTGGCGCAGCGCGACCGGTCTTCATGTGGGATTGGGTGGAGGACGCCATATGGTACGAGATTCAGCTTCGATTCCGGCTGGGGGTTCATGCAACTTGCTGGGTGCAGGACGTTCTAGCCTTCATGCCCAAAGTACCTTTAGTCGACGGTCACGGTAGCTGGCGGATTCGCGCATGTGGCCTGGATGGTCGCGGGCCCTGGAGCGAGTGGCTGGATTTTGAGACTGGTGCGGGCGGTGTCTTGCATCCGGGAGCAGGTTCTGCTGGTGTTGACGCTATCGATCTATCCTTCGCGGAGGGCGAGGATGTCAACAAACGTCGTATCATGGCAACAGCCGTGCATCCTGAATCACGACAGATCGTGCTGACCTGGGATTCGGAGCCGGGGGAGGTCTACACCGTGTACGGCTGCACCAATCTGGTAGAGGACGGCTGGACCCCTGTGGGTCAAGTCGTTGGGGATGGCGGGCCGCTGGAGTATGAGTGTTCCTCTGCTAATGAGCGCATCATGTTCTACCGGGTGAAGCTGGCCGAAGAGGAATAGCCGTAACATGCGGCTACCCCCTGTCCCGAAGGCGTGCCATCGCAGGCGGTACGGTGAGCCCCCCGTCGCTCTACGGGCTATGGGGGGCAAGCGGAGATCGGATGTTGTCGGCGATGTAGCGGGCATAGTCTGAGAAATCGCTGAGTCGCTCGGTGATGAGAGAGAATACGATTTCCCAGCTGATACTGTGGTAGGCGTGCACGGCTATGTTGCGAAAGCCTACCGCTTTGGCCAGGTGAGTGCCCAACTCCTCGGGTATCACTCCCTGCTTGTGGAGCTGCATGAAGCTCTCTCCCATCGAATTCGGTGCGGGTTGGTCTCTATCGGCCAGGATGTGGGCCGCAATATCCACGCAAATCTGAACCGCCCGCTCAAGGTTTACGGTGATGATATCCTGGAGATCGTGGTCATCCAGAAGTGCGGCGACAGAATCAGGGGTCTTCAATCGTATGCGTTCAACACAGCGCTTCAGTGATTCCAGCTTGGTCAGAATAATGCTTTCATCCATGTGCGAAGGCCTCCACTCGTTTGCGGAGCATCATGCGGTAGCTGGGCATGAAGTCCGCCTGATTGTACCACATCTTCAGCATCAACCGTGCATAGATGTCCGGCCGTCTATTCAACAGCACACGGCCTTTGCACAGAGCTTGATGCAAGATAAGGCCAGCGACGGCGTTAAGGTCGATGATGTCGACGGGGCCCCCGAAGCGGAGTGCAATATCTTCGATCAGGCCCCGGCTTTCGGCTGCAGTGAGTAGGCGCTCAGAGGCAACGGCAAGATCGAGATCACTCGATGGTGTCGTTTGACCGGTCGCTTGAGACCCGAACAAAATACCCAGCGCAATATGAGGGTGTTGCTTGAGAACATCCCCAACCAGTTGATCCACATTTCGCATGACGCCTACCTCTGTTGCGGTTTCAAGTATCGTGCTCCGGGCAGGGGTTGTCAATTGTGGAGGAGGTCAGGAAGTTGGACGTCGGAGGGAGGGAGATGGAGAGGGGCGTCTGCCCGCAGATGACGCAGATGGGGAGGCGGGGCGGGAGAACAGCCGACTATAACGCCAGTGACACCGCCGCAGAGAGCGTGATCAGGCTCAGCAGGGTACTCAGAGTAATGGTGCTTGCGGCGAGCTCAGGGTCACCGTTTAGTTCTTCGGCAAGGATGAACGAGGCGATGGCGGTAGGGGCGGCCATGAGGATTAGGGCGACACCGGTCTCGATGGGACCGGCCTTGAATTGACGTGCGAGGAAGATAACGAGAAGGATGGCGAGGACGTTTTTGAGCATCACGGCCACGCCTGAGGGGATAGTGGCGTCAATGCTGCGCGTATCGGCCAATCCGCAGCCGACGCAGAGCAGGGCGATGGGGAGCGCTGGGACGCCAAGCAGACCCAAGCTGCGATCAAGAATGAGAGGCAGGCCCGGGCCGCGCGCGGCAGCCGGCTGGTTCCAGGCGAGTCCGGCCAGACAGGCGAGGATGAGCGGGTTGGTGAGTAACTTTAAACCCACCTTGCGGACGAGGCCGTGTCCCTCGCTGTGGGCGGCGAGGACATGGCCGATGCTGCGGCCATCTGCGGGCAGGCTCCCCCTCTTTCCTCTATTCACGTCCTATTTCTTATCATACTAGTTCCGCGGCATGAGGATTACGGGGGGCGACTGTCGGCAGGAGCAAAGAAGCAGAAGCGGTAGGAATACTATTTGCAGAGCGTAGGGATACCGTGATGCCTTCATGGCGCAAGTTGTAGCAGGTGAGGGAGGACGGCGGAAGTCTTGGAGACCGGGTATCTCTCTCGAGAAGTGGCGCGGAGGTGCAGAGCTGGGGAGGGCTGTTCTTCTAAATTATGGGTTGCAGTGCGGCCTTTATTCTGACACGCTTCCCATAGGATAGGTGTTGGTTACTGTGGATAGGCCCCAGTGCGGGGTGAGCGGGGGGTGCCAGTGAAAGCTTTTTTATGTTCGTTAGTCGTGTGGTCCGTTCTAGCGTGGTCGGTTGATGCTCATACGGTGACCAACTCGCCGGATGGTGCG
>JABMPJ010000121.1 GCA_013203785.1 Lentisphaerota bacterium | reverse complement strand
GCTCATCACCGGTTCATTTCTGCTTGGGCAGCCGCGCCTCCGGATGATGTTCGATCCATACGTGCGGGAGCAACTCTTCCAAGCGATGCTGGGGCAGTGAAGGCATCCGGTCGAGCACATCTTTGAGGTACGTCCAGGCGTTGACCTGATTCGCCCAGCACGTGCCCAGCAAACTCATAAAGATCGCCGCATTCTGTCCGCCATTTTCGCTTCCCAGGAACAACCAGTTTTTGCGTCCAATGGCGACGCGCCGAATCGCGCGTTCGGCGGGGTTATTGTCGATCGGCAAGGATGGATCCTCTGTGAAGCGCGTGAGCTGCTCGCGATGGTTCAATGCATAATGGGCCGCTCTGTACATGGGGGACTTGGGTCGGAACTCCCGTGATTCGAGCAGATCAAAGATCGTATTCAACTGCCTGATGCTTTCAGTCTGTCGCACACTCAGACGTTCGGCCTCTGACGCCCCTTGGATTTTCTTTTCGATGCGATATAGTTTTGCGATCTCCAGCAACGTCTCTGTCGCGAAGGCCGGTTCGACCGTTTGCGCCTTCTCCACATAGCGTCTCGCATGCGCCCAACACGATAGCAGGCGAGCACAGTCCACATTAGCATACCCGGCGTACTCGTCGCACATCAGAGACCCGGCATAGCCAGCAAAGAAGCTCTTCGGGTGTTCCTGTTTCCGGTTGAGACTGAATGAAAAATGTACCAGGGGCGGACCGGCCCCGGAGACCGCAACCCATAGGCGTGTTTCTTTTGTCTTTCCCGCCCCGGGATCGAGCATTTTTACCGGGGTATCGTCGTGTAACACCACGCCGCAGGCGAGGATTCGCTCAGCAAGCAACTCCCAGAGCCCGTTCAGCCCTCTCGCCATGCCCCCCAGCCATCCCGCCATCGTTTTGCGGCTAACCTCTACGCCTTGGCGCAGCAACATGCGTTCCTGACGGTACAGAGGCAAATGATCATCGAATTTTGACACGGCCACATGTGCCAGCATTCCGGTATCGGCCATGCAGCGCTCCACCAGCGCCGGTGGCACCGGCGCGGTCACAACACCGTTTTCCTCTGCTCCCATTGGGCTGCCGTACTTCTCCCGCTTGTACACATTAACGCGCAGCGTCTCTGGGATGTATTCGAGCTTTGAACTCTCTTCGTAGCCGATTAGCGGTCGTGGCAGCCCCGTGATCGGGCACGTCTTCTCTTCCTCGGGCACCGCAATGATAATTTCATGCCGCGGCAAGTGGTCGGGCAGCGGGCGACGGCCATTCTTTTTTCGCTTTGCGCGTGGTTTCACCGTTACATCAGCGGGGGGTGGCGGCTCGGGCGCACAGGCTTCACCGTCCGCATTGAGGATCAGTCCATCCATGAGCAACTGGTTGATGTCGAGCTTCTCGCTCCTGCGGCCATAGAGGCGCCGCAGCATGTCTCCCATCTGCTGCTGCATCCGTTCAATCGTGCTGTTCTGGCGCTTGATCTGAAGGTCCATTTGGACGATCAATTCGTCCTTTTTCTGAACATCTTCTCGTAGCATTTGCAGGGCCACCGGCATGCAGAAAACCCTAACAAAACCGCTGCTGTAAGTCGGTCACAAAATGACTATCGAGGCAGTTTTTTGTAGCGTGGCAAACGTCGTAATCCTTGAGCCTGGACACCCTCTAGCAACAAGCTCAATTCAGCTCGATCCAGCTCTGCTTGCGCTCCCATTCGGAACCGGCCACGCTCCAGGCGCTTGAACCAGATCGCAAACCCGTCTCCGTCCCAATAGAGTAGTTTGACCATCGTTCCGCGCCGGTTCATAAACAGGAAATAGTCTCCCCGCATGGCATCGCATTTCAACTCATGTTCAACCATGGCCGCCAGACGATCGAACGAGCGACGCATGTCACACGCACTGCGATAAACAAAGATGCGCTGCGCCGCCGCGATGGCCATGCTCATCGAAACGCCTGGACCACTTCGCGCAGGCACTGGGCATCGAAGCCGCGCTCCACTTCGATGTGACTTCCCGCTCCCGGCACGACCACACGAATCGCGGTCCCTACAGGCAAGGCCACTTCGCGAAAGCCCGCCTCGCTGCCGGCACGTTGCATCCGCCGCCTGTGCCAGTAGAAGCTGTGATCCTTCAGCCCTCGTTCCTGGCAAAACGCCGCGATCGTCTGATCGCCCGACGAATGCTCCTCAATCAAATCACGCCATGCCGCGTGACTCAGCCCTTTCCTCTGTCTCATCTCCGCCTCCTTTGTTAGGTTCAGGCAGGAGATTACACGACAGCGCCAACGGCTGCATAGATGGGGTTGGCTAGACGCTTACCTGACCAACGCCTACACCTTTGATGCCGCTGAACGCGTCAGCGAGATCGACGGGCAGGCTGGAACCTTCGAGTTCAACTATGGCCAGTACAACGGCCTCGTGGCCGAGGTCAGCAATACAACCAGCGGCATCCACGCTGAGTATGCGTTCGACGACCTCGACCGGTTGACGAATATCGTCTGGCGCAACAGCACGAATGGCATCCTGCGCAGCTTCGGCTATCAGTACGATGATGCCGGAATGATCACGAACGTGGCGAGAGAGACATCTGCGGAGAGTGTCGCTTATGGGTATGATTCGCTCGACCGCTTGACTTCGGCCAGTGCGTCCTATCTCACAGCAAGCTATGGCTGGGATCTCGCGGGCAATCCGTTGTCACGCACGGAAAACGAGGAAGCGGTAGGGGTCGTACCTAAACTTAAGCCTTACCGAGCGACCTCACATCACGAGAGCCACGACGCCTGTCTGTAGGGAGTGAAGCTCCGGCATCTCTTGAAGCGCCAGCAACGTTCGGTGGCTTCGGCTCATCGGTATGGCCACAAGCTCGAGGCGTCTGTTCAGTGAATGGCTCTTTTTGTCGCTACCAGCAGATACGGTTATTCGTTCGCCGCAGCCGACACCTATCAGCCTCTCTTCTGTCACACCCTCGTTGGCAAGGATCTGCATCGCCGTCATCACCCTCTCCCTGCTCAGTGCCATGTTCCGCCTATCATCCCCTAGTGTGCTGCAGTGACCTCTCAGAACCAGATCCATGTCGGGGTGGGATTGAAGATAGGCCACGATCTGTTGAAGCAATGAGTAAAACTCAACCTTAATGACCGTCTTTCCGTTGTCGAAGTAGATACAGTCGAAGACGTAGGCATCGGCGGTGCGCGAAGGGAAGGCCAGTTCCTTTATTGGCTCGGCATTTCCATCGGCCTTGGCGATGTATTCGGTCAGGCCAAGATGAATGGGTCCCTTGGTCGCATGGCTGTCGGTCATTAGAAGCACGAAGTTCGCACGGAGAAATCTTCTCCGCACGGAGAAATTTCCCAAATCATCGGTTAGCGTTCCTTCGCCGATAGGCTCTGAACCGGCCTCAATGCAGCTGACCTGAAGACCCGGTAACGGTTTCCGGCTCTCGCGACTCTCCACTACTCGTCCGGCGACTACTTTGCGCTGTGGAATTAAGTATATCGAGGTGGCCACTGTCGATACCACGATGAGAGCGGCCAGGGCCACGACAAGCCCCTTGGGCGTCATGCTGCGAAACACTGTAGCCCAGTCGACGGCATAGAAGATAAGGACAAGAAAGAGCACTGTGGCGGTGGCGGCCGACACCGGAGTGCATCGGAGGAAGTGGTGTACTAGCACCGGGCAAACGAAGTTCGCGAGCATAAGAGCCAGCAGGGCCCTCTTTCGTCTGTGCTGTAGCATCCTCACTCGCTTTCCTCTCTGCAGACCAGCGCCTATCCTTGCGCAGCTCTGTTTGCACCTGTTTAATCACGCCAACAGACCTTTCAAAGGGTCGTGCTGGCTGACCAGCCTCAACATCGCTTCGTAGTAGGCGGCTGCTCGTTCGACTGTGGTTATCCGAAAATATCCATCCATGGTAAACAGCGACGCCTTTCCTCCGTATACCAGACCAGCGCGCTGGAACAGAGATTTTGGTACAGCAACACGTCCCCGCGAATCGAGTTTTGCCTGAGTCGCTTTCCGTAGCAGCAACTCTTTCATTACCAATTCTATCTGGTCAGGTAGACCCTTGGTAAAGCTCTCTGCATAGCGAGCGATGCCCTCAAAGTCATTGAACATAAGTATCTCGTCCCTATTATCTATGGTGAGTACCACTTCATCTTTTAGTCCCTTCTGGCGCATTCGCGCAGGCACGGGGATGCGCCGCTGCCCATCAATGGGCACGACGTTCATGTCATCCAACTCTTGCTCGTCACTCACCATGATTCCCTTTATTGCACTATATCTCCCATTACTTCCCTAAAGTCAAGTAAAGATGAATTTCTGCGTGAGTTCTTTCAATAGCGTCTCTGTTGCTCGATTGGCCGCAGGACTGGAAAGAGCGTCCTGATTCTGTTCCTGCCCTTGCTTCCAACTGCTACTACAAAAATCTCTCAAACTTTTTCCCCAAAACTGTTGACAGTGGGTGGGGCGAAGTGTAGAGATGTGTCAAGAAAGGTCATACTGTGGACTCTGGTGGTGCAATAGATGAGGTTGTGGACGGCGCTCTGGGGATGTTTGTCGGCGAGTTTCGGCATGCACTGGATCCCAAGCGGCGACTGACGATTCCCTCAACGTGGCGTGGACTGGTTGCGGGGCCCAAAAGCCTCTATGTGCTGCCGGATTTTCATGCGCGCTGCCTCAATATTCTCCCCGCCGAGGCGATGGCCCAGAAACTGGACAAGATTCGGCGCCATTCGATGTCGGATCGCAAGGCGATGGATTTTGCGCGTCGTCTGGGCGCGGTGTCGGAATTGGTGCCGTGGGATGTGCAGGGGCGGATCCGCATCAAAGACAAGCTACTTGAATTTGCCGGATTGACCGACCAAGTGGTGATGATTGGGGCCTTGGATCGCATTGAGCTGTGGAGTCCGGAGCAGCAGCCGGTGATGGATATTGACCAAGAGGGTCTGGCCGAGGCCGGGCTGTATGTGGATTTCTGATGAGGGGGAGTAGGTCATATGCACCAGGCCGTGTTGCTGACCGAAACCGTGGAGCGGCTGAACCCGCGTCCCGGCGGTATCTACATCGATGCGACGGTGGGGAGCGCCGGTCATGCCGCCGCGATTGTGGAGCGGATGGAGGGGCAGGGCCTCTTCATAGGGATGGATCGTGACCCCGAGGCCTTGGCCCGTGCCGGTGAACGGCTGGCGGAGTTCGGCGCGGTGGTCCGCTTGGTGCATGCGAATTTTTCAGGGATGGAGGCGGTAGCCCGCGAGGCGGGGGTCACACAAGTGGATGGAATCATGATGGATCTGGGCGTGTCATCCAATCAGATCGGAACTCCCGAACGAGGGTTCAGTTTCCAGGATGACGGTCCGCTGGACATGCGCATGGACCCGACTCAGCCGCCGACGGCGGCGGAACTGGTCAACACGCTCTCTGAGTTTGAGTTGGCCGACTGTTTCAGGACGTTGGGCGAGGAGAAGCGCGCGCGTGTGGCCGCACGCGCGATTGTACGGGAGCGCAGTGAGGTGCCGATTACGACCACGGGTCGGTTGGCGGCCATTGTTGAGAAAGCGGTCGGCGGGCGGCGCGGTCGGATTCATCCGGCCACGCGGGTGTTTCAGGCGTTGCGGATGCGCGTGAACGGGGAGCTCGATGCGTTGGCCGAGGGGCTTGACGCGGGCATTTCGCTGCTGGCACCGGGCGGGCGCCTGGCGGTGATCTCGTTCCACAGTTTGGAAGATCGAATGGTGAAGCACTGCTTCGCGCGTCACATCGGCCGGATGGTCTCGTTGGCGGCGGGTGGGGAGGCCTGGGAAGGCACACGGCCCAAGCTGAAGGCGATCACGCGCAAGCCGGTGATGGCGAGTGAGGCAGAGTTGGCGGAGAACCCGCGGGCACGTTCGGCAAAATTGAGAGTTATAGAAGCCATTTAACGTAACGCAACGAGGAGGCACACATGGCACGCAAGAACACCAGAAAAAAGCGGAAGAAGCAGTTGAACGGATTCATTTTCCCGGTTCCCTTTGCGGGAGTCGTGGTGATGGTCGCGGCGCTGGCGCTGGGGTATGTGTGGTTGGGTTGTCAATGCGAAGCGCTGGGCGATGATATCAAAGACATTGAGGCTGAGGGCGTTCAATTGAATAAGAAGAAGATGACGGCGGAGTACCGCTGGGTGCGCACCAAGTCACCGCGCAGCATGGAGATTGCCCTGCAGCGTCACGGGATTGATATGGACTGGCCGCGGGTGGGTCAGGTCGTACGACTGGAACGCGGTGCATCCGCTCGCAGCTTGGAGTCTGATGCTCTAGCAGGAGGGGTCCGCGTAGCACGCGTCAACCGGCCGTTGTTGCATGAGTAACAAGACGCCATACCGAATGCTCGCCAGTGCGCTTCTTATGCTCCTGGCTATTGCAGGGCTGGGCGTTCGCCTGGCCTTTTTGCATCTTGGCAGCCATGAGAAGGTTCGTGCCCGCTTCGACCGGTCGCGCAGTTATCACCGCGAAATCCTGGCTGGCCGTGGGGCGATCTGGGATTGCAATGGTAATGGCAATGTCCTGGCCATGAACCTGACGGTTAAGGATGTCTGCGTCGACCCGGCCGTGACCTCCAAGGGCGATACGGTGATCAAGACCGCCTGTGCGCTGGCGGACCTGCTCGATGTGCCGGCCGACGAGGTGGCCGTACGTATGAAGCAGCCGGATCGGCGTTTTGCCTACGTCAAGCGCTTCGTAGAGAATGATCGCATAGAAGAGGTCGACGCGTTGGGGATCAAGGGACTCTTCTTTCAGGACGCCACCATACGCCACTATCCGCAGAAATCCTTTCTCTGTCATGTTCTCGGATTCGTCAATCACCTCGGGGCGGGTAGCGCGGGTGTGGAGCAATACCTCGACCGCTACCTGCGCGGTTCGCCGGGTATGATGGAGGGACGGGTCAATGCCCTACATCAGGAACTCTACATCAAGCGTGGGCTTCATGTACCCGCGCTCGAAGGTGCCAATGTCACCCTCACCATCGATCAGAATATTCAGTATATGGTGGAGAAGGCCTTGGATGAGGCCATGGCCGAGCACCAGGCCGAGGGGGCGTGGGCGGTCGTGCAGCGCATCAGCACGGGCGAGATCCTGGCCATGGCCAGTCGTCCCGCGTTTGATCTCAACGCCTTTCGTTATGCGTCTGATCCGGTTAAGTTGAACCGTGCGATCGGCTTCGTCTACGAACCCGGTTCCACCCTCAAGCCTACCGTGATCGCGGCGGCCTTGGAGGAGGGTACTGTGACGCCCGATACGATGTTTGACTGCGAGAATGGGGCGTGGATGTACAAGCGGCGTGTCTTACGTGATTACCACGCCTACAGCCGCCTCTCCGTGGCGGATGGCCTCAAGAAATCAAGCAATATTCTGACCGCCAAGGTGGCGCTGACGCTGGGTGATGAGAGGCTGGAGCGCTACCTGCGGGCTTTCGGTCTGGGGCACAAGCTCGGTGTCGATCTGCCTGGCGAGGAGGCCGGCATTCTGCATCCGGTCAGGCAATGGTCGGGCATCAGCGCCACGCGCATTGCGATTGGACAGGGGGTGGCGGTGACCGCCCTACAGATGCTGGGCGCGGTCTGCGCGATTGCAAACGACGGTTTTTTGATGCGTCCCTATCTGGTGCGCGAGGTGCGCTCTGGCGGCGGCGAGATCATGCAGCGTTTTGAGCCGGAGGTGTTGTCGCGGCCCATCTCGGTGCAGACGGCGACCACGATGCGACGCCTGCTGGGCCGCGTAACCGAAGAGGGCGGGACCGGTCGCCGGGCTCGGGTCGCGGGCTACACCGTGGCGGGCAAGACAGGCACGGCCCAGAAAGCGGTTGCGGGGGGCTATTCCAGCACAGAGCATGTGGCGTCATTTGTCGGATTTCTACCCGTAAATGAGCCGGAAATCGGGGTGATTGTTGTGGTCGATAATCCGCAACCCATCCATACCGGTGGCCGTGTGGCGGCACCGGTGTTCAGCCGGATTGCCGGTCCAGCCATCCGCTATCTGAACGTGCCGGGAACGGAGAGCATGCTGGCGCAGCGACTGTGATGTCTGTTCAATTGATGAGCGTGGAACGATGAAGTTAGTACAACTACTTGAAGGAATAGGGCTGGCCTCCGGCGCGATCGAGAAGGAGGTCACTGGCGTAACCTCCGATTCACGCCAGGTGCGCGAGGGGTTCGTCTATGTGGCGATCTCGGGTGGGCGCTACGATGGCCGTAACTTTATGGACGATGCCGCCGCCCGCGGCGCGATCTGTTGCGTTGGTGAGGGCGTTACGAGCGGGCGTCGGAAGGACGGTCTGCCGGTGGTGGCTGTCCCGGATGCGCGCCTGGCCGTGGCGCTACTGGCCGCGCGCTACCACGGATCCCCTTCATCGTCCCTGCGCATGGTGGGCACGACGGGTACGAATGGGAAGACAACCGTCAGCTACCTCGTGCGTGATATCCTCAAGGCGGCCGGACTGACCCCAGGGCTGATCGGTACGGTTGCCTATGAATTTGGTGAACGCACCATTCCCGCTTCACGCACCACCCCCGAGGCTCCCGAGCTACAGGGCCTGCTAGCCAAGATGGTGCGTGCGGGGTGCCAGAGCGCCGTGATGGAGGTGTCGTCACACGCTCTGGACCAGAAGCGCGTCGCCGGGATCGATTTTGACGTGGCTGTATTCACAAACCTGACCGGCGACCATCTTGACTACCACCAGGACATGGAACGCTATTTTCAGGCCAAATCTCAGCTCTTTCGTGAGCTAGGTGGGGGTGCCAAATCGGCCTTTGCCCTCGTCAATCTGGACGACCCATTCGGGCGGCGTTTGGCGGGTCAGAGCACGCTGGAGGCTAAGGTCATCACCTATGGCACGACCATCAAGGCGGATGTGCGCGCGGAGTCGATGACGCTCGACGCGCGGGGCAGCCGCATCCAACTGGCTACGCCCTGGGGCGGCGGCGAGCTCGTGACTCCATTGATGGGCCGATTCAACGTGAGCAATAGCTTGGCGGCGATTGCCGTGGCCGGCGCGATGGGTCTCGATCTCGATGTGGCCCGCGCGGCCCTTAGTCATGCCTCGGGTGCCCCTGGGCGCTTGGAAGAGGTGGCGACGGATCGCGGGTTTCAAGTCTTCATCGACTACGCCCACACGGATGACGCGCTCAGCAATGTGCTCTTGACGCTGCGCGAAATCGCGCGTGGCCGACTCATCGTCGTGTTCGGTTGCGGAGGAGATCGTGATCGAAGCAAGCGGCCGCTGATGGGGCGGGTGGCCGAGGTGGGGGCCGACCTGGCGATTGCTACGTCGGACAACCCGCGCACCGAGGATCCGGCCGCCATCCTTGCGGAGGTCCTGGCCGGGGTGCAGCACAAGGAGAGCGTGCGCATCGTGGTTGACCGACGTGAAGCTATACGGCAGGCGATCGGCCTGGCCCGCGAGGGCGACATCGTACTGATCGCGGGCAAGGGGCATGAACATTTTCAGGAGATTGGCAGCCGGACGGTTGCTTTTGATGACCGGCAGGTGGCGCAAGAGGCCTTGCAGCAGGGAAGCCTATGTCGCGAATGACAGCAGATGAGGCCGCCACCTGGAGTGGCGGTTCCTGGTCGGGAGCGGTCCCTGTGGCCTTTGCTTCCGTGACGACCGATTCACGTGTGTGTTCGGCTGACGCCCTCTACCTCGCTCTGGCGGGGGAACACTTCGACGGCCACGATTTTGTTGAGGAGGCCCTTCGGGCCGGAGCATCAGCCGCCGTGGTCAAAGCCTCCTATGTCTCCGACGACAGCACATGTGCCCTGCTGCGCGTACCCGACACACAAGCGGCCTTGCGCGATGTGGCCGATGGCTATCGCCGCAAAGTGGCGCCGCGCATGATCGGCATCACGGGCAGTGTGGGCAAGTCGACGGTCAAAGAGATGATCGCGGCGATCCTGGGCCAGGTCTCTGCCACGGCGGCCACGCGCGGCAACTGGAACAACGCTATCGGGTTGCCTCTCAGTCTCCTGGCCATGGAGCCGGACACGGAGGTGGGGGTCTTCGAGGTGGGGTCCAATCACCCCGGCGAGGTCGCCGATCTGTGTGGGTTGTTGCGCCCTGACTGGGGTGTGGTCACTACGATCGGCGCTTCGCACCTTGAACATTTTGGATCTGAAGAGGCGGTGGCAGAAGAGAAGGGCGCGCTGCTGGCCTCTCTACCATCCGAGGGTGTAGCGTTTTTGGATTGTGACACCGTATTCTTTGATGTCCTGCGGCACCGAACCGCGGCGCGCCTGGTGAGTGTGGGCGTCGGGCGTACGGCGGATTATAGCTGTCCGTGCGAGGCTGAGACGTCCGAAGGGGTTCTGATCGAGGATCATCGCAGGGGCGAGCGCCATACCCTTCGGCTTCCGCTGCCGGGCGCACACCAGGTGCATAATCTCCTTCTGAGTGTGGCCGTGGCGCGCGAGGCAGGTGTAAGCTGGGAGGCTATTGATGCGGGGATCGCGGCCTTTAAGCCTTTACCTATGCGGTGGGCCGTTCAACAGATCAGAGGCATCACGATGGTGAACGATGCGTACAACGCCAACCCAACCAGCATGCAGGCAGCTCTGGCAACGTTCCAGGAGATGCCGGTCAGTGGCCACCGCTGGCTGGTATTGGGCGATATGCTGGAGCTGGGCAGTGGCTCTGCGGCTGCCCACCGCGCGCTTGGCGAACGTATTGCCACGGGTGAGTGGGCCGGTCTGGTGAGTGTCGGTGAGCTGGCGACGGCGATCGCGGATGCAGCGGCGAAGGGGCCGGGTCATGTGGTGCGGTGTGCCACGGCCGCGGAGGCGGGCGAGTGGCTGACCTCGCACGTGGCCGCCGGCGATGCGGTCCTGTTGAAGGGCTCCCGCAGCGTACACCTCGAAGTGATTATGGAAATCATGGTGCGATAACAGAAAGGCAACGACGATGGCAGCACAACGTATACCCATGCGAGCCGGCAGCACGCTGATCGGCAGTCCTTCTACAGTCAAACTCACGGCTGCGCGGGGGGAGCGTAAAGCACCACCCGAGAAGCGACAGACTGCGGGCTCGCGACTGGCCGAACATATGCCCAACGGTGATCCTCCCAATGTGATGCTGTGGGGCGACGAAGAGTAGGGGAGAGAGACAGAGGTCGGGAGTCCCACCGTCGCCCTTCCTACGTCGCTCTTCGAGCTTCGAAGGACGAGTCGGGCTATGGAGGGCAAACGGAGGGAACGGTCGGAGGCCTGTGGGCCGACGACTGTAGAAAACGTGCGGGCAGGTCAAGAGGCCGAAGGAACAGGATGCTTTACTATCTATATTTGCTTCAGGACTGGTTCTCGCCGTTACGTGTCTTCCGCTACATCACCATTCGCGCGGTGGCGGGGGCGGGTACGGCGTTCTTGTTGACCGTTCTGGCTGGGCCATGGGTGATCCGGCAGTTGAAGCGACTTAATGTGTCGCAGCCTGAACGTTGTGAAGAGGCGCCGCCGCTTTTCGAGTTGCACGGACACAAGCAGGACACTCCAACCATGGGCGGGCTCCTCCTCATCTTCTCAATCGTGCTGTCGTCCTTGCTCTGGATACAGCCCACAAGTCTGTTGGCCTGGCTAACCGTAGCCACGCTCTGCTACATGGGTATGGTGGGTTTCTGGGATGATTACAAAAAAGTGGTGGAGCGCAACACGGCGGGACTGAGCGCGCGCAAGAAGTTGCTCTTGCAGGGCGTATGGGCCGTTGCGATGGCGTCGGTCCTCATGTTGCAACCCGAGACGGCCGAGCGCGCCCGACACCTGATGGTTCCCTTTATGAAGATGCCTCTGGTAGATGACCTGGGATGGTTCGGGGTCTGTCTCTTTGTTGGCGTGGTCGTGGTGGGGGCGACGAACGCGGTTAACCTGACCGATGGGTTGGATGGGCTCGCCATCGGTTGCAGCAGTTCGGTCGCGATATCCTACCTGATCATGGCTTACCTGGCCGGTCATATGGCTTTCGCCGATTATCTGATGGTACCTTTCGTGGCGGGGGCGGGTGAGCTGGCTGTCTTTTGTGGTTGCCTGTTGGGTGCCTGTCTCGGCTTTCTCTGGTTCAACTGTCATCCGGCGCGAGTCTTCATGGGCGATACCGGCAGCTTGGCTTTGGGCGGCTCGATCGCGATGGTGGCGGTCCTGATTAAACAGGAGCTTGTCCTGGTGATCGTAGGGGGTGTCTTCGTGATGGAGGCGCTCAGCGTGATTATACAGGTGGTCTCCTTCAAGACGCGCGGTAAACGGGTGTTTGCCATGGCCCCGATTCACCACCATTTTGAGATGAAGCAGTGGAGCGAGACGCAAGTGGTCGTGCGGTTCTGGATCTTATCGATCATCTGCGCGCTGGCCGGAATTCTGACACTGAAAGTGAGGTGAGCACGTTAAATGGGGCCCGGCAGCAACAATATGGCGGAGATTGAATCCGGCAAAGAATTGCTGGCCAATCGCGGCCAGAGGGTCTATCGTGTCGGCGAATGCATGGAGTCGACAACGGCCGTATGGAGAGATGTCGCATCGTACTGCGGTTGCGGTACGATGGTGCCGTCGGTCAAAGCGGCCGTAACGGATGCATCGGAGGGTGAATGGGTGCTGTTGCGGCCCGGCTGTGACGGCTTCGATCGGTTCCCCGATCGCGTTGAACTAGGAGATTATTTTGAAGCAATCGTCAGGCAATTGGAGAGATGATATGAAGACACCTTGGGTTATTGGAATAGTAACGGGCGCACATGTATTGGCCGTTGCCGGGATCATGGTGATTCAGGGCTGTGGCACCACGCGGGGGACCGTTCCGCCCCCCGGTGAAATCATTATGCCGCCTTCCGCTGTGATTGAGGCCCCTCCGCCGGCGGTGCCGGCACCGCCGCCCGTGGTCAAGGCGTGGCCGCCCGCGGCGAGCTCCCAGTATGTCGTGAAGTCCGGTGATTCGCTCTCCAAGATCGCCGCGCGTTTTGGTCTAAGCACCCGTGAGCTGGCCGCCCTCAACGGGATCGAGAATCCCAGCCTTATCCGGGTGGGCCAGAAACTCGTGCTGCCGGGCACGCAAGACGTCGGGAAACCGGCTCCTGCGAAGGCCCCCGCCAAGGCGCCGGCTAAATCGATGGCGGTGGCCTCGGGCAATACCTACGTCGTTAAGTCGGGTGACTGTCTCTCCAAAATTGCCGCGGCACACGGCTGCTCAACCAAGGCGCTCATGGAGGCCAATAACACGACCGACGCGAAGATCCTTGTCGGCCAGCAGCTCGTGATTCCCCGTGGCAGCGCACCGATGGCTGCGCCGGCCACGGTGCCCGCTGCCGTCCCGGCGCCGGTAGCGGCTGGGTCAGTACCCGTCAGCCTGGACAGCGCACCTATCGGCCTGCCCACACCTGGAATGGACGCCATGCCGACGAGCAGCCTGCGCGAGCACATTGTCGCCGAAGACGAAGACCTGCCTCGCATTGCCATGCGGTACGGTGTCACGGTCACGCGGCTCAAGGAGGTCAACCATCTGCTGGACGGGAACGTATCTCCCGGGCAGACGGTTATGATCCCGATCGGCGAATAGCGGCTCAGGCGGGGCATCCCCATGCAGAAGGCCGCGAGCACGCTCATTGCGATCGTTTTGGCCTTGCTCTCCCTCGGTATTGTCATGCTGGCGAGCACCAGCACCGTACGCGGCGCGGCCTCGTTTGATGACGCGGGATATTTCTTCAAGCGCCAGCTGATCTGGCTGGCGCTCGCTTTTATTGCGGGGGTCGTAACGGCGCACTTCGACTATCACTGGTGGCAGCGGCGTAGTATTGTGCTCATGATCGGTGGCGTGGCCCTGGCGGTTCTGATCGCCGTCATCGTACCGGGCCTGGCCCCTGAGATTGGCGGCAGCCATCGCTGGCTGCGTATCGGCCCCTTCAGTCTACAGGCCTCTGAGGTCGCCAAGTTCGCGATGGTCATCCTGATGAGCAACTGGATTGTCTGGAACGCGCGTCGTATGGAGACGCTCCGACATGGACTGCTGATTCCTCTTGGGGGCTTGGGTCTCGTGTTGGGGTTGCTGCTCTTGGAACCGGACTTTGGGACCACCATGCTAACCGGGTTGGTCGGCATGCTCCTGCTCTATGTCGGCGGTACGCGGGTAGGGTACCTGTTGGTAGCGGCGGTGTCGGGCCTCTGTCTCTTTTCGCTGGCGGTGATGCATGACCGGGTGCGCCTGATACGCATTTTGGCCTTTCTCGACCCCGAGAAGCACCCCGATGCGGCGTACCATCTCGATCAATCGAAAAATGCCTTTATTCACGGCGGCTGGACCGGGGTGGGATTGGGCAATAGCATTCAGAAGCAGTTCTATCTGCCCGAGGCGCACACGGACTTTATCCTCGCCATCATTGGCGAAGAGCTGGGTTTCATAGCGACGGGCGTTGTGGTGCTGCTCTTCTTTGGCATACTGGTGTGTGGCCTGGTGATCAGTCGTCGAACGGTCGATCCGTTTGGACGGCTCCTGGCCTTCGGGTTCACGATGATGATCGTGATGCAGGGCGCGATCAACATTGGGGTGGTGACCGGTTGTCTGCCCACCAAGGGGCTGCCGCTGCCCTTCATCAGCTACGGTGGCTCCAGCCTGATCATGAGCGTAGCTGCGGCGGGGGTGTTACTCAACATTGCCAGACATGGCACCAAAGGCTATAAGGATAAACATACCCGAACGATTCGGGATGGATTACACGAATTGTGATATTGATTCTACAGGCACTGTTTGAGCGTGGCGGTCCGATTATGTGGCCGCTGTTGGGCTGCTCGCTCGTATCGTTGACGATCACGATCGAGCGACTCTTCTATTGGACCCGGCAGAAGTGGGCGTTTTCCATGGGGCGCATTGACCGCATGATGGCGCTGACCGACAGCGCTGCCTATGGCGACGCCTGCCATGTGGATGGCGTGGGCCGCGATGCGGCATCGGGGGTGTTGGCGGCGGGGCTAAAGCACCGTCAGCATGGCCTGACTGAAGCGATGCAGGTAGAGGCTTCAGGTCGCATTGATGGGATGAAACAGGGCCTCTCGGTGTTAGACACGATTGTTACGATGGCCCCTTTGCTCGGCATTCTCGGGACGGTGCTGGGCATCATCACCTCCTTTGAGCTCCTGGGGGCGAGCGGGATTGAGGATCCCAAAGCGGTCACGGGTGGAATCGCGCAGGCCCTGATTACCACGGCGGCGGGACTCACTGTGGCGATCATTACCCTGATTCCGCTCAACTACTTTGTCGAGCGGACGCAGCGGGAGACGCGCCGCCTGGAGCAGCTCGCGACCCAATTCGAGGTGGCCTACCGCCGCAGCCGCTCCAACAGCAACCCGCCGCCGGTGTGATGCACTGTGCGGTGAGAGAGGCAGACGATGCATTTGGCGACGGGATATGAGAACAGGCGCGCACGTATCGAGATTGTGCCCCTGATTGATGTGGTCTTTTTGCTGCTGGTCTTTTTCATCTACGCGATGCTCTCGATGACCGTCTATCGCGGTCTGCGCGTGACGCTGCCCGGCGGGGTGGGGCAGACAGAGAAACTGGAGAGTCTGGTCATCGCGATTTCAGCTGACAACACACTCTGGATGGATGAAATGCCCGTCAGCGTTGACGAAGCCATTGATCGGGCTCGGGCCCACAGTCTCATCAGCACGGCACCTGTATTGATCAGTGGTGATCGACGCGCGGAGTTGGGCCGCTCGATTGAGCTCCTCTCGGCCCTCCGCCAAGCCGGTGTGGAGAGTGTGTCCTTTCAGGTAAAGGCAGAGGAATGAGACGACCGCTCGAACTTAGCGCGGCACTCATCCTGGCCGTCGTCCTTCATGTGGCTGTGGTGGCCGGTGCGGCCCGGTTGATTCGGACCGTGCCGCTGATGCCGCAATTCGAGTTTGGCGAATCGAGCGTCAATCTCACCCTGGTGGCAACGCCGGCCCTGCCACGACCGCCTCGTCCTGAGCCGCTACCCGAGCAGGAGGAGCCGCTGCCGCTCTTTGAGCCGGAGTCGGTGCTGCTGCCGCTGCTGGATGCTCCGATGGACGAGGTGGTGGAGGACCGGGCCCCGCCGCCAGAGCCGGAGCCCCTGGTCGAATCGCCACCGGAATCCTCTGAGTGGAGCGGTGCTGCTGAGGATCAGGGCGTTGATTCTTCTGCCTTGGACTACTCGGGTGTCAGGCCTATTTATCCGCGCGCGGCCGTTTTTCGAGGTGAGGAGGGGGTGGTGAATTTATCGGTCAGCGTGAACAGCCATGGCCGTGCCGTTGCAGTGGATGTCATCGCTTCGAGCGGATTCTCATCGCTTGATCGAGCGGCCGTAGAGGCGGTGTGGCGGAGCCTCTTCACCGGCCCGGATGGAAGGCCTGGTGCCGGTGAGACCGTTGTCCCCATCCGGTTCCAACTGACGGACTAACGAAGCGCCCACATGTCGTGGGCCGAGGAGGACGCATAGTGCCAACCCAATGGAGTGCGGCGATTCGTCGCCTATGGGTTCATCCGGTCATCTGGATGATCCTAATCGTGTCACTGGTGTACGGTGGGTTCATCTATCGCTATTCTCTGAATTTCGGAAAGAACCTATCCGGACTGATCTGTCTGGGTGATCGCTTCATGCCTGCTGAGCGCGTGCCGTCCGGGACGTTTGTACTGCCGCAGTCGGTTGGCTACGACGGAACCTTCTTCTATATGATGGCCTTCGATCCTCTGATCCGGGGCGACATGCAGGCGTTCATGGACGAACCGGCCTACCGCTACCAGCGGATCGGTTATCCGGCCCTGGTCTGGTTGGTGGCGTTGGGTCAACCGGCCCGTTTTGCGTCGGCCATGGTCGCGGTCAACCTGTTGGCCGTGCTGGCGGGCATGCTGGGGGTGGCGTCGCTCTGTCGACACCGGCAGTGCTCGCAGTGGGTGGCCCTTTTCTACGGTATGCTGAGCGGCCTGGCTATCGGGATCTTCCGCGATTTGGCCGGTCCGACTGCCATGGCATGGCTGGTCTGGGCGGTAGTGGCCTTCATGACGAAACGCTACTGGCTGACGGCAGCACTGATGACAGCGGCTATTCTGTCACGCGAAATACTGGTCGTCATGTTACCTGTATTCTGCTTTGACGCTATGGTGCTCAATCGTGACTGGCGGCGTGGCTGGGTGCCCGGACTGGCCCTGCTGCCAGCCCTGGGGTGGCAGCTCTACGTCACGCGCCGAATCGGGGAGGCGCCCTGGCACGGCGGGGCTCGCAACCTGGGGCGTCCGCTCCACGCTATGGTTCAGCATGCGCAGGAGGTCCTGCTCTCGGCGCAGCACGCTCCGGCAGAGCAGGTCTACCTGGCCCTCTTCCTCTCCGCGTCCTTATCTGGCCTGCTACTCGCGCTGTGGCAGGCCTGGCGGCGGCGTGATGCGATCTCCTTCGGCTTCCTGGGCTTCGCTCTGATGCCGCTCTTCATGACCCGATTCGTGTGGGTTGAGCCCTGGTCGTATGGGCGCGTTCTTCTGCCCGGTGCGGTATTCGTGGTGCTCAGCTTCGTGTGGAGCCGTAACCGGTGGCACCTGGTTCCGCTCGGCATCCATGCCGCACTCTTCTGGGTATTCATGGATTGGAATAGGTTGATCTGGCGTGGCCACAGTCTTATCGAGCATATCTGGACGCGCATGACATGACGCGATTCTCAAAATGGCTGATCGGTATGGCTCTGCTCTGTTTGGTGGTCGCCTGCCGGCGTGAGGGAACGGACGGCTCTGAAGCGCTGGCGTCCGCGCGCTATCTGGTCGGCGCGCACTACTACGTCTGGTTCCCCTCCAACTTCGGATCCGGTATGCTTCGTACCCGTTTGGTACCACCGCAGGAGCCGATGGCCGGTTTCTACAGCTCCGACACACCTGCTGCTGCCGAGGAACATATCGCGTGGTGCTCGCAGTACGGTGTCGATTTTCTGACGCTCGACTGGTGGCCAGGTCGGCCAGAGCAGAACGAAGCGATCAGTACGGGTTTTCTCAAGGCGCGTAATATCGCGGATATTCAATTCTGCATTTTCTATGAATCGTGGGCTCTGGGGTTCAACCCGGACTACGGCTGTACCGAATTTACGCCCGAGCGCCGCGCGCAGTTTGTCAGCGATCTGCTGGGCTTGACCGAGCAGTTCTTCGACCACCCCTCTTATCTGCGCGTACAGGGCCGTCCGGTGGTGCTGCTCTATCTGACCCGGACCTTCACAGGGGACTTTGCCGGGGCCATTGCGGACTACCGCGCGGCGGCACGCGCGCGGGGCCACGACCCCTATCTGATCGGCGACGAGATTTTCTGGAAGGTCTCGCCGCTGGTGGCTGAAGGTAAAATACCCTATCCCCTTACGCCGCAGCCGCAGCCAGAGCGCATGGCCTGCCTGGATGCCATCACGGCCTATAACATGTATGAGAACGGCAATGCCCCGCAGCGCGGCTACGGCAGCCAGAGCCGTTTCGTGGTCGACGTGGCGGCGCGGTACGCCCTGTTTCGCGACGCCCTCCCGGCGGGCACGGATTTTGTTCCATCCATCATTCCTGGCTACAATGATCGGGGCGTGCGGCCGTCGGTGGATCACTATGCGATTCCCCGTGCGTGGGCCCCCGGCCAAGGGGAGGGCTCGTTTCTTGAGGAGAGTTTTGACCGGCTGGCCTTCCCGTATGTCGATCCAGATCTGAACATGATCCTGATCACCAGCTTTAACGAATGGAATGAGGACACCGCGATTGAGCCGCTCAAGACGGCACCGCCGACCGCCGCCGATCAAAGCGAGTACCAGGATCTCTACACACAGGGCTATTCCTACGCCGGTCATGGAACGCGCTATCTTGAGGTGGTGCGTGACAAGGTCGTCGCCGTGGCCGGGCGAGTCTGCGATGAGGCCGGCACGGGGTGCCCGGGTGTCGCCGTGACGGCCCGACAGGAACGCCGACATGTGACGGTGCTCACCGATAGCCGCGGCTACTACCGCATCTCACGTGGTCCGCTCCTGCCGGGACACTGCCGGGTCCGGTTGCGTCGCTCGGGCGACGTTCGCGTCGGCTCCATCACGGAAGCGGTCACCTGGGTCGTGGACTTTGGCGGCTAGGATGCGGCGGCGTACGCGCGCTGTACTCCCTATTACTGGCGTATTGACTCCCGCGGGCCGGTTGTATAGGGTATCGGCTTCACTCAAACGAGATGGGTGTATTAATTCCATATAGGGAGATGGGGAATGGCTATCAAAGTAGGTATTAACGGGTTCGGCCGTATCGGTCGTTTGGCTTTTCGTGCGGCCTGCGCACGGGACGACATTGAAATTGTCGGCATCAACGATCCCTTTATTGACGTGGATTACATGGTTTACATGACGAAGTACGATTCCGTGCACGGTCGCTTTAAGGGCGAGGTCAGCACAGCGGATGGCAAGCTGGTCGTGAACGGCAAAGCCATTGCGGTGTTTGCGGAGCGGAATCCGGCGGACATTGGCTGGGCTTCCTGCGGGGCTGACTACGTGATCGAGTCGACCGGCGTTTTCCTGACCAAGGAAGGTGCACAGGGGCACATCGATGCGGGCGCGAAGAAGGTGGTGATGTCGGCACCCTCAAAGGACGACACCCCGATGTTCGTGATGGGCGTGAACCACAAAAAGTATACGACCGACATGACGTTTGTCTCGAATGCTTCCTGCACGACCAACTGCCTGGCGCCTATTGCCAAGGTTCTGAATGACAACTTCGGCATCGTCGAAGGTCTGATGACGACCGTGCACGCTGTGACGGCGACTCAGAAGACGGCTGACGGACCCTCCGCCAAGGACTGGCGCGGTGGCCGTGCGGCGGGATTCAACATCATCCCCTCGAGCACGGGCGCGGCCAAGGCGGTCGGCAAGGTGATTCCCGAGCTGAACGGCAAATTGACCGGTATGGCTTTCCGTATCCCGACCGCCGATGTTTCGGTGGTGGATCTGACCTGTCGCCTTGAGAAGGGCGCCACGTACGACGAGATCAAGGCCGTGATGAAGGCGGCGTCGGAAGGCGAGCTGAAGGGCGTTCTGGGTTATACGGAAGATAAGGTTGTGTCGACCGATTTCATCGGCGAAGAGCGCACCTCCGTATTTGACGCAGATGCCGGTATTGCTCTGACAGACCACTTCGTCAAAGTGGTCTCATGGTACGACAATGAGTGGGGCTACTCCAACAAGATCATCGACCTTATTGCGCACATGGACGCAACGGTCTAGAGCGTCTGGGAATGTGTGTGGGAACGTGTGTATGTGGGCATGGGATGCCTATTCGGGTATCGCACCCACATACGCACACACTCACGCACTTGCATACGACGAGAGCAGGCTGAGCTACGCCCGAGAAATTGGATTCGCAGATGAACAAGAAAACCGTTCGCGATTTGGATCTGGCGGGTAAACGCGTCTTGATGCGTGTCGACTTCAACGTGCCCCTCGACGGGGTGACGGTCACCGACGACACGCGTATCCGTGCCGCGCTGCAGACGATTGAGTATGTTCTGGGTGAAGGTGCTTCGTTGGTCTTGATGAGCCATCTCGGCCGCCCCAAAGGCGAGTCCAAGCCTGAATTCAGTCTCAAGCCCGCCGCGGACCGTCTCTCCGAGCTGCTTGGGAAACCGGTGACCTTCGCGTCCGACTGCGTCGGTCCTGCCGTCAAGGCCTTGGCCGAGCAGCTGGCTCCCGGCGAAGTCCTGTTACTTGAGAACCTCCGTTTTCATGCCGAGGAAGAGGGCAAGGGCGTCACGCCTGAGGCCCAGGAGGCCTTTGCCACGGCTCTGGCGGAATTGGGTGATGTCTATGTGAACGATGCTTTTGGCACTGCGCACCGTGCCCACGCCTCTATGGCCGTGGTGACGAAATATTTTGATGAATGTGCCGCCGGCTTCCTTCTCGAAAAAGAGATCGAGTACCTCGGCAAGGCGGTGGCCGATCCTGAGCATCCCTTTGTGGCCGTGATCGGCGGTGCCAAGATCAGCGGCAAAATCGATGTGCTACGCCACCTGGCTGACAAGGTCGACACGATCATCGTGGGTGGCGGGATGGCCTACACCTTCTACGTAGCCATGGGTCTTCAGGTTGGGAATTCCCTGGTCGAAATGGAAAAGGTGGCTCTCGCCAAGGAGACCATGGATCTGCTGGCATCCAAGGGCGTCAAGCTCCTGCTTCCGCTTGATCATGTCGTGGCCGATGCTTTTAGCGCTGAGGCCAACGTGAAGACCGTGGATCAGTCCGGCATCGAAGATGGCTGGATGGCCTTGGATATAGGCCCCAAGACCTGTGAGACGTTTGCTGCGGAGCTTTCTAGAGCTAAAACGGTCCTCTGGAACGGTCCCATGGGATGTTTTGAAATGGCACCGTTTGCGGCGGGAACCATGGCCATTGCGAAGGTGATCGCGGCGACAGAATGTGTCAGTATTATCGGCGGTGGCGACAGCGTCAGTGCGGTCAACCAGAGTGGCCTGGCCGGGCAGATGACACACATCAGCACCGGTGGAGGGGCCAGTCTAGAATTTCTGGAAGGCAAGATTCTGCCGGGCATAGCGGCATTGTCGGACAAGTAAGTAGTAGATCGGGTGCCGCCGCGCTGACGTGCGGACGCCAAGCATACCGTGGAGCGGGAACAAGGAAGATGAAGTTGCGAAAGAAAATTATTGCCGGTAACTGGAAGATGAACAAGACCATCTCGGACGCGCAGGAGCTGGCCGCCAGCATCAAGCTGGAGTTGGCCGAATGCCGTGAGGTGGATGTCGTCCTTTGTCCCTCCTTTACTGCCCTCAAAACCGTCAGCGATACGATCAGCGACAGCTCAATCAAGCTGGGCGCTCAGAATATGCACTGGGAACCGGATGGGGCCTATACCGGTGAGATTTCCGCCTCGATGCTGCGTGACCTCTATTGTCATTACGTGATCCTGGGCCACAGCGAACGACGGACCTATTTTGGTGAGACCGATGCCATTGTGAGTCACAAGGTCAAGGCGGCCCTGGCGGCAAATCTGCTGCCGATCGTCTGCGTGGGCGAAAGCCTCGAGGAGCGCGAGGCTGGCCGTACCGAGGAGGTCATCCAGACGCAGGTCGAGAACAGTCTGACCGGTCTGGCGGCTGAGCTGAAACGGGTCATCGTGGCGTACGAGCCGATCTGGGCGATTGGTACCGGTCGCACCGCGACCCCTGAGATGGCACAGGACGTTCACGCCTTCATTCGCCGGGTTCTGACAGGGCTGAGCGATGCTGAAACGGCCGAGACGGTTCGGATTCAGTACGGAGGCAGCATGAAACCCGCTAACGCGGCGGAGTTGCTGGCCAAGCCCGATATTGATGGTGGACTGATTGGTGGCGCGGCACTCGATGCGCGCTCGTTCGTGGAGATTGTGCGCCACGGTATGTAGGCGCGAGAGGAAGAAAACATGGCTACATTCGTGAGATATTTGTTGATGTTCGTTGAGGCCGTGTGCTGTCTCATGTTGATTGGTGTGATTCTGGTCCAGCGCAGCAAGAGCCAGGGCCTGGGTATGGCCATGGGCGGACAGATGGGCGAGGCGCTCTTTGGTGCACGCATGGGTAATGTGTTGACCCGCGTCACGGTCGTCTTGGGAATCGTATTCCTCGTGAACACGACCCTCCTCGCTTACCTTGGCGCGACCAGCCGCAGCAACTCCGTGACGGATGGTGTGGTCGCTCCCATGGCTTCCGCTGCCGCGGTACCGCCGCCAGCCGCCTCGCCGATGGATATGCCACTGGACGTCGTGCCATCAGGTGACGTCGCTGCCGAAATGCCCGAGCCCGTCACTGCGTCCGCACCGGTCGATCCGATCGTTATTCCGCCCGTGACCGAGCCTGTCGCGGCTCAATAGAACGTGTGACCCAGGAGGAAGCATGAACGCTGCCGCTGCGGCCGTCCAGTTCGAGGTCGCCGGTCGACCCGTCTCGGTGCGTCCAACCGGTAGTGGCAACGTCAACGACACCTACCTCGCTGTCTTTCGGACGACTTTTTCCCAGGAGCGCTTTATCATTCAGCGCATCAATGGTAAGGTCTTTGCCAATCCCCGACAGATCATGGCGAACCTCAAGGTGGTGACGGACCATGTTCACCGCCGCCTTGAAGCGGAGGCCGACGATGCGGACCGCATCTGGCAACTGCCCCGAATCATTCCCACCAAGACGGGCGAGGACTATATTCTGGATGAGAAGGGCGATTGCTGGCGGGCCATTTCGCTGATAGCCTCGGCACGCTCCTACGAGCACATTCAGAGCCTGGAGCACGCGCATGAGGCTGGCTATGTGCTGGGACAGTTTCAGCGATTGATCAGCGATATAGATCCGACGTCTCTGCACGACACGCTGGAGGGGTTTCATGTGACGCCGAGGTATCTGGTCGGCCTGGATGCGGCTCTGGCGACCGACCTGGGTCAAGAGTTGGTTGGGAGCACGGCTGATGCGCGGCACTGCATGCGCTTCATCAGCGCGCGGCGCGCGTGGTGTTCGGTTCTGGAAGAGGCACGCAAACGGGGCGAGCTGCTGCTTCGACCAACCCATGGGGATCCCAAGGTCTCCAATATCATGATTGATGAGGACACGGGGAAGGGCACGAGCATCATTGACCTCGATACGGTTAAACCCGGTCTGATTCACTACGATTTCGGTGACTGTCTCCGCTCAGCCTGCAATCCGGCCGGGGAGGACGAGGCGGACCTCGAGGCGGTCTACTTCGATACCGATATGTGCCACGTCATTGTGAAGGGCTACATGCGCCTCGCCTCCGAATTTCTCTCCGCTGCGGATCGTCACTATCTCTATGACAGCATCCGTGTGATTAGCTTCGAGCTGGGCCTGCGCTTCTTTGCTGATTATCTGGCTGGCGATGTTTACTTCAAGACCAAGCACGAAGGGCACAACCTGTTGCGCGCGCGGGTCCAGTTTAAGCTCTGTGAAAGTATTGAGACCCGTGAACCCGTGATCCGTCGTATTCTTGAGAGCTGCGATTAGGCTGGCATGGCTCCTGGACAAGCGCAGGAGGCGAGTCGTGTGTTGGATAATGTTTCTATGTATAGAAACATTTCCGCTTGACGCTGAGTACGCCTCGGGGTATATCATCCGCCATCATGAATGATCCAAATGAGAGTGATTTTGTAAGGATGGCGGATGAATACGACGTCATACCTGTCTATCGAGAGATCCTTGCCGATCTCGAAACCCCCGTGTCGGTATTGCAGCGCTTTGCCGACTGTGCCAACGCCTTTCTGTTGGAGAGTATGGAGGGGGGCGAGACGTGGGGGCGCTACTCCTTTGTCGGTGTCGATCCGGAACTGCTCTTTGAGGTCGATCACACAGGCGGGCCGACCGGCGGCCTGGAGCAGCTGCGCGAGACGTTTCGCGATATCCGCGTGGCAGAGGTGGTTGGGCTGCCCCGCTTCTTTGGCGGTGCGGTTGGGTTTGTGGGCTATGAGGCGATCGGAGAGTTCGAGCGCATGCCCCCCCCCAAAGCGGGTTCGGCCAACGTCGTACCGCGCAGCCGTTTTCTGAAAGCCGATCAGCTGATCGTATTCGACAACGTGCGCCACACCTTAAAGATCGTCTGCTGTGCGCGCCCAGGCGTAAGGGGGCAGGGGGGCACGGGTAACGAAGCGGCCCGGCAGATTTATGCCGACATTGTCGCCCGGATCGAAGCCATCGCGAGCCTGCTGGCCCTTCCACCCGGCCCACCCACTGCGGGTCGCTATCCCGATGCGCCATTTGAATCCAACATGGAGCGTGAGACATTCGAGCAAATCGTGGCCCGCGCCAAGGCGTATATTGTGGCGGGCGACATTATCCAAGTTGTCCTCAGCCAGCGCTTCTCCGCACAGAGTAGCGTGCCGCCACTTCAGGTCTATCGCGCGCTGCGCCTGCTCAACCCGTCGCCCTATACGTTCTTTTTGAAAATTGGAGACCAAACGCTTGTGGGTTCATCACCGGAGGTCATGGTGCGCCTGACCGGGAGTCACGTTGAGCTGCGTCCGATTGCGGGCACGCGGCCACGCGGGGTGACGGAGCAGGAGGACCGTCAGCTGGCCGACGATCTGCTCTCGGACGAGAAGGAGAAGGCCGAGCACGTTATGCTCGTGGATTTGGGTCGAAACGACCTGGGCCGCGTCTCGGAGGCCGGCAGTGTGCAGGTAACCGACTACATGGTGATTGAGCGCTATAGCCACGTCATGCACTTGGTCTCGCACGTCGAAGGTGTCCTGCGCAAAGAGCTCGATGCGGTCGACGTCATGGCCGCCACCTTTCCCGCAGGGACGCTGAGCGGCGCGCCGAAGATTCGCGCCATGGAGATTATTCACGAGCTGGAATCCGATCCGCGCGGCGCTTACGGTGGGGCCGTGGGATATATCAGCTACAGCGGGAATATGGATCTGGCCATAACGATTCGAACCCTCGACATGCACAAGGGCGAGGTGGCCGTCCAGGCGGGTGCCGGAATCGTCTATGATTCAGATCCGATCAAGGAGTTCGAGGAAACCTGTCACAAGGCCCGCGGCATGCAGAAGGCTGTCGAACTGGCCGCCGCCGGCCTGGAGCTGAGGTAAGTATGATTGTGCTAATCGATAACTATGACTCCTTCACCTACAACCTGGTTCAGATCATGGCGAGCCAGGGGGCGGACCTGAAGGTCTTTCGCAACGACGAGATTGACGTGGCGGGAGTCCGGGCCCTTCAGCCCCAAGGCCTGGTTATTTCGCCGGGTCCCTGCACACCCAAAGAGGCCGGCATATCGGTGGAGTTGATCAAAACGTTCTCTGGGCTGATTCCGCTCCTGGGTGTGTGTCTTGGACACCAGAGCATCGGGGTCGCCTTTGGCGGCGTGGTCGCCGGTGCCAGCCGTATCATGCACGGTAAGACCTCGCTCGTGGATCACGATGGCTCGCGCCTCTTCAAGGGGATGCGCAACCCCTTTCCTGCCGGTCGCTATCACTCGCTCGCGATTACGAAGGCGTCCGTGCCGGCCTGCCTCGAAGTCAGCGCGCATAGCGATGACGGTGAGATAATGGGTGTGGCGCACCGCGAACACCCTACCTACGGTATCCAGTTCCACCCCGAATCGGTTCTGACCCCCAGTGGCAAGCGGCTCCTGCGGAACTTCCTGGAGATGGTTGAGGAGCACTCGGCATGAGACTGGTCCTGTACAACATTCGCTACGGAACAGGCGGAAGGGGGCGCCGCCTGCCTGTCAGCGGCTATTTGGGTAGGACGCACAGGACACTGGATGATCTGATCGGTTTCATCAGGCCTCTGGATCCGGACATCGTTGGTCTGATCGAGGTTGATGCGGGCTCCTATCGTTCCGGCCGCCTCAATCAGGCCTGCTCGATTGCGGACGCTCTCGGCCACTACCACTGCTATCGCAGCAAATACACCTCACGCGTCGCTGACCGAATCCCCATTATGAACAAGCAGGGTAACGCCTTTATCACGCGCGATACCATTCAGAACGAGACGTTTCACTACTTCGAGCACGGCCTCAAACGCCTCGTGATTGAATTGGAGCTCGAGAATGTCGTGATCTACCTGGTCCATCTCGCGCTGAAGTTCCGTCAGCGCCACCATCAACTCAGCGAGCTTTACGACCTCGTGAAACAGACGAAGAAACCCTATATTGTGGCTGGCGATTTCAACGCACTATGGGGGCCCAAGGAGATGGATCTCTTCCAGGCGGCAACCGGCTTGACCAATGCCAATAGTGATGGTGCCCCAACGTTTCCCAGTTGGGCGCCCAAACGGCAACTTGATTTTGTGCTCTACAGCGCAGGCATACAGCCGCGTAAACTACAGGTACTTGACGTGACCCACTCGGACCATTTGCCGATGGTTTTCGATTTTGATGTGTAGGCGAAAGAAGGGGATTGAGGTATCGGGTGTCGGTGGGGGCGGCTCATGGGCTGCGCACACGCTGGACAACCGCCTACTCGTACCTTCTGACACCTGACACCTGTGAAAGGAATATGAACCTGCCCGGAAAAAGTAGACAGTCATCACACTTAATACGAGGATATAT
>JABMPJ010000120.1 GCA_013203785.1 Lentisphaerota bacterium | reverse complement strand
GTGGTGACTCCCTGACCCATGGGGTTGGCAAGACGCTTACTGCTTGCCGATGAGGTAGATGCCGCCAGCATCCGCTCGTGCCTACAGGATGGCGAGCACTTCATCCCTCAAGCCGTCGGTCTCCCTCCGCTACAAGAACGCTTCGCGGCCCAAGGCTACGAGTTTCCGACCGAAGACGATCACCTCTGGCACGAGCTGGTCGATCTCGAACCAACCGCCGACAGTCCTACACCTGGAGTCTTTGCTGCCGAAATTGTGCAGGGATTCCGGCGTGCCGCCAAGCGTGGTTGGGATTCATGTCTGTCGGATTGTCTTGCATCGATGAGTTGGTCGTGAGACCAGAGGGGTGGCATGGCGGGACGAACGTAGGTGCCTAAGGAATCAAGTCTTGCCGCTAAACTGGAAAGGCAACCGTACCCATGCCGCGTAACTGGACAGCACACGAACTACTCATCGCCATGAACGTCTACTGCAAATTGCCGTTCGGGAAGCTCAGTCAGTCGGATCCGCTTATCATCCGAGTGGCAGAGAAGATGGGCCGGACCCCCAGCAGTGTCTCGATGAAACTCTGCAATTTCGCCTCGTTCGACTCCACGCTCCAGGCTCGGGGTATTCGAGGCCTCACTGGCGCCAGTAGGGCCGATCGTGTCATGTGGGATGCCTTTCATGCTGATTGGAACCAGATGAGCGATGACAGCGAGGCCGCGTTTGAGGAACTGATAGGGAATGAAGATGTTGAGGCCGCCGCGTCCCCACCGATCTCCCCGCCACAGGGCCCCAGTGAGGGCAAGAGCATGGTAACCGTGCGCCGCCACCAGCGCTTCTTTCGCAACACCGTTCTCGCCAGCTACGAGCACCGCTGTGCCCTGTCACGGATCGCCATCACCCAGCTGCTAAATGCCAGCCACATCATCCCGTGGAAGGACAACGAGGCCCGTCGTACCGACCCAACCAACGGCCTCTGTCTCCACGTCCTCTACGACCGAGCCTTTGACCGCGGCCTAATTACCTTCGACGAAGACAACCGACTGGTAGTCTCTCCCCTCCTCAAATCTGGCCATGTCCCAGACCTCCAGCGTATGAATTTCGCCGGCCAAGAAGGCACCGCCCTCCATCTCCCTCACCGCTTCACTCCCGATCCGTCGGCAATGGCCAAACACCGAAACAGCATCTTTAAGGGGTGAATGCAGGCGGTGATGTTTGAAGTGGTGCGACAACATGGGCCCGTTTTGAGAGGGCACATTTGGTCCTGCGTCTGTAGGCATCGATGGTCAATTTCTGCCGGTGGCGGAGAACTAACGACGGGGATTACTCAGATGGCCGAATCAACTGTCCTGTCCTATCGCTCGTTTGGGTAAACATGAACTGGGGATCTTCTTTATGGCCTGCTGTCCCACATGCTGCGCACCTGAGTGTTTTGCGATCGCCATCTTAATCAATGTCTCAGCATCGACGATTTCACCTTGTTCAGAAAGTGGGACTGGTCAAAGCGCTTGCCACGGAGTTGCGCTGCCAGTTCAGTAGTCAGCTCAAGGGACGGGTGCCGTGCATGTCGGGTCCCGGGTGCAGCGCGCATCAGGCAAGTGGCGTAAGGTCCTGGTGTCGCATCTGACCGCAGATCTAACTCGCAAGCGCCACGTCGCAGCAATAGCAGAACTACTGACATCATCTGAATCCCAAATCCCGGTGCGGCCCTGAGAGGTCTCTGAGTGGTATGACACCGAGAGGTCAGAGATGTCGATCCCGATTGCTCCCCCTTTCTAGTATCTCGCCTCTCGCCTGGCGTGTTGCTAGGATCTGACTCCGTGAAAGACGGCGCGCAAAATGATCTGACAGAAGGCCGACTGGGGGTCGGCCTCTTCCGCCTGGCCGGCCCGATGCTGCTCAGTTCCGTCCTGCAGAATATTCAGTCGCTGATCGACCTGTTCTGGGTCGGTAGGCTGGGTTCGTCTTCGGTGGCCGCGATGGCCTTGAGCGGCACGATCCTGATGATGATCTTTCCGCTGGTGATGGGCATGTCTGCGGGAACGGTGGCCTTGATCTCACGCAGGGTGGGGGAACAGGACTATGAACAGGCCTCCGATACCGCCGGCCAGTCGCTGGGACTCGCGCTGGTGCTGGGCCTTGTTGCGGGAGTGATCGGTTTCTTCCTGGCGCAGCAGCTTTGCCTGCTCCTGGGCGCGTCCCCAGATGTGGCGGCCCTTGCGACCGAGTACCTGCAGGTCTCTTTCCTGGGGTGTTTCACCGTCTTTGTCCTGTTCATTGGGGGACACTCGATCTTTCAGGCGGCCGGGAACACCGTTATTCCCATGCTGGTGATGGTGCTGGCCAATGTGCTGAACCTGATCCTCGATCCCATCCTGATCTTCGGTATGTGGGGGGCGCCTGCCCTCGGGATACGCGGCGCAGCCCTTGCGACGGTGGCGGCACAGGCGGTGGCGGCGATCGTGGCGGTGTCTCTGCTGGGCAGTGGCCTGGGGCATATCCATATCCATCCCCGGCGACTGCTCCCGAAACTGCACATCGTGCTTGCGATTTTGCGGATAGGCCTGCCGGGATCCGCGCAGATGCTGGCGCGCAGCTTGATGGCGCTAGTGCTGATGCACATCGTGGCCTCCTGCGGAACGGCGGCCATGGCGGGGTATGGTATCGGTCTGCGCTTCCAGATGATCATACTGATGCCTTCCTTTGCACTGGCCAATGCCGCGGCGACGATCGTAGGACAGAACCTGGGCGCACAACGACCGGACAGAGCCCATCGCGGAGCCTGGCTGGCGGCACTGTGGGCCGTGGCTCTTATGTTGGTCATGGGTGCCGTATTGATTGGTTGCGGCCCAGGGCTGGTGCGCGTGTTCGACGATAGCCCGGAGGTCGTGGCTGTAGGGGGGCGCTTCCTGCGCATCACAACAGGGTTCTTCGTGTTTGCCGCGCTCGCCATCGTTTTGAGCCGAGCCCTCATGGGGGCCGGCGATACTGTGTCTCCCATGATCTGCACGTTCATCGCGCTGTGGGGCATTCAGGTTCCCCTGGCCGTGGGGCTCAGCCGGATTCTGGATCCGGCAACAGATGGTATCTGGTGGGCGGTTGCCGTGGCACTGACGATCCATGGCTTTCTGGTGACGGCCTGGTTTCAAACCGGGCGATGGAAGCACCGCCATGTTTGAAGGGTCAAGCACTGGATTGTGGATTTCAGATTGACCGGGGGCGGAGGGCGACGGTTCTCGCCTGTAACTCTATCTGGTTGAGTGTGTTCTGGTGGTGTCCGGGCGCTAGAAGTGGCTTGGAATCGCGTGATTCTGGTGAAAAGGCGGTGTGGTAAGGTGAATGGTGTGCTATTGAAATGGCATGACGTTATTGGTCGATAATTCTCCGTTCGCCCCGCTGGATCCGGCGCGCATCATTCTCGACACGCCGCATGCTGTGGCCTTCTATGATCACTACCCTGTGTCGGAGGGCCATGCGCTTGTGGTGCCTAAGGTCGGGGTGCTCTCGCTGTACGAGCTGGAGCCGGAGGTGCAGGCGGCGGTGTGGGATTTGGTGCGGCGGGTGCAGGAGCTGCTGGAGGAACGGTACTCCCCGGACGGATTCAACATTGGCGTCAATGATGGGCTGGCGGCCGGGCAGACGGTGCCGCACGCGCATGTCCATGTGATTCCCCGGTACAAGGGCGATATGCCCGATCCGCGTGGTGGAATTCGGTGGGTCTTGCAGGAGAAGGCGCAGTACTGGGAGGAGAGCTCCGCATGATTGTTAGCACGTGCCTTGTCCTCTTATCTTCCTTCCGGAGGAACTGACGTATGGGTGTATCGATCCACTATCGCGGAAGGATTAACCTAGAAAGAGCAGTTGGATCGGCCGTCAGTAGCGCGGCCACGTCCCGGGGCCAGCGCCGAGCGAGGAAACAGGTACGGAT
>JABMPJ010000119.1 GCA_013203785.1 Lentisphaerota bacterium | reverse complement strand
CTTCCGGCATCCAGCTCTACAATAACAGGTTTGTCCGCGTCGAAAACATCCACACCCATCACCATGCGCTCGACGGTATCATGATCGGCTGGGCGAACCTGACCGTCGACGATCCGCCCACCCCGCATGTGCTTGTCAACATCAACAGCGAGTACAACTGCCGCCAGGGACTCAGTTGGGTGGGCGGACGCGGGTTGACGGCGATCAACTGCAAATTCAACCATACCGGACGGGCCGCATTCGGCAGCCCGCCCGGCGCGGGGATCGACATTGAGGCCGAAGTCTCCGTTTGCCGCGATGGCCGGTTCATCAACTGCCAGTTCATCAACAACAACGGCTGCGCCATTGTTGCTGACTCAGGTGACGGCGGTTACACCGAGTTTATCAACTGCACCATCTGGGGCACCACCGCGTGGTCGGTGTGGGCCAGTAAACCCGGCCTCAAATTCGAGGATTGCACCATTCATGGCTCGATCGTTCACGGCGTGGGATCGGACGATCCGGACTTGGCCACGCAATACCGCCGTTGCCGCATCGAAGACGTCGACTATCAGGACAAGGGCTGCTATCGCGCCGGTGCACTGGTCATCCACAGTGGCGACAACGTCCTCTTTGAAGACTGCGACATCATCGCCCACAAGACCAAGGCCTGTTATGTCGATTACCCCAATCGCGAAATCTTTCGGCGCTGCCGCATCACCCACCGCTGGACCGATGCGCCCGACCACACCTTTCAGTCCATCTTCCGCGGCTCGCACCTTGAAGACGTCACGTTCTTCGAATCCTTCGACCCGGCCGGCGCGGACAAGCGTTTCTCCATCATCGCGGACGGTGTCACCATCGGCACCGGCGTCCATGTGGCTGGCCCGCAAACCAAGTGGGGGAACTGGTCATGGGGCAGCGTCGGCGACGTGCCTCAAACGACCAATGCCACTGCATCTGCCGAACCTTGATTGATGGAACGGATCACAACATGGAGCCTATTTCAACACGAGATCGCGAGATAGTGAGGCAGCGGGCGCGGCTTCAGCGCGACTACGCAGATGCGCCGCAGAATGAGATCATCCTGAAGAAGTGGCGGGCGCAGGCGGAGGGGCACCGCGAATCGCCGCCGGTTCGGCTGCTCTTTTCAAACTTCTGTCACGAGGTGATCACCCCGCGCCTGCAGTGCGAGGGGGCGCAGGCACGGGAGCTTGAGGGCGCCCTGCTGAGTACGTTGGTCGGGCGCGAGCTGTTCGACGACGATACGCCCGTATCGCCGACGTTCGATATGACGTGGCGCACGCATGTGCATCCTTTCGGCCTCGCGTCGTCAATCACGCGAGCCGGGGGCGTTAACGCGCAGGGCTTTCATATTGACCCGGTTATTCACGACCTGGCCGCTGAGATTGACACACTACGCGGCGGGTCGTTCGGGGTTGACCGCGAGGCCACGGCGCGTCAGTGCGAGCTGGTGGAGGACCTCTTCGGGGACATCCTGCCCGTGCGCATGGTCATGGGCGCGCTACCGGGGGGGGCGACCAACCCGCTGGTCCACCTGATGGGCATGGAGGCCTATTATATCGCCATGTTCGACTGCCCGGATGCCGTACATGCGGCCATGGAGATGGCCACCCAAGTCTACGAACGATACTACGACTTCCTTGAAGAGGAAGCGTTGCTGCTACCTACGAATGGCCTCAGCCCCCTGGCTCAGGAATCCTTCGCCTTCACCGACGAACTGCCGAGCGATAAGGTGACGCGGACCACGCAGTGCTGGGGATTCCTCGAGTCGCAGGAAACGACGGCGGTCTCGGCAGATACCTTCGGCGAGTTCGTCTTCCCGTACCAGCAGCGCTTGGTCGATCGTTTCGGTTTGCTGTCCTACGGCTGTTGCGAGCGCGTCGACGCCATCTGGCCGAACTACCTGTCAACGTGGGCCACACTCCGCAAACTATCCGTCGCGCCCTTCAACGATGAACCTTGCATCGGCGAGTTCCTGCGCGGTAGCCGAGTCGTTTACTACTGCAAGCCACGTGCGGAATTCGTGACCTGTGATGGACCGCTCAACGACGAGGCCATCACCGCGTACTTCAAGGGCGTCTGTGAGGCGGCGAGCGGCTGTCTCTTCGAGATTGCGCAAAGAGAAGTCGGGACGATTTTCGGCGATTTCGAGAGGGGGCGGCACTATGTACGCGTGGCCAAGGAAGCCGTCGACTCCTATTGGCGCCCCTGACCCGCCCGGGCCGTTTCAGGGACATGGAAAGAGCCGTTGAAATATTCTACGTGGTTTTGTGTAGATGGTGAAGGTATCTGTGGTCAATATGCTGTTACGCTTGTTTAGACATAAACAAATAGTGTCGTAGTTTCTTCAATCTGAAGTGAAGACGCAGGGGGATCGATGAGTATTAAGACGTGGCGTGAGGAGTTTGAGGAGCCGGGTAGCGAGTATCGGGGCGCGCCGTTCTGGGCGTGGAACGGCCGGTTGGATCCGGAGGAATTGCGGCGTCAGATCCGGGTGATGCATCGGATGGGGCTGGGTGGTTTTTTTATGCATTCGCGGGTGGGGCTGGATACACACTATCTCTCCGAGGAGTGGTTTGAGTGCGTTGAGGCGTGCATTGACGAGGCCGAGAAGCTCGATATGAGGGCGTGGCTGTACGATGAGGATCGTTGGCCGTCGGGCGCGGCGGGCGGTCTGGTGACGCAGGATCCTCGTTATCGGGCGCGCCATGTGGTGGTGACCGAGCATGTTTCGGTGGCGGGTGTCGGATGGGATGCGAGCACCGTGGCCATGTTCACCGGTCACGTGAAGGGTGCCGCCGTGACGGGGCTCAAGCCCATCGCGAAAGGAAAGAAGCCCGGGCGACTGACGCGTGGCCGAACACTGCTGGTCTTTCGTGTAGAGAGCCAGGCGTGCAGCGATGAGTACAACGGATACACCTATCTCGATACAATGAACCACGAGGCCGTGCAGCGTTTCATCACAGTGACCCACGAGGCGTATCGGAGGGAAATAGGGGATCGGTTTGGGAAGCGGGTGCCGGGCATATTTACGGATGAGCCGCACAGTGCGGGCATGCGTATGCGGCCGGATGAGGGACCGCCGTCCGTGCCGTGGACGGAGGCTTTGCCCAAGGTCTTCAAGCAGCGTTACGGCTATGACCTGACCGCGCACCTTCCGGAGCTGTTCTATGACGTGGACGGGCACGACCACTCACAGGCCCGCTATCACTATCACGAGTGTCGTACGTTTCTCTTTGTGGACGCCTTTGGCCGCCAGATCGGTGACTGGTGTGAGAAGCACGGTTTGCTGCATACCGGCCATCTTCTTTGGGAAGACACGCTCCGACAGCAAACCTTGTTGGTGGGGGATTGCATGCGTTTCTATGAGTACATGCAGGCACCCGGTATGGATCTGCTGACGGAGCACTATCGACTCCACGATACGGCCAAGCAAGTCACGTCGGTGGCGCGTCAGTTCGGACGCCGCTGGCGTCTCACGGAGACCTACGGCTGTACAGGATGGGACTTCTCGTTCGAGGGACATAAGTCGCTGGGCGATTGGCAGGCGGCGCTGGGGATCAACCTCCGTTGTCAACACTTGTCCTTGTACACCATGCAGGGAGAGGCCAAGCGGGATTATCCGGCGAGCATCCACTACCAGTCGCCTTGGTGGGAGGTCTACTCCAGAGTCGAGGACTACTTTGCGCGTCTGAATGTCGTGCTGAGCCGGGGCCAGGAAGTCCGCGATGTGCTGCTGCTCCATCCCGTGGAGAGTATGTGGCTGCTGTTGCGGAAAGAGACGAAGGAGGTTCAGGAAGAAATCAGGGCGTTCGAGGAGACGATGCAGAAACTACGGGACCGGTTGCTTGCCGAGAACATAGACTTTGACTACGGCAACGAGGAGATCCTATCGCGTCATGCCCGGATTGACCGTAAAGCCAAGGATGCCCGGTTTGTTGTCGGCGAAGCCACATACAAGGTGGTGGTCGTCCCGCTCATGCTGACCATGCGCACCACTACACTGGAACAACTAGAGGCATTCAGAGCGGTGGGCGGGCAGGTCGTGTTTGTCGGTGCTCCGGCGTCCTATCTTGATGCCGTGGAGACCGAACGCGTGCGTGAGTTCGCGGCACAGTGCGATCGCGTGGCCCTGTCGGGACGGCGTTTGGCTCCTCTCCTCGCGGAACGGGGACGTCGCGTGTCGATTACGGGTCCGGATGGCACGAAGCAGCTTGCCTCGACCCTCTACCAGTTGCGGAAAGACGATGAGGCCTACTACCTGTTTGTGTGCAATACGGGGCACAGCCGAGGGCAACACGGTTTCGGCGTTCCCGACGACAGTATGGTACGGGACAGGCGGACGTCGTTGGAGGATGTCAGAATCTCTGGATTCGAGGGGTGTGCCGGTCGGCCGGTCGAACTGGATGCCGAGACCGGGTCGAGCTGGGCTGTCGATGCCGACAGATCAGGAAAGGGCTGGATCATCAAGACCTCACTGCCGCCCGCTGGCAGCCGTCTGTTTATGATTCCGCGGAAGTCAGGCCGCTCGCGTCGCCCCCGTCGGCCGGAGTATACGGTCAAGCGTTCGAACGTGCTTGAGAATCACGAGTGGGACATCATTCTGTCCGAGAATAACCTACTGGTTCTCGATTGCCCGCGATACCGTATTGAGGGTGGGCCGTGGCGTGGACCCGAAGAGATCCTTCACACCGATCGCAAGGTCCGGGCCCAGTTAGGCCTGCGTCCACGCGGTGGACAAATGATTCAGCCCTGGGCACGACCCGTGAATGCGAAGTCAAAGACAGTTACCGTAGACCTCATCTATTCATTTGACGTGACAGTGGTCCCCTCAGGGGCGTGTTTTGTTGGCGTGGAGTGCCCGGACACGATGACCCTTGCCGTGAACGGAGACCGGTTGAGTATGGATGCGGATAGTGGGTGGTGGTGCGATCGATCGCTGCGGCGCATTCCTCTCGATCCCAATCTGCTACGGACAGGAACGAACGAGCTTCGGGTGACCTGTCGATACGACGAGCAGCATCCCGGCCTCGAATACGTCTACATTCTGGGACCTTTCGGCGTACGTGTTGCGGGTCGGGACGTGCGGCTTGTGGCAGAACCGACCACGCTCCGTATCGGCGATTGGGTACGGCAGGGGTTCCCGTTCTATGCGGGTTCGTTGAGCTATGTTCGGTCGATTCACGCGCGGCTCAAAGCCGATGAACGTCTGTTCGTTCAGATCCCGGAGTACCGGGGTTCAGCCGTCCGCATTCTCGTCAATGGCCATGTGGCCGGTATCGTGGCATGGGATCCTCCGGAAGTGGACATCACCGACTATCTGGAGCAGGGGAAGGGTCGGCTGCAAATTGAGGTCATCGGTCACCGCCGCAATTCACATGGTCCGTTGCACTACTTCGAGAAGTGGCCGTCATGGACGGGGCCGGACCAGTTCGTCTCGGAGGGCACCGAGTGGACGGATGATTATCAGCTTGTCCCCTGCGGCCTGATGAAGGACCCCGTCTTGCTGGTCAAGATCCCACGCCCATCAAACCTGGTAACCGTATGACTCAATCACATGTTCATTCCAACTCGCATCGGTCTGTCGACCTGCGTTTCGAGCTGCCCGAAATCAACACCTGGCGCGTCTTCAACAAGTCCGTCAGCCAGGCGTCTTTTCTGGAACTCATAGGCAGATGGGAGACGCATGGTTATCGGTTCGGCTGCGTCTGCCTTGACGACGGGTGGCAGGCCTCCGGCCTGATGGGGGTATGGGAGCCGGATCCGCGCCGTTTCCCCGATGTTAGTGCGCTATCGAGTGAGATCCATGCACGCGGGTATGCTCTGCGTTTATGGATGGCACCGGCACAGGCACATCCAGGGACGCCGATCTACGACGAGCTCTGGCCGCACGGCTTCCTGCATGATACCAAGGGCAAGCCCTCTTTTTATGTCGGGCTTGGATGCTATACGCTCGATATCCGCAACGAGCGCGCACGACAGCATGTCTTCGAATCCATACAGATGATGGCGCGTATCTGGGATGCCGACGCATTCAAGGTTGATTTCCCCCCGTTCTACCAGCCGGACGACGACTTCTATGTTCAACGTGATTTCGATCTTCCCGAAGCGGACAAAGAACGGATGATCGCCGACTTCTACGGTCTCGTCCGCGACGCGCTCGACTCTGTCCGGCCGGGCCTGCGTATCGAAGCCTATCCTTACTGCCATGGGGCGGCGCCATTTATCGACGATATGATCGCGGGGGATCTCGTCGGATGTGAACGGACGTGGGAGGCTCTACTTGAGCGCGCTCAGGGCATGCGCGATGTGATCGGTGATCGGGCCACGATTCCCTGGTTTGAAATGATCTGGGGGGAAGGTGCCGACCACCCGCACGGAGGCGTCGAATGGCACGCTGGCTTCCTGGAGTATCTGGCTGCAAGCATTAACCTTGAGTTCAAGCTGGAGCACAGTTTTTTGCCGTTTGACTATCCCAATGCGGCCCAGATTCGTTGCCTGACCAACCGCTATGGCCCGCGCGACCGCCGGATGAAGGTTCTCGTGGCCGGCCGCCGAACGTTCACGGTTGCGGATCTCCTTGAGGCGGGTATGCATGTCGATGCACGCACACGTTTCGTAGTGGCGCCGGAGGCCGATACGTTGGCCCTGCTGCACACGGCCGCACTGCACACGAACGCGATCGATTGGCGTGGCCGCAACGTCCTTACAGGTGAACCGATCCATCTGCGTGGCCGCAACGAACTGTGGGGCGGCAGTCACGCCGTCTGCCGTGTCGAGTTCGATGCTCGCGCCTATCAGGTGTACGAGTTGTGGTATGAAGGCGAGGTGACCGACTACTTCGATCGACTGCTCCCGAATCATCTGGACCAAGCGATGACGCAGGCGGATGGGCTCGCCCGTCCGGCAGACTGACGCGCGACTCGCGGCGCACGCGACATGACGCCGCCCTGAAGGCGTTCGCGCGGGTGATGCCGACGAATGTGGCTGAGCGGCTCTGCGGACCAGAACTGATTGCGCCGAGCGTGTACCGTCGGCGTACCCATGGCCCGCAACCCCACGTTTTGAATCACGTGCACGCTGTGACTGGCTAGCGTTTGGGCCGGTGCCGGGCACGGTATTGGGCCGGCGTACAGGTGGCGTGCCGGCGGAAGACCGCGTGGAACTGACACGTCGAGCCAAATCCCGAACGCTCGGCGATGTCCGCGATCGTGCGCGTTGTGCTTAGCAGTAGGGCCTGCGCATGGGCGACGCGGCACTGGGCCAGATACGTGGACGGGCCAATCCCGATCTCGTGTTTGAAGAGCTGCGACACGTAGGCCGGATGCAGGCCCGTGGCGCTGGCGATCTGCTGGACCTGGAGCGGCTGCGTCAGGTTGGCGGCGATGAACTGTAGGACCCGCCCCAGCGTGGCGTGGCCATGGAACAAAGAATCGTCATCCGATTTCGACGGCGCGTCCTCGCAGGTCAGGGCGAACCGCAGCAGACGCGATCGGACCTCCAGCAGCACGATCTGGTTCAGCGCGTCATCCGCCTGGCGGAGGTCCTCTGTCCACAGCCGCATCCGTTCGGTGTCCCAATGCCCCTCCTCGCCGTCCGGACCGATCAGAATGCGGCCCTTGAATAGGGGCTGTATGAGCGGCGGCGGCAGACCCCACTCCAGTACCCAGCCCAGCGGCAAGGTCACCCAATAGAGCTCCGTGTCGCGCTCCAGCCATTCGGCCCGGTGCGGGAACGCCCCCCAGGAAACCAGGAGCCGTCCTGCGGGCAAGGTCACAGCGCCGCCGGCGGCGAATAGGATCCGGATGCGTCCCCGCGCCACGAGGTGCAGCGCCATCTCGTCACTGCGCACGAACTCGCGCATGCTGGCTTCCGGCTGTAGTACGCCATGAAACCCTTGGAACCCGTACCGCACCAGCGGACAGTGGCTATCGGATGATTTTGACATAAAGAATCCATATAAAGTACGCTAGAACCAGCATTGATAGCAATCACTATTTATGAAATAATCATTGGTGTTGCAGATCAAAGGAGATGGAGGGCGAACGAAGCCGAGGAGGGACTGTCAGAGTATCTTGGGTCCGCGAGGGATCTGAATGACCGGCAGCGTGTTGGAACGTTCAGGAACAGGGCAAGGAGAGGATCATGAAGAAGACAGCAGTTTCAGGAATGGGGATAGAACACAACTGTGGAGGATGCATCATGAATCGGTCTATGTATACTGTGCTGGCCATTGTTCTGCTTGCTTCCCTGCTCGGGATCACATCCGCGTGGGCCACGGTCACCAACGTGGCGTGGTACAGGCTCGGCGAAGACGATTCAGGAGCGACTGCGGGGGCCACCGGCAATGCGCCGACTGCGGATCTCATGGGCCACAATTTGGGCCGTCATGGATCGCCGCTCTACTCGTCCGACGTGCCCACCGCTAACCCGCCGGGCAGTACGCTGTCCATGCGGTTCGATTCGGCCCACAGTCCTTTCGATGGCTACACAGGCTTTGCCCGCCTGGTCTGCACGAATCTGGATAACTTCGGCTACGAGGCGTATGTGAAGGTGACGGACACCACCGGCTACCAAACCATCGTGCACAACAGCAAAATAGGGCTGCTTATCAATAACGGGAATTGGGCTGCTTTGATAGACGATGTGGCGTGGGTCAACTCAGCGATCCAGGCCAGCGAAACGAACGTATGGGTCCAGTTGGCAATGGTACGGACCAACGGCGTGACGACGCTCTATGTGAACGGCGCCGTGCGGGCCACGAGTACGGCCACGCCAAACGCGCTGAGCGATACCTCGGCACTGACCATCGGTTGTGATGCCGATGGCACGCGCTTGAACAACAACCTGATTGACGAGGTGCGCGTGTTCACGTTCGAGTCGGGCCAATTCAATCCGGCCACCGATCTGACGTACCCCGCTCCTCCGAGCAGTCCGGTTCGCGCCTCTTCCTCCACCGTGAAGGCGTATTTCCGGCTCGGCGAGAACGATCCCGGCACCGTGGCCGGGGCAACGGGTAATGCGGTGACGCTGGACAGCAGCACTAACGAACTCAGTTTGACGCGCCGGGGATTGGCGGCCTACTCGTCTGACGTGCCCCCGGCCAATTCGCAAGGCAGCACCCTCTCGATGCTTTTTGATGCGTCCCATAGTCCTAACGATGACTACTACGTGAGCACTGCCGCAGGCGGCACGAATCTCGATAACATCTGTATCGAGGCGTATGTCAAACTCCCGGACATGACAGCGGCAAATCGAGTGATCGTCCACAATGGCAATATGTTTGCGAACGGCATGTCGCTCTATGTCCTCAGTGGCTCTACGTGGACTTTTGGGCTGTCAGCGGTTGTCAACATTTCGTCTCCGATAGACCTCAGCGAGACGAACGTATGGGTCCATGTGGCAGGAGTGCGGGAGAACGGTGTCTCCGTGCTCTATGTGAACGGAGGCCCACGCGCCCTTAGTACCTCCACGCCGAACCCGGTCTCGGCCTACTTCGGTATCGGGCGTGCGACAGCCAACGGCGCTTGGCCGTTCAATGGCTGGATTGACGAGGTGCGCGTGTTCACGTTTACGGGTACCTTCAATTCGGTCATTGATCTGGCGTACCCACCACCTCCTCCGAGGGGTACCGTGGTCATCATACGGTAGCGCGCCATGCGGTTACTGAACCCGGAATTCTCACCCCATGCCCGCGAACCTGCGCGCTATCGTTCAGAGCTCTGTTGGTCACGCCCATCTGTTGGGCCTGACATGTAAACTGAAACAGGAAACAAATGGAGTTGTGGTGATAACAGATACTGTACATGGGAGCGAACTGACGGCGGCGGCGGCAATTCGGGGTGAAGTAGTCGTCCACCGCGAGTCGGCGGACTGGCTGTCGCAGCAAACCCAGGAGTCGTGTATCCTACCCAATCCGAAGGATCCGACACGTTTGGTGATGTTCTACTCGGGGGTACCGGCCTCGAACCGCAATCTCTTCTACATCGGCAAGGCCTGGGCGCTGAAGTCGGACCCGTTCACGTGGCACCAGGACGAAACCAACCCCGTGTTCGGACCCAGCACGGACGGATGGGACTCCGGCGGCATGCGTTTGGATACCGTGCTTTATGTCCCGGAAGAAGACGCCTACTACGTCTACTATTCGGGCTCCAGGGCCGGGACTCAAGATCGCATCGGGCTGGCGATCTGCCCGGTGGGTGCCGACGGTTACTCCCGCATCAGTCCGGCCGCCTTCCAGCGCATGGGATCGGAGCCGGTACTCGCACCCGAAGCGGCAGAACCGTTTTGTGAGACGATGGCCTCCCAAGCGGCGGTGATGCGCGAGTGGGACGCGACGGCGAAGCAATGGAACTGGTTCATGTACTACTCGTATCGCGGCAAGGACGGTACGCTGCCGGGCATTCGGCTCGCCACCTCGGAGGATGGGAAGACCTGGAAGCGGCAGTTCAACACGAAAGACCCGCGCGGCATGGGCCAGCTGTTCGCGTCGACACCAGAGGCCTACTATGAATGGCATCAGGTCTTCAAAATGGGTGACGCCTATGTCCTTTCGATCGAGGTCGGAACGGAGAGGGGGGCGCGATGGCGTCCGGTCATCGCCGTTAGCCGACACCCGGACCATGGATGGGAGCAGCTCGATGTCGATACAGCGTTGCAGACCAAGTGGGAGGGACTCTATCGTGATGACACGATCTTCCATGTGGCCACCCCCGCGTTCTATCAGATCGAAGGGAAATGGTATCTATACACGGCGGCCTGTCCGCTGCCGGCACACCGCAACTACAGCGACGGCCAGTGGGACATGTGGTGTTTCACCTGCGACCGTGAGATCTCGATTTTGCCGGGCCACGCAAAGTTATACATTCCTGGCAAGCCGGTGGCGGCCGTGCCTGAGAAGGAGCAAGGTCGTAGACAAGCGTCATGACTGTCTCCAGAGACAGGCACAGGACCAGACGGACCGCGATCGGGTCCGCGTGGTTGACTGTGGGTTGCTCAGCCAGCCACGAGTCCCACACCACCGGTCATCTTCATTGAGATGTCATCCCACTGGTAGCATTTGCCTCTGCTCAGAGAGGTAGAGGCGTCGGATCGCATCCACGGTTGCTGAAGGATCAACGTTGGGCATCGTCTGACAGCCGTTGGCGGTACTGGCGGGGTGACATCTTTGTCACGTGGCTGAACACACGAGCGAAGTAGTTCTGATCCGGAAACCCGACGCTGGGCGCAATTTGACCAATCGGCCTATCGGTGGCCCGCAAGAGCCGTTTGGCCTGCTCCACGCGGTAGTGGTTAACGTACGCCTTCGGCGATAATCCGATCTCCCGGTGGAACAGAGCCGTGAAGTAGTTCAGACTCAAGCAAGCGGCTGCGGCCATCTGCTTGACCGCAATCGGCTCGTGGTACCAGTACGTGACGTGGTCAATGGCCTTGCGCACCGGCAACGACAGCGGCTTGGCCTTGTCTGTGAGGCTCGCATAACTGTCCGTCCGCGCCCGGCACACGAACAACTCCGCGACAATCATGGCGATCAGAGCGGAGGATCGGGCGAGATACCCGGGCGGCTGTCGGTAGGTTAGCTCCATCAGCTCCCGAAAACAGGACGCGACCCGTTTAGGATCCGAGAGGATGAAGATGGGGTTCCGATCCGCGCGTAACTCGACGAACATCCGCGCCATGTCTTTATGGTTGAATTGGACCCAGTAGAGGTCGACCGGCTGGTCTCCGGACGTACCGTAGGAGATATCTTCCTCCAGATCCAGGAGACACGCCTCATGGCGTTCGGCCACATAGTTGCGCCCGTAGAGGCGATGCCAGAACTCGCCACGGCAAACGAAGTGCAGCAGGAAGCCATCGGTTTCGCGGCGATCGAGTCTGGACGCAGGCGGGCATCTCGATTTCCCAACGGCGCGCAAGTAAAACCAGAACTCGCGAGCGAGAGAATTTGGCGCGCTATAGTAGCCGACGGCACCCGGAACCCGAAGGCGCGTCGGCCCGATGGAGGAGCCAGGAGGAATGGCGTCCTTCTCTCGAACCCACACCGGCTGCCCGTCTCGCAGAGAAGGTGGCTTTGCTTTTTTCATGGTTACGGATTCCTTGGGAAGCTGACCCGACCCATCGATTAGAACACGCTGGTGAATGGAATCAAAGCCCAATCACTGGTGTATTTATGCTAAAAGTCAGTAATACCCGTTCCTTGACTGGGTCGCACCTCGACAGGACAATCAGACCATAACTATAGGAACACACAAGGAGGAGAATATGACCCGTATTCCTGTGATTGGTATTGTATCCAGTGGGCGTCAGGGCTTCCGAGTGAGTTCCATGTCACTAGCCGTCATCCTGGCGGCTATGGTGTGTACGCTGCCCGCTGTTCTCCGTGCGACGTCGGTGACGATCGCCAACAACGGCGTGGAGCAAATGCCGGTGGTGGTGTCAGCAACGGCCTCGTCGAATGTGGTGGAATCGGCGCTCATTATGGCGGACTACCTTAGCTACATCAGCGGCGGGGATTTCACGGTGACCACCGGCAGCGGCACGAACGGGATCGCCGTTGGACAATTGGCGGACTTCCCCGACTTGAATCTGGGCCAGCCGTTTGACCCTGCGCCGCTGGCCTCAACGTGCCAGCAATACCTGTTGCGGTCGCATACGGCCGGACTCTGCCTGATCGGCGGGTCGGAAGAGGCGGTGAAGTACGCGGTGTGGGATTTGCTGTACCAATTCGGACATCGTCAGTTCTTCCCCTCCCCGACATGGGAAGTGATTCCCTCAAGCCCCACTCTGAGCATAGACATCAACGTGACCAACAAACCCGCGTGGTACCTGAGGCACACCTATGCCAATTTCGGCATGTGGCCTGGAAACGGGTTCTCTTGGGACTCGTGGTGGGAATGTAACCGGATCAATTCTATCTATACCGAACGCTACGTGGATACCAGCCAAGCCATATATACGCCCGGCGTGAAAGCCGCCTTCCCTGCCGTTTTCACCAATAACTCGCCATACTACGCCTTGCAGGCGGACGGAACTCGATATGATCAGAAATTCGATCTCGGCAATCCCGACCTGCGCGCGCTCGTCGTCCAATGGGCCACGAACTACATGGCCGTTAACACGGGGGTGCTGAGCGTCTCGATGTCCCCCAGCGACGGCGGGGGCTATTGCCAGTGCAGCGCCTGCTCGAACTTGGGTTCGGTTTCGGATCAGGAGATAACGATGGCCAACCAAGTGGCCGATGCGCTCGCGATAGCATTTCCCGGCAAATGCGTAGGTATTTTAGCCTACGACGCGTACGTCGCGCCGCCGTCCATCCAGGTGGCATCAAATGTCATTGTGCAGGTCTGCCCCGTCTACAACGGGTCGGGGCTGAGCATGACCGATCTCCTGCAGGGCTGGTCGAGTAAAGGTGCCAAGCTCGGCATTTATGATATTATCGAGTACGTCGCCGCAAGCGCGGAAATGCCCGGCATGGGCGTGGCGGGGAACTCGGCCCTCTTTACGAGCGACATCATGTCGTATCGCGACCAGGGCGCGCGGTACTATACCGGCGAGTCCAGCGAGGGGTTTGGGCCTTACGGTCTCCAGTTCTACCTCGGCACGCGCGTGTTATGGGACAGCGGCGCGGATCTGGCGGCCGTGCGCGACGACTTCTTTACGAAATGCTTCAACGATCCCGCCAATCCGGGCGTCAAGCAGGCCATGCGCGATTTCTATGATAACTATCTTGACGCCGGTACGTGGAACCCAACTCCAGATGCGCTGGCACATATGTACAAGCTGCTCAACACGGCCCGCGCCGATACGGCGGACCCGGTCATCCGGCCCAGGATCAATGACCTGATCCTCTACACGCGCTACCTGGAACTGTACTACTCCTTTTTGAATCTCTCCGATAACAACGCGCCCGCCGCGCAACTGACAAGCGCTCTCGGTGCGGTGTGCAGTTTCATCTATCGCAGCCGCGACACCATGATGGTGCATTCGTATGGGCTATATTCTTATTGGAGCTATTATGATAGCGAGACGATGGCGTTGATTCCAACAAACTGTCTGTGCAACGTCCCGGAACCTGATAATCCCTGGAAGAGCGGAGGCAGCGTGCCTTTCAGCGATGAGGAGGTCAGCCAGATCCTGCAGGCCGGCCTGACCAATAATCCCATCGTCTATCCGAGCACCCCCTCGCTGATCAGCGAATACACGTTCGACAACACGCTTGCCAATGCGGTTAGCGGCGCGCCAGACGGGGGCTCGCTCGTGGGGGATGCCCACTACGTCAGCGGCCAGATCGGCGGTGCCATGAATTTTGACGGCAGCGGCGACTACGTGCAATTGCCCTCCACTGCGCTCCCGATCGGTCCCCTGGGCCCGATGTGCGGGACGGTGGCCTTCTGGATCAAGACCACCGCGACCACAAATCAAGGTCTCTTTAAGTACATTTCCGGTGCCGGCGAACTATTCCGCGTGGCTATTAACGAGACGCCTGACGCCTCTATGGCTGATTATGGAACGGCAACCGCTGGCTCGTTGTGCTTGACCGTTGCTTCGACAGAAGGTCACCCATTCTCCATGGGCTTGCCTGCCGCCGCCGCCACGAACGCATGGCGCGATGGCAACTGGAACCTGGTGGTGTTTACGTGGAATGCAACGGTGGGGCCGAGGGGGACCGGAAGTGGGCGGGTCCACATTAACGGTGTGCAACAGGCCGGCTCAGGCATAGCTGAGATCTATAATAACATCCGTGGCACTGACACATTTCCCGCTTCCTGGACCTATGGCAATGGCCCTCTTATTGGTTGGGCCAATAGCCGTGCGGATTTTGCCGGGTCGCTCGACGACCTGGCGGTCTGGAACGCGCCGCTCAGCGATGTGCAGACCAAAGCTCTGTTCAACCTGGGCCGCGAGGCCGTGCTCCACTACAACGCGAAAGACGCCCAGACCCTGTTCGATGTCTTTACTGACCAGACGCAACGCACAAACAGCGATGGTAGGGTCTCGCAGTACGTCACCGGTCTGTCCGGCAACGCGGGCGATATCGTCACCGTTACTGGCGGCTACAAAGCGGTAATCTTCGACGAGAGCGGAAACGGCGTCCAAGTCGTCGGGAATGCTCGCCCGACGGTGAGCATCACCAGTCCGAGCCACAACGCGACCATCGTGGGCAGCGCCGTGGTGCCCATTACGGCCACCGCCTCGGATGTGGATGGGATGATCACCAACGTGCAGTTCTACATGAATGGCGTGCTGGTGGGCACCGATTCTACGTCGCCGTACAGCTACACAGTGACGTCGGTCTCCACGGGGAGCTATGCGCTCACGGCGGTAGCCTACGACAACGAGGGCGGTGTCGCCACCTCAGCGGCGGTGACGGTTACGGTTATGGCCCTGTCGGCGCTGATCAGCAACTACACCTTCGACAACACGACCACCAACGCGGTGAATGGCGCGCCGAACGCCACGCTGTCGCCGTCGGGCGCGACGTATACCAACGCCTCCAAGATTGGCGCCGGGGCCATCAGTTTGGATGGCGTCAATGGTTATGTGGACCCGAGTGCCGCCGCCCTGCCGAAGGGGCCCACCGGCCCGATGACCGGTACAATTGCCTTCTGGATCAATACGACGATGACCAACAAGGCGGGGGTCTTGGATCTCGAATCGCCCTCCGCGAACTGGTCGGGGGTGTTCATTTCGCTGAACGATGACTTGTCTAACCAAAATACTGTGGGCGCCATACGGTTGGACTTGTTTACCGATCCGTCAGGGCATTGGTACCGCACCCACATGCAGGCGGACAGCACGTGGCGCGATGGGGGTTGGCATCAGGTCGTATTGACCTGGAACGCCACCACGGGGACCACCGCCTCGGGCACGGCATCGGCCTACATTGACGGCGTTTCGAAGACCGTGGCGATTTCGCCGATCAATAGCATCGTCAGTGGCGACACCTTCGCCTCCTCGTGGACCTATCGTTATATTGGCAGGGGTATTGGTGCGATCCTTGTGACCGGCCATCTCAATGGCTCACTGGACGACATGGCGGTGTGGGACGCGCGGTTGAGCGACACGCAGGTGAAGGCGCTCTACAATCTGGCCAACGATGCGGTGCTCAATTACAATGCCAAGAACGCGCAGACCCTGCTTGACGTATTCTACGACCAGACATCGCGCGCCACGGGGGACGGCAAGACCTGGCAGTACGTCGCCGACTTGTCGGGAAATCCCGGTGATGTGCTCAACCACGACACCTTGATCCTTGACGGCCAAGGCAACGGCGTCCGAATCACGGGCGGCGGTGGAGAGACCGTCTACAACTTTGTCGGCATCACGCAGGCGAATAGCGATTACAACGCATATGCCTGTGACGTGGACGTGTTTCCGTTTGCTGGCAGTTCCGGCAACCGCAACACCCAGGTGCAGGCGACGGATTCCCAATATGCCAGCATTTCGGTGGACAATACGGCCGAATGGGCCACGGTCGATCCGCGCTATGGCGACGAGATCTTTCTATGGGTGGAGATGAAGATCAACGAGGCACCCTCAAGCATCACCCAGCTCGACTTCACCTTCAACGGCAACAGCGACGGCACCGCGGCCACGGAGCACCGGATCTACGTGATGAAGGCCGGCGCGGATTGGACCCAAACGGCGTCCTGGACCCAGGTGGGCGCGGGGGAAAGCATCCCGCAGGACGTGGACACGGAGATGATCCGCTCGCTGACGGCGAACATCGGCGACTATATAGATGCGTCCGGCAACATCGTCTGGGGGGTCTACGACACCCGTTCTTCAGAAGATCTGCGCGTCAACAATGTGGAGTTGAGAGTGACCGCAGAGGGTGGGTGAGCGGACACTAAGGGAGCGTACTGTGTAGGTCGATTACCCTTACCGATCCGCTCTTAACGACGAACATCAACCAGGTTCAATGGCTGATGGATTTGTGCTAAAACACGGTCCTTCCTGGATTTCAGGGTGTTCCTTCACGGCGCTGTATGCACACATGCTCTCTTCGGATCTCATACTTGCCCGCCTGTGGAGGGTCGTTGGTCGGTCAAGACCGTTATGTGGTTGTCATAGCCGTTTTGTCAGGGCGGACCCCAAGCGGCGCTGTTGAATCGTATTTCTTGCGTTGTTAAGGTAGATGTCTCATCACTTTGCGGTGGTGGGCATGGCGAGGGGTATTGCGCGAAATGGCGTATTGTTTGCGCGTAATGGCTTTGTGTGCATTGTCGTGGGGTGGTATATTGATTGCATTGGTAACGGGTACAGGTGGAGAGTGATAAAGCGAAACATTCACATCAGACTGACACCGGACCTACCAGTGGAATACGAAACGCATAGGTGCAACAAGAGGTCGATATGACAAAGAAAATGGTTAGCGCATTATTGTTCATGACTGCGGGTATCATCCACGTTGCGTCGGCCACAATTACGGTCGACGGCTACTTCCGTCTGGGCGAGAACGATCCCGGTGCTGCGGCCGGGCAGCCTGGGCAGAATCCAACACGCGACGTGACGGAAACCAAGGCGCTCGCCATCGGTGCCGGGTCGCCCACGAACTCCGCGCTGGTGGCATCGAGCGCCCTCCTGCACACCGGTTCCACGCTCTCCATGCTGTTCAACGGGTCGAGCTACTACGCTACCAATGTCGCCCTCAACGCCAACACCGATAACTACGGCATCGAGGCATGGTTCAGCCCGTTGTCGACGAGCGGCAGCCAGATCATCGCGGCTAACGGCACGGCCGGGGGGGGCACCGCGGGCTACGAGCTATGGCTTTCCGGCGGTCAGATCAGAGGCCTCAAATACCCGGCCTCCTATATCCTGAGCGACATAACCGCCACGGTCGGCCAATGGTACCATGTGGGCTTCGTCGTGAGCAACGGGGTGGGGACACTCTACGTCAACGGGATAGCGGCCGCCACGAATGGCTCAATGGCCGCCGGTGTTCCGTCCGGCAATTTCAGCATCGGGTCCGAAGCGGCGGGCGGCAACCCCTTCAATGGCTACGTGGACGAGGTGCGTGTGTTTCACTTCGACCCGGGCGAGTTTCAAGTGACCGACCTGCTTTACCATCCGAGTGTCGTGGATACGCCTTACACGGACGGTATCCTGGCTGATGACCCGGTGGCCTACTACCGCATGAACGAAACCGAGGGGTCCGGCCTGTTTGACATGGCGACGAATGTCGCCCAGCAGGGCAGTCAAGACGGAGTATATCGAAAGAGCCTTGACAAGACATGGACCTCTCTGGTCCCTACGAATGGCCCGAGCCCGGACGCTTTCCCCGGCTTCGAGGCCGGCAATACGGCGCCCTATTTCAACGATGCCCTATTAGACAACGCCTACACCGTCATGCCCGCCATGGGCACCAACTATAGCATTGAGCTGTGGATCAACAGCGCGCTCGCCATGGACCAGTTCGTTCTCGGCTACATGATGGGACGCGGTATCAGCACCGCATGGGATGTCCTGGGAATCTGCGGCACGTATGATGGAGCCCCCTTTCCCTCATCTCAAGGCAAGCTCATCGCGTTCAATAATGCGGGGCAGGGATTCTCGGGCGCTACCGTGCTTGCCCCGAACACCTGGTACCACGCGGTCATGGTCCGTTCCAACACCACGGTGACGCTCTACCTCAATGGCAATGCTGAGGCGAGCGGCACGATGTCGGCTAGCGCCGGCACCAACACAGAGTTCTGGATTGGCAGACGGCCCGATAACTTCACCTACTTTCGGGGATGGCTGGACGAGACCGCCATCTATGATCGCGCGCTCAGCGCCGGGGACGTATTGGCGCACTACAACTGGGCGCTCTATGAGCCGCCCTCGGGAACGGTGATCTCCATCCGGTGAGGCTTTTAGAAGATTTCACAACGCGCTGGCAACGTGCCGTGCATCACCCATAACACGTCGTGCTGCGGTGATGACGGCGTTGCGATAGCGCCGCAGAAGGATCCCGGATTGTCTGATGCAGAGTGCCCATCCATAGGGCAAGCTTCCCAAAGAGGTTCTGATAGAAGTGAAAGATACTATGAATAGTGGTCATCCCGATTGTCCCCATCGTTGTTTCTACATCAATTTTGGCGAACACCTGCAAAACAGCTGGAACGTCAATCTGCTCTATCCCGACGCGCCCAACCAGTGGTCGGACGCGGACTGGACAAGCTTTTTGACCATGATCAAGGCGTTTGGGTTTACCTGCTTCGAATATTGGATTGCACCGACTCTGTTCGACCACGGCGCGTTGCGCCACGAACCGTTGTATGCCGGGTTTGCCTCCGCCCTACGCCGTGTGACGGACCTGGCGCACGGACTGGGCCTACAGACGAAATACATCTTGGCCCCCAATGTCCTCGGCCCGCGCTGGTTTCATGCCTGTCCCAACGACCCGCAGCAGAAGAAGTGGATCGTCGATCTGTGGCGGCACTGGATCGAGCAGTTGCCCGCGACCGACATCGTCTCGATCTTTCCCGGCGATGTCGGCGGCTGCAATCGTAACGGCTGCACCCACGAGACGTTCATCGACCTCTGCCTGGAACTGACCGACATCATGCGATCGGTGAATCCGACGGTCTGCACCGAGATCAACACATGGGGCACCCCCTTTGCCGGTTGGGGTAGTGATTTGCGGAGCGTGCCGGACTGGGACGGCAGCTACGAGATGATCACCGATCCGAAGTATGCCACGCCCGGCTCGGACAACTACGAGTTCAACGGGAAACCGGATCGCGCCAAGGCGGCCATGGATTACCTGCTCAAGCGGTTGCCCGCTTTCCCGGCAGAGACGATGGTCGCCATCAACCTGGGATTCAGCCCCCTGGGCGACGCCGACCGCGGCGGTGACGCCCGGCCGTACGCCCGCGAAATCGCCAAGATTCGGCGGATCACGTCCTGGGACTATTACCTGTGCGAGGGCGAGCTGGTCACCTACCCGCATTGGCGGCTGCCGCGCATCGCGGCCCGTCGCAGGGAAGAACGATCCGCCGCGCCCTACCACGGCGGAACCTGTTATACGATGACGCCCAAATTGAACCTACTGACCTTTTATGCAGCGGGGCAATTGTTCATCAACCCCGACGCGGACCCCGACCAGATTTCGAGGGAGTTCTGCGCCAACGTCTTCGGCCCTGAACATGCGATCCTCGGCGAGCTGTTTGAAGCGTTCGAGATCTCTGCGGCGCTGGGCATGGGGTTCTCTGCTCGCCGCCACTGGTCGAAGCAGGTGCTGCGGCAGAAGTATGCTGAGATGATCGAACACCTCGAGGCCGCTGATGTCTCGGGCTGTTCCCTGCCGCTGTTCCCTGACCCGGAAACCTACCGGCAGGATTTACTCTGGTTCGCCCGCAAGTTCATGGAGATGGCTGGCCCGAACCCGGACCGGCTGCGGATCGAAAAGGAATACTGGGCCAAGTCCGTCGCCATCTACGATCACATCCCGATGTCCGTCGATCAACGTGCCCACACGGCGGCCAAGAACTTTTCCATGGTGTTGGCGCAAGCCGAGCCATGATGCGCAACTCGCTGGAAATAGACCGAATAAGAAACAATCATACGCGGCGCGAACCGGCGCAGCGCGGCGCGACATATCTATATCAGGCAATCACTAAACAGCCGTAGGAGAACCAGAGATGAGTTACGACAAAGACTGGGCAAGAGTGGACGTGGACACGGTTCCGAATATCAAAGTCAAGCCGCCTGGACCCCAGTCACTGGCGCTGGCGAAACGGGCCGGGAAATACATGGCGGGGTATTCGTCCCAAGCCCAGTTGTTTCCGGTGGCCTTTGAATCCGGCAACGGTGTGATTCTCAGGGACGTGGACGGCAATGAGTATATCGACTTCAGTAGCGGGATCTACATCACCAATTGGGGACATTGCCATCCCAAGATCACCGAGTCGGTGGTGGAGTACACGCGCAAGCTCCAGAATTGCCACGATTTCAATACCGAGATCAAGGCGCGATTGGCCGAAGCGTTGGTGCAAATCACACCCGGCGATCTGAACAACGTGCAGTTATGGTGCGAAGGTTCCAAATGTGTCGAGGCGGCCCTCAATGTCGCCCGCATGGTGACTGGCAAGCATGAGTTCATTTCATTTTACAATGACATGCACGGGAAGACGCTCGGGGCGCAGAGCCTGACCGCCATGACTAAAGCGAGCGGGCCACGCGCCGCAGGATCCTTTCGCGTGCCATTCGGCAACTGCTACCGCTGTTCCTTCAAGTTGAAATATCCGGAGTGCGGCCTGCACTGCGTGGACTTTCTTCGTGAGGCGATCACAGAGCTCACGACCAACGATGTGGCCGCCATTGTGGTCGAGCCGATCCAGGGCTGGGGTGGCAGCGTGATTCCTCCGGACGAGTGGCTGCCGAAGATTCGCGAGCTCTGCGACGAACTGGGCATTTTGTTGATCGTGGATGAAGTCCTGACCTGCATGGGGCGGACGGGCAAAATGTTCTGCGTCGAGCATTGGAATGTCGTGCCGGACATCATGACCTTGGGCAAAGGGTTCGGTAACGGGTTCCCGGTGACTGCGGTGGTCTACTCGGATAAATTCAACGGAATGTTGGACGGCATCAAAGCGTCTTCGAGCTACGGTGGCAATCCCATGGCCTGCGCCGCCGCCTTGGCCTGTGTGGAGGTCGCCCAAGAAGAGGGGATGCTCGAACACGCCATGGAGTTGGGGAACTTCATCCTGAAGAAGTTGGAGGCTATCAAGGTCAGGCACCCGCTTGTCGGGGATGTGCGTGGGAAGGGATGTTTGTTGGGCATGGAACTGGTCAAGGACCGCGACACACGCGAACCATTTGAACAGGCTGCGAACATGGTCTATCAAAAAGCCTTTGAAAGAGGCGTCTCGTGGATTCCCGCCAAGCAGAATTTGCGGATGTCACCGCCTTTGATCATGACCAAGGACGTGGCCGGCAAGGCGGTGGACCTGATTGAAGAAGCCATTGCTGAGACCGAACAGGAGTTAGGAATTCAGTGAGCGGGACGAAGAAAGAATTGGGCGTGGGAATTATTGGCGCGGGCTTCATGGGGCACACCCACACCTACAATTATCTGAACCTGCCTTTCTTCTACGACGACTTACCTGTACGGATCAAACTGATAGGTATCTGCGATACGGACGTGAACAAAGCCAACGCTCTCAAAGACAATTTCGGATTCCAGCTTGCGACAGATCGTTATCAGGACCTGCTCGCCCGCCCGGACATTGACATCGTGGACATCTCGACGCCGACGACGTTCCATTGCGAACAGATCCTGGACGCCCTCGCCGCCGGCAAGCACGTTTATGCCGATAAACCGCTGTGTGCCAGCGTGGCGGAGGCAGAGCAACTCGTGGCGGCGGCCACAAGGAGCGATTGCATTCAACAGGTCGCCTACCATTACCGGTTCTACCCCGCGATCGCGAAGACGCGACGACTGCTTGCGGAGGGTGTTCTGGGTCGGCCGATTTCTTTCAGGTTCACCTATTATCACTCCAGCAACCTTGATCCCAACAAGCCGATGGGCTGGAAACAAGACAAGGCCATGGGCGGCGGTGGCGTCTTGATCGAAATGGCCTGCCACGTCCTGGATCTGATTTACCACTTCTTCGGAGAGTTTGAGAGCGTCCGCATGGACAGCATGATCCTATATGCGCAACGGCCGGGACCAGACGGCCAGTCCGTCAAAGTGGAAGGTGAAGACCATGTCCTGCTGACCATCACCATGAAGAACGGCATGATGGGAACGGCGGAAGTCTCCAAGGTGATGGCGGGCACCAACGACGATCTGGACTATGAACTCTCGGGCACTGCGGGGGCGATCCGGTACGCGATGATGAACCCCAATTTCCTGCAGGTGCACGCTACCGGGAATCAGGGGTTCACAACGATGGCCACCGTCAATCACGATCCTGAATCCAAGTCCAATTTCCCAGGCCCGCGGTTTCCGATTGGCTGGCTGCGCGGGCATGTGGCCAGTCAGCACAACTTTGTCCGCGCTGTGGCCGCGCGGCAACCGGCGTCCCCCTCATTTCGGGAGTCCGCGTACCTGCAGCAGATCACCCAGCGCCTTTATGACGGTCACGATTACATGGGCGACCTCGCTTTGCAGGATGACAGCTGATGGCATGTTTGTTGGGTATTGAAGCCGACACGACCAACGTCAAAGCGGCGCTGGTTGATGATCAAACAGGCGTTCTGACCCGTGCCGCCGTGGAGTGCCCCGTGCCCGGCCATACGAATGGCCGGGTAGAAATTGACAACGAAAGGAAGGTTTGATCATGTCGGTTCTGTTTGCCGAGAAATCGTGGCCGCAAATCAAAGAGTATATTGACCAGAACGCGCTGGTGATCCTGCCGTTTGGAACGCTGGAAGAGCACGGGCTCCATTTGCCAGTGAACGTCGATGCCGTGATCGCCGAGCAAGTGGCCATCCGCGTCGCCGAGGCGGTGCAGGAGAGATATCCCACGCTGGTGATGCCGGTGGCGTGGGCCGGGTATTCCATCCGCAAGATGAACAAATGGCCCGGCGTGATCAGTATCCGCAGTGAAATCCTGGTGGAAGCGTGGTTCGACATCTTGGCTTCCCTGGTGAAGATGGGCTTCAAAAAGCTCCTCTGCATCAACGGGCACGGGCAGAACCCGGAAATGATCAAACTGGCCGCCCGCCGAATCTCGGATGAGTTCGACGTCCATGTGGTGACCTCCAACAGCTGGGGCCTGGCGGCCGAGACCATGAAGCAGATCCGCAAATCCGAAATGGGGGGGTGTTATCATGGCGGTGAGTATGAAACCTCTCTGATGCTCTACTTCACCGACTTGGTGGACATGCGCAAGGCCACGAACGAGGATATTATGAAGTATCGGTCGGACTTCTATCCGGGCGACATGTTTGGTTCTGCAACCGGCGGGACGTTTCTCTCCACCTGGTACGTGCAGGAGAGTCGGACGGGTGTTTACGGCGATCCCACCGAGGCAACGAAAGAGACCGGTCGGTTGCTGGTCGAGGGCATGGTGCGCAACTATGCCAAACTCATTGATGAATATATGAACCTGAAATGACGTCCTGGGGAGGAGACTGATTGTGAGCAAAGGAATGGATGAGCGCCATAAGGCCGGCGGCATCGCCGTCACCGGAGCGGCCCGGGAAAAAGCCTTGCGGGCATGTCGGACCCAGTTGGAAGTCTGGAAATTGGTGATGCCCCCACATCAACCGCTGGTGTCGGATTTTGGAGTGGGCGACTTCTATCAGACTGGCTTGATCGAATACTGGGTCGCCAACGAAATTGAGGCGGGCTACTGCGGTAAACTTCTGTTTGTCTTTGACGGCCAAACGTGTCCCACGCACTGGCACCAAGGAAAGCACGAGACATTTTTCATCGTGCGTGGCGAGGTGGAAATGGTCTTGGACGGTACGGCGCGTGTGATGCGGGCGGGCGATTGCCTTCCGGTTCCGCCAGGTAAACCGCATCGGTTTACCGGACAGGGACCCGCCTTGCTGTTGGAGGTCTCCACTCCCTGTCTGGTGGAGGACAATCTCTTCGAGAACCAGAACATCCCCAGCGGAGGCACCTACCCGTAGCCCCGGAGGAAGTAGAGACCCCATGCGCGAATCGTTCTTGAAATTATTGGAGGGGGAACCCACCCGTAAAGTCGTGTGGACCGCCGATTTGAACTACTGGCTGGACGGACAGAAGCACGCCGGCCACGGCCCGTCTGATCGGTTTACCGAAGAGGGCTATTTGAACCTCTGCCGGGAACTGGGCTGTATGCCGTATTACTGGTACGACAAGTTTTGGTTGGCGGAACCGGAGTACGACGGGGTGGAGGTTGTTGCCACCCGCGAAGGGCTGCGCCAGCGGCGGACCTGGAAAACTCCCATCGGGCAGTTGTGGGAGGAGAACGAGTTCATGCCGGACAGTGTGTCCACGGGCTGCACCAAATACGCCGTGGAGACGCACGCGGATTTGGAGGTGCTGCTGTATATCCTGAAACACCGCCGGTTGAAACCGGCGGCGATCAGCGACTACCGCGAGCGCGTGGCGCTGTGGGCCAGATATGATGGTCTGCCTATCCTTGGCATGCCCCGCAGCCCGCTGCCGGCGTTCATCCATGAATGGTGTGGGATGGACCACGCGGTGTATCTGCTGTTCGATTACCCTGAACTGGTCCGGGAGATTTTGGAACTGATGGAGGATCAGGAACGACCGGTTATTGACGCGGTCTGTCGCTTGGCACCCCCGCTGATCCACTTTTGCGACAATCTCTCGAGCCAGAACCTGACCGGGTTCTTTGATGAGTTCATGGCCGCGCCGTACCAGCGGCGGCTGGCGACTTTCCATGCGGCAGGAATTCGTTGCGCAGTCCATTTAGATGGCACGGTCAAAGGACTCTTGCCTCGCTTGGCGAACGTGGGTTTTGACGCGATCGAAGCGCTGACCCCTCACCCAGCCGGTGACGCTACCGTGGAAGAAATGCGGGCGTTGGCCGGCAATCGGAACGTTATTCTCTGGGGCGGCGTGCCGGGCGTGATGTTCGCGCCGCCATATACGTGGAAGGACATGGCGGCACATGTGAAAAAGTTGATTGCGGCGTGGAGTGGCACCCCGTTCGTCGTCGGCGTGGCCGACCAAGTACCGCCCAATGGTGACATCAGCATGGTGCGCAAGATTTCCGATTTACTGAGGAATCACGAATGAGAGGGGGTAGACCCGATGAGTGCCATCCCATTTGAACAGTTGGCTGAGGCGCGCGGGTTGTATCGACGTGAAGGCTATACCATCGTGCGGGGCGCGGTGGACCCAACGACGACGCAAGCCGCCGAGGTCCACGTGCGCGCGACCATCGCCAGGTATCCGGACGCCACCTACGAACAGATCCACATGATGAACCTGTGGTACCAAGACTCCTTCTATCTCCGGCTGATACGGCAACGCCGGTTGCTCGATCTCGCCGAGACGATGCTGGGACCGGACCTCGCACTGTTTGCCACCGGCTATCTCATCAAAGCGCCCGGCAACAGTCCCGCCGTGCTTTGGCATCAGGACGGCAGTTACTGGCCTTTGCAGCCGATGGAAGTGTGCACGTTGTGGCTGGCCATCACGCCCTCCACGGTGGCCAATGGTTGCATGCGCGTGATCCCCGGTACGCAGACGATGGACCTGCAAGCGTTACACGAGCGCAAAGACGTGCGCAACCTGCTCGATTCCGCGATGGCCGATTCGCTGGTGGATGAATCACGGGCCGTGGATCTTATCTTGCAGCCGGGCGATGTTTCGATCCACCATCCCAACATCATTCACGGCTCAAATCCCAACACCTCGCCCACACAATGGCGGCTTAACCTCATCATCCGCGTCATTGCCTCGTCGACCCGGATCACCGACCCCAACTGGCCCGGCGTGTTCCACCTACGCGGTAACCGGCGCGAGGATGTGAACCGGTATCTGCCGGACCCAGCCAATAAGCATGAGACGGAAGACGAGGGCCGCCCGCCAACCGCCTGAGTCGTGGGGCAATCTCGCATGGATCAGCTGCCGCGGAAACGCGGGTTCACAGGATACTTCCCTTCTATGTCGGTTTATGCTTGCGACGATAGGCCAGCGGGGTCAGGCCGGTATAGCGTTTGAAGAATCGGGCAATATGCGCGTCTGCGGGGTAGCCCATGGCTTGGGCGATTTCGGCAACCGATAGATTGGTTTCTGAAAGCAAACGGTTGATATGTCGGATACGGGTGCTGGCAATCTCCTGGAGCACCGATTGTCCGACCAGCTTGCCGAAACGGTGTTGAAGCGTCCGGGTGCAGAGCCCGGCCGCCGCGGCGACATCCTGCACCTTAATCGGACGTTGTACGTTCTCGCGGATGAACCGGATGGCCTTGGCCAGGTTCGGGTCCGACACGGCAATCAAATCGGTTGACTGGCGACTGACGATATGGGTGGGCCGAATCGCGATTCGTCGGCAACCTACCGTCCGGCCTGCCATAATGTGGTCGAGCATTTCGGCGGCTTCGTATCCGGCGCGTTGAGTCGCCAGCGCCACGCTGGACAACGGCGGGGTGGCACCGTTGCAGATGAGATCGTCGTTGTCCACGCCGATCAGAGCCACCTCGTCTGGGACCTTGATCCCCGCATTGTGGCAGACCTCGGCCAGCAGTACGGCCAGATCGTCGTTGCAGGTCATGAGTCCGACCGGGCTGGGCAAGGTCGTTAGCCAGCGTTCGATCCGTCCTCGCATCGAGTACCATGACGCGCCCGACGGAGCCGTTTCCAATGCATAGGCCATCGGCTCTCCGCCACACCGGGCGATGGTTTCGGCGAATCCGTCGCGTCGCTCGTTGGACCAGTGTCGGTCCGCCAGTCCGCAGAATGCGAAATGTGAGAAGCCGAGTCCCAGCAGGTGTTCGGCCGCCATCTTGCCGATGGCCCGATTATCGGCGACGATTTGATATTGGCGCGACGGCAGAGGATTCTCGTACTCCGTGACGACATTTGGAATCTTCAATGCCCTGACTTCCGTCAAGCGATCCTGCGTGGCAATCACACCGTGGGCTCCCCAGGCGCGCATCCGCTTGATGCGTGACCGCAGCGGCAACGCTTTGAAGAAGCCGGGAGGCTCTTGATACAGGGTCCAGAAGCCCTGCGCTTGCGAGAACTTCATGATGCCACGCAGCAGATCCCGTTCGCTTTCACGAGTGCACTGAACCAGCAGAATCACTTTTCGCAACGTCTTCATCTTTGGCGTGATGGCGTGAAATGGAGTATGGCGTTCACAAGCTGGTTTTCATCGCGCCAGCATGATGATCTGAAGTGTATCAAAGTGGGGATCGTATCCGCCATGAGAATCTGATCCTGACAGCGGCGAAGAATCGCCGCAGGTGTTAGGTGTTAGGCGTTAGGTGTTAGGTGTTGGTGGAGTGGGCGATTTCGGGGCACTGCTGTGGTGTTGGCGTCTGAGGCCCATGCGAAGCGTTGAGTCAACCGCGGCAGTTTGACGGTAAGACGGTTTGCCTTTTGCATGCCGGCCAAGGTAAGCGCCTCGGGAAAGCGCTCAGGCATGGAGCCTTCTTTGAAGGTGATGATATACTTCCATCGCTTATCCTCGATTAACCGGATCGTGCTCTGGTTGGCATAGAGTCCGTCCAGCAGTAGGCAGAATGACGTCCGCGGAAAGAGGGTGTAGAGCGTCTCAACCAGTCGAGGGAATGCCTTAAGCTCACAGTCCTGCTTATCAAAGAAATCGTTGCCCTCATTGGAGAGCATCTCACTGGCTAAGGTAAGCGCCATACCGCAGGGCGTGACCAGCTTGGCATCGAGCACATAGGAAAAGTACTGGATGTTGCCGTTTGAAAGCTTTCGATGCGGGCATCCCGTCCACGGCTCTTGATCAAAAATGATGCACCGTCTTGAGCAGCAGCTCTACGGGTTCGGGTGGGGCTTCTCTCTTTTTCTGGCGTCGCCCCGGCCTTCGGGGACGTGGCGATGGATGATCGCCATGTTCAGCTTCGAGACTTCCTTGAGTATGCGCTGCATTCGCCGGTGGGTTTTGATCCACTCTCTGGCCTCCTCAACCATGTCTTTGGGGACATAAACGGTGTGAGTCTTCCCCTGTACTGAAACAGTTCAGAAAAAGTTCCTAAGGCCTAACACCTAACACCTAAAACCTGCGCGGTGGGGAAATCCAGAGACTCTGAATCACCAGATAGGTTCAAACCGAGAACAACGCGACGAATCACCATTCGTCAGCACTGGGATCCTGACCAGATTGACAGGTCGTTCTGCGCCAGCGTCTTCGGCCCTGAACACGCCAGGCTCGCCAAGCTATTCGAAACGTTCAAGGTCTGGGCGGCGCTGGGCACGCGGGCTTCTGCTCGCCGCATTCATGTGCGGGAGCAGGGAGCGTGTCTGTATGTCGGAGTTCGTAGGCTGGTAGCGAATATCGCACGAGAGCCGTACGCGATCACCCGTCTGGTTTGGGAGACCTCGATATACCGTATGGCTCGGAAACGTGAGGATGTCGCCGCATACAAAATCTCCCTGAACCCACTCATAGTCCGTGCCGCACAGGATGGACTCCCGCCCCCCTGCACCGGGGCTCTGCTTGACGTCCAGGACCTGTTCTTGGTGCGATCCACGCAGGACGCTTAATCCTCCCAGCTCAACGGGACAGTCTCCTAGAGGAAACCAGAGGGTCCAGAACTGGTGTGCTCATGCAAAAGAGATATCACCGATGATATGGGCGTTTGAAGTGGAATGTCGATTCAATGGATGTAATATATCGTCATGCATGCAGCTCGATTCCAGGATGCCGTGGTGGTCTATGCTAATATCGCCCAGCTTGGGCCGAGGCAGCGGATCGAGCATTCGCGCGTCGAGAGCCGCATGCTCCTGTGGTGCCGGGCGGGGCGGGGGATGGTCATAGCCAATGGTCAGCGCTGTCCCATGGAGCCGGGGCGCTATCTGATTTTGCCGTGGGGCCACCAGATCGCCTATCGGGCATCTGAGGATGATCCGTTCCTGTTGGCAGGCATCCACATCATCCCAAGGCACAGTCGCGATAAGGCTGTTACCTACGGGGTCGCTCACCGACCTGAGGATCCGCTGAGGGGTGTAGCCTGGCGTGGTGACGTGGCGCTGCCATCCCTCCGTACCCTCAAGCAAGGTATGCTTGATCCGGCAAGCCCTCTGACACACCTGGCGCAGTATGTGTTGGGTCTGTTCGTGCGGGGGACGCCCCCCGAGTGGTTGGCCCGCCAGTTAGCACCACCGCTCTTGGAAGAGCTTGTCCTGGCCGCGCAGCAGCGTAGTGTGTACTCGCCTGAAGCGCCTCTTGCCCTGGAGCGGATCGTACAGTATGCCCAGACGCGCCTCGCGTTCCCCCTGTCCCTGAGCGATCTCGTTACCTTCTCCGGGCTGAGTCCCTCCACCGTCGGGCGCATGTTCCGCAAACACCTCCGCACCACGCCCGTTGTTTGGATTCAGCGCCAGAAGATGCAGCTCGCCGGCAACCTGCTGCGCACTCGCCGCCTCACTATCGCCGAGGTGGGGGAGCACGTCGGCATCCCCGACCCCTACTACTTCTCGAAATGCTTTCACAAGCACACCGGGAGTTCCCCACGGGATTACCGCCGTGCGCGTCACTGGCTCTGAGAGATGCAAGGACCGTGCTCAGGGGATCAGGATTGTCTTGATATGTCATAACGTTCTGAATATAGTGCGAAGTGCAATGGCCGATTGTACGGCCTGTGGTTAAGCAACTCATGTCCGGAGCTACAGGCTCCCACTGAACCGCGCCGGGTCGAAAGGAACTCGAATGATTCGTCACTGCCCTATGCTTATAGCTACATCCCTGTCCTTGCTTGGCGTCTGTGCACAAGGCCGCGATGCGACGTTGGTGGAGACCGGTGTGCCGGTCTCGCCCAACAGTCTCTACGTCACCGTGGCGCTGGATGCGAAGGCCAATGACCATCTTGACTTGCCCTTTACGACGAATCAGATCAGCGTGAACAGGATTCCCTTTGCGGTCCCTGAGGCTCGCGCCGGGAATCATCTCTTCATGAAGGATATCGGCTGGGCGAATTGGCAGAAGGACCCGAGTACGTTCTATTCTCCCTATGATAGCTACCCGATCGTACCGGACAAGACGCGCGCGATTGTCCATGTGCCGGTGGCAGACTATTCGGGGGTCTACCTGCTGGCCGCGTGCGATGACGATCCGGCTGTTGCCAATGTGGTCAGTCTACGGATCGGGGCTGTGGACGGACGGAACCGCACTGAATACCACGACGTCACCGCGATGGTGCCACGGTTCAGCGATGAGACGTCTCGCCTGCCGGCCTTGCCGGTGCCCGGTGGGCGGCTCTTTTTGGTGCATGTTCCGTTGCCTGAAGCCATCGCTCAGGATTTCAGAGACCGGCAGATGCTTGATGTCGATATCACCAAGTCGCTCCGCCTGGCGATACGGCGACCCGACCCCTGTCGCTACCAACTCCGGCCACTGGGCCTACCGAGTGGCGTGCGGATTTTCGGCATGACGTTTCAGAGGGCGCAGATCCAGATGGAGTTGACCAGTGAGGCCGTCGGTCATGTTTTCAACCAGCCTGATGTGCCGACCTTCAAGGTGAAACTCCAGCGGGATCCGCGCTGGGTACGTGTGATTGATCTTCGCGCCACGGCAACCGACTATTACGGCGGCATCCATGAGACGCTCGTCACGAACCTGTTCTTCGATCGACAGGGGATCGCTGAGATAGCACTTCCAGTGCCGGTTCCCAAGCGTGGCTATCACGAGCTGAAAATAGACGTCATGCTTAACCGCCGCGCCTATCTGAGTCGTCGCACAACCTTTGCGCTTCTGCCGTCTGATACGCGCCGTCATCGGGACCGCTCCCCGTTCGGCACGTGGGATTTCTGCGGTGGACATTTCACACCCGACGACGCAGATCGGGTCGGACCGTTGTATGTGAAGGCGGGTTTGCGCTACGGGATGTTCAACTTTTCGGAAGTTGAACGTGCCCGCTATGGCGTGCTGCCTGGTGCCGATTTCAAACCCACGCCCGCGATGGTCACGAACCTGACCGACTGGCTCAAGGGTGCGGATCGCTTTCCTCCTGAACGGCTCATGATTTTTCACGAGACCGCGATTTCGGGAGCGCATGTCACGCGCACGCCTGATCTCTTCAGCGGGCGATCGGCCTATGTGTTTGACGAGAAGGAGCAGGCCAAGTTTACCAATTTGTGGCAGACCGCTATGGAGACGAGCACACAGATTCGCCAGCTGTATCCGGACACCGAGATCTACTTCGGTAACGGGGCGCCCCACCTCCTGGAGGCGTTCCTGCAACGCAAGTTTCCTGCCGAGCTGTTGGGATCACGAGGAAACGAAGCGGGCAATTTCATGCGTATGCCAGAGACCCAGCCACTGGATTTTGTGGCCAACAATGCCGGACTGTGGATGGATCGGACGCTACTGGATCACTATGGCTACACGAACACGCCCCTACGGCAATGCTACGAGATGTGCTACCCCTCAACGAACCCCGGCAACCTGAGTCTGAAGACGCAGGCGGAGCAGTTTGTGCGTCATATGATGCATTCGCTGGCCTGGCGGATCCCGATCATTCGCGGTGGTTGCATCACTGATGTCGGGAACAGCTACTACTTCAGCAACTGGGGTGCTTCAGGGCTCTGTTATGGCCGACCGCATGTGAGGCCGAAGCCGTCCTATGTGGCCACGGCCACGATGACGCTGATGTTGGACGGTGCCGTGTTTGATCATGTCGTTCCAACGGGCTCACCCGTGGTCTATGCGATGCAGTTCAGCCGACCGGTGGGTGACTACGTGACCTGTCTCTGGACCCTGCGAGGCACACGCGAACTGACGGCAACGGGTGTGCTGGGAGACGCATCAGCGATGGATCTGATGGGGAATGCCACGCCACTGACTGACGAAGGCGGACAGACCTGCATCACCGTCTCCAGTGCCCCTCTCTTCCTACAGACAAAAGGCACCATTGTTTCCATCGAGCTCGGCGTGCCCCGCATGGTAGGAAGACCCGATGGCCGGACGTTCCTAATCTCTGCGCTGGATACCCTCGGCGACTGGACCGTCGAGACGGACCGCAGTCTGGAGCTGGAGACATACAACTTCGCAGAGCCGCGCCGCCAAGGCGATTTCGCCTACAACGAGACCCTCTGCTTTGAGGGGGAATCGAATGTTTTGCGTGTGGCGTCGCCACCCACCGAGGAGCCCTCCTACCTGCAGGCGTACTCCGTGCTACGCCACAAGAATGGCGTGAAGATCCCCCGTAAGCCGACCGAGATCGGACTCATGGTGAACGGCAATGGAGGGTGGGGGCACATCTACTTCGAACTGGAGGATGCCTCCGGCCAACGCTGGATCTCGCTGGGGGCCGAACAATCCGGCGAACCCACCCGCTGGCTGCAGGACGCCCTGGGCAAGGAAGGCTATGACGACCTGAAGAGCGCCAACGCGTCGGACTGGAACACGGACGATCCCTGGCAGCGCAGTGCGATCAACTTCGAGGGCTGGCGCTATCTACGCTTCCCGCTGCCGGGCCAGTATCCGGGCGAGCAGTACCATTGGCCTTACAGTAGCCAGTGGCGATACAGCGGCGATGGTGTCGTGACGTACCCGCTCACGTTCAAGAAGCTCGTTGTGACGATGCCGCAGCGCGTACTCTATCTAACCCAATACGAACCGGTTCCCCGTCAGGATGTCTACCTCAAAGAGCTGATGGTGACGTATGATTCTCCCGAGACCGCATTCGTAGCACCATGATGGGAATCCTATGAAAACAGCCCTGCATACCGCCGCCCTGCTGATGCTCCTTACGACTCAGGCTTGGGGCGAGACCCATTTTATAGAAGCGGAGTCGTTTGTATCTGCTGCGGGTGGATGGAAGGCCGTTGATAACAGCACGGCCTCCCGGCTGGTGGCTCTGTCGGGTGCGGCGGGCGACGTGACCGACACGGCGCGGCATACAGTGACCATTGAGCAGGCCGGTCGCTATCGCGTCTGGGTGCGACACAACTACTTTAACAAATGGCGTGGGGCGTTCCGTCTGGCGGCCGAGTCCGGCGGGCAAGAGCTGGGCGGGAAGTTTTGCGACCTCGACGTGCGCGCGAATACCCGTAGGGGAACATGGTTGTGGGACTCGTTTGAGGTGGACCTTCCTGCGGGTCCCACCGCGCTCGTCCTCAGTAAGTATGAACAGAAGAACTGCACCGGGTACGTGCGCTTGGTGGACTGCGTCTTTCTCTCTTCAGATCTCGAGGTAACGCCCAATGTCCAGGACTACGGGGAGCAGACCTATCTACGCGTGACCCTTGGCGAGGGCTATGAGAAGCCCGCCTACATCCACATCTTTGCGGACCACTACCATGCCCCTTGGTATGGGCACTATCATCTGTCCTCGACAGGCTTTGGGGAAGGCACCCGTCCTCAGAAGGAATCCTTGATGCGGGGCGGTGAGCAGACGCCCTGGTGCAATATCACTCGTACGCTCCACCAGGACACTGGCGCCATACTCAGTTTCACCGTGCGCTACGCCTACCAGGACCGCGCCGAGCGTATGAAGGCCACATATGAGTTTGCCACGGCCCCTTCCGAAGCGGCGATTGTCCGCACGATGGAGGTCGCCAGCTCGCCCAACGGGCTGGTGGTTGTTGCACCACCTGACCTGTCGACGGAAGAGAACCGTAGGCGGCTCAAGCGTGACCGCGAGTTCGCGGAAGAAACCGGGCGTATCGCCGATGCCTATGATTGGCCGAAGATAGGCAAGTTCCCGGAACGTTTCCCTCTCTTCGTCACGGCCACGGTCCGTGGCTACGACGCTCCGGTCGATCAGGCTATCACTGATCGTGAACGTAAGACGCTCAGTCACTTTGGCTTTTCCAACTGGACCCGACCTGAGAAGATCCACGGGGCTTGGAAGATGTTCAACGGCTCCTATGCCCAGCCGGATGTAGAAGCCATCAAGACCGCCGCGGCCAAGCATGCCTCCGGTCTTATCGAGAAGGGGACGGCGGCCACCAACGTGGTCTACTGTATGCTGATGGATGAGCCAACCGGCCAACCGCTTGAATTCATGGCGGCGGACGAGGCCTACCATGACGCCATGCGTGCCTGGCTCCGAAAGATGGGCCTCTCCCCCCAGGATCTCCTTGTGGACGACTGGCCTTCAGTTCATCCGGTTACCCGCGACCAAGCCGACGCCTTCCCCGCGCTCTACTATTTTAGCCAGCGGTTTCGCACCCAGGCGCTGGGCGATTTCATGGCGGTCCAGGGGCGTGAAATCCAGGCGGCCATCGGCTGCGAGCTTCCCGTCAACGTCAACTTCAGCGACGGAGCCACATACTGCGGCAACTTCTACAGTCAGGGCGTCGACTACTTTGAGCTGCTTGACGACGAGAGCCAGAACTCGATATGGGGCGAGGATTGGGCCAATGGTTCCTCCAGCTACCAATGCGCCGCTTACAATGTGGATCTGATGCGCGCGGCCGCCCGCAAACATAAGCAGGTCATTGGGCACTATCTTATTGCGTACGCCAACCGGCGCCCCCTGGACGTGAAGCTCAAGGCCGCCGGCAACGTCGCACGCGGCGCAAAGATCCTCAAGAGCTTCTTTTATGGGGTCTACTGGGGATCACATGAAGGCGGGCCCACGTGGCGTAGTACAGCCTGGCAAGCGAAGCCGGAAACGTGGGGTGCCTACGCCGAGATCAACAGGGAGATAGGCGGCGCAGAGGATCTCCTGCTTCCCGCCATGCCCGCGCCGGCCAAAGTAGCGATCCTCTACTCCTCCTCGACCGACATCTGGGAGGTAGGGCAGAACTACGCCTATGGCTTCAATCGAATGCATACCTGGATGGCCCTGACGCATGCTCAAATACCGGTCGACTTTCTCTCCGAAGACCAAGTGGCAGGCGGCCTACTCGTCGGCTACGATGTCTGCTATCTCTCGGGCCCAAACCTGACGCGTGCCGCCGCCGACAGGCTGGCGGCGTGGGTGCGTGAGGGCGGTGTCCTCTCTGTCACCGCCGGTGCCGCCTCACGCGATGAATACAACCGCCCACTGCATGCGCTTGATGAGCTGCTGCCAGCTGTCCGGGCAGATCTGATGCTCCATCAACCATACCAATCTTCCGGTCGCTACATGTACACACTCACGCCCCAGGACAGGGTGACAGTTGGCGCGACGGCCATGGATGTACTCTCGGTAAAACAAGCCCTCACTCCGCGCCCTAACGCAGAGGTCTTGGGGACGTTCAAGGACGGCTCACCAGCATGGGTGCGCGGCACGGCAGGGAAGGGGAGGGTCACCTGCTCCGGATTCCTGCCTTCCCTGGACTACATTCGTCAGGCCATTGTGGCCCGACGTGCTCTCACGGAACAGGTTGAGAATGAGGCGCCAGTCGGTATCGACGGGCTGGACGCACAACAGAATGTGGCGCAGGACACGCTTCAGTCCATATCAGCCGCAGATCGTAGCCGTCTCGCCGCCTCAGATAACCCGTGGGCTTATCCTGCTGCGGTCCGTGACGCCATACTCGCTCCCGTCCGCGCGGCCGGGGTCAATCCACCGGTCACCTGTAGCGTCCCATTGGTCGACGCCATCTACATGACCTGCGAGGAAGGGATGGTCATCCCCTTGGCAAACTACACGCTTTCACCGCTGGCTGACGTCGCATTCACTGTGCGAATCGATCGCCCCGTCAAACGTATCGAGACGATCTACCAAGGCCAGCTTGGTTTCACTACCGAGGCCAATCAGGTCCGTTTCAGCATGCCTCTCGAGTCGACCGACTATGTGAAGCTCTACTTCTGATCAGGCCGATTCACGCACGACCAGTTCACAGGGCAGCCGTATCACGCGGTCGTCGGCATCCAGCGAGGGGTGGGTCATGCGCGCAAGCAGCAGCTCGGCGGCAGCCTTTGCCATCGCTGCAGTGGGCTGTGCCACCGTGGTTAGCGACGGGACGATGGCGCGGCCCAGTGAGGTGTTGTCGAAGCCGGTGATGGCTATGTCTTCAGGCACGCGCAGTCCGGCGCGCTGACAGGCGCCCAGGCCGCCGATGGCCATGTAATCGTTACTGAAGACGAGGGCATCTGGGCGGTCTTTGCGGGCGAGGATCTGCTCGGTGATACTCCGCCCGCTTTCGTAGGGGTCGTCCATAGATGGAGCTGTCGCGGCAAGCACTTCGCCATGGCACCGTGCCTGCTTTGCGGAATGTCCGTAGAGATCTCGTATAGCTTTCGGCACAGCCTCGATGCCTGCGATCGAGCCCCCCGCCGCGTCTATGGCATCGCAGAATCCCAGTACCCGCTGGATCACCGACCAATAACGGTCCTCGCGTTGCCAGTCGACAAACGGAGATCCGGCGTAGACGATATGTGAGCAACCTCTGTCAATCACGTGCCGGGTGACGTCATGGATTCCCCTCCGCACATCAGGACAGACCATCGGGGTTGAACGCATGGATTGAGCGCTCAGGAGTACAACCGGAATCCGGGCGGCCCGGAACAGATCCATATCTTCTTCACCCAAGTCGTCTCTCATCACTGCCACGACCACGCCGGCGACTCGCGCATCAACCATGTTGTGGCAGGCGGTGCGCAAGCTGTGGGCATGCAGAGAGGGGTCGATGTGCAGAAGGTCGTACCCCGCCTCACTGAAGGCGTGTCCCAGTGCCACCACCCGATCGGCGGCGGTCTGGTGTGGCCATATTTGGCATATCAGGCCGACGGTGTGACTCTTACCGCTGCGCATCGTTTGCGCCATGCGAGAGGGGCGGTATCCAAGATGCTCGGCGACCTCACGAACCTTGCTCCGTGTGGCTGCGCTGTAGCGTTGATCGCCCGAATTGAGGATACCCGCGACCGTGGGGATGGACACACCCGCCGCCTCGGCGACATCCTTGAGTCGACAGATAGTGGATCGATGTCCCATGCTGAATTCCACCCGCGGCGGGTGGTGCCGCGGTTACGTTCTGATAGTACTCATGCCCATTTAGATCAAAACAATGTTTGACGCGGATACGGAAGCACAACGCCAATCTGATATGACTATATTCGTAAGGTTGTGATATGCCAATCGCCAATACGCACTTGACCTCCCACCTTACTGTCCTTTTTGCCACTCACATGCCTCCAGATCGACATTTTCCACACAGATCTGCCCCCGTCGTCATGACGTGATTGCCCACTTTGGGTCGCAACGAGGCAGACTCAACTCGGCGCTGGGCTTGATCTGATGCGGGGCCTGCGGTATTGTGCGAGGAACTTTTTGAGGGGAACAGGGACGGTATGAGGATTCTTTCTGGTATTCAGCCTTCGGGCAAACTGCATTTGGGTAACTACTTCGGTATGATGCGCCCGGCGATTGAGCTGCAGGAGCGCGGTGAGGCGTACCTGTTTATTGCCAACTACCACGCCCTGACGACGGTGAGTGATCCGGCCGTGCTGCGGGCCTCGTCGATGGATGTGGCGCTGGATTTTCTGGCGTGCGGGCTCGATCCTGAGCGGACGGTCTTCTTCCGGCAGAGCGATGTGCCCGAGGTAACCGAGCTGGCTTGGTTGCTCTCCATCGTGACGCCGATGGGATTGCTGGAACGCTGCCACAGCTATAAGGACAAGACCGCCAAGGGCATCGCCCCCTCGCATGGGCTCTTCGCTTATCCGGTCCTGATGGCTGCCGACATCCTGGCGGTGCAATCCAATGTGGTGCCGGTCGGTCGCGACCAGAAGCAGCATGTGGAGGTGACGCGCGATATTGCGATTAAGTTCAACAACCAGTATGCCCCAGTCTTTACGATTCCCGAGCCGTCGATCCAAGATGATGTCGCCGTAGTTCCTGGTATCGATGGCCAGAAGATGTCCAAATCCTATAACAACCACATCGAGCTGTTCGGGAGTGAGAAAGAGACGCGCGCCAAGATCATGCGGACCGTGACCGACAGTACGCCACTGGACGAGCCTAAGAATCCGGACACATGCAATGTCTACGCGCTCTACAAGCTCTTCGCGAACGAGGCCGAGCAGCAGGAGATGGCGGATCAGTATCGCATCGGTGGTTTTGGGTATGGCACCGCCAAGAAGGCGCTCTTTGAGAAGATGTGGGCCTATTTCGAGCCGTTCCGGGCCAAACGTGAAGCGTTGGCGGCCCAACCTGATTTAGTAGAGTCGATCCTACAACGCGGTGCCGAGAAAGCTCGCCACGAGGCTCGTCAGACCCTGCAGGCTGCGCGCCAAGCCATGGGGTTGGAATGACCGCCGTCCGGGATCTATCATGACCACTGAAGCCCAAGACGACTACAAGGTGGATCTGGAGGTCTTCGAGGGACCGCTCGACCTCTTGCTCTATCTCATCCGCAAGGATGAGATCGACGTCTATGACATACCGATTGAACGCATCACTACGCAGTATATGGAATACCTCGGCGTGATGCGGATGCTGGATCTGAACATCGCGGGCGAGTTCATTGTGATGGCCGCCACGCTTATGATGATCAAGAGCCGTATGCTGCTCCCGGTTGAAGAGCGGGCCGACCTTCCCGATGAGGACGAGGACGATGATCCGCGCTGGGAGCTCGTTCGCCAGTTGGTCGAGTACAAGAAGTTTAAGGATGCGGCCACTCACCTGCACGAGTGGGAAGTCCTGCAGTCCGATGCTTTTATGCACAGCGGCAACGGCGTCCTCCTCGATCCCGAAGAGCCGGGGCTCTCCATTCAGGACGTCAATATCTTTGACCTAATATCCGCCTTCAACGAAGTCCTCAAGCGCGCCACCAAAGAGGAGCTTGGTGAGATCTTTGCCGAGCAGTTCACGGTTGGGGAGAAAATTGACGCCATTCTGGTGCGGATGCGAAGCGGCGCCCCCACGCGGTTCTTTGAACTCTTCAGTGACATGAGCTCACGTCAGGAAATTGTGTGCACTTTTCTGGCACTTCTTGAGCTTATTCGTATACGGCAGGTTGACGTGGTACAAAGAGACCGTTTTGGTGATATCACCATTGAAGCAGCGGATATGGATGAGTCGGAGGCCAGTGAGTGGCAGGATGGGGAGTCGGAGTTAGAGTTAGAGATGGAACAGGAACACAGGTGAGCGGATCGTGGAAACGAACGAAAAAGAGATTGTAGATCTTAAGCAGATCATCGGCGCCATGATCTTCGGGGCCAATCGATCCCTGTCGATCAAGGAGATGCAGCGCACCTTGCGCGGCGTGGGGGAGGAGGCCGAGGGCCCCGCCCATGTCTATGCCAACATCAAGGAGGCGGAGATTGCCCAGGCGCTGGAGCGGTTGATCGTCGAGCTGGACCAGCTCCAGGCCGGCATCCATATCGCCGAAGTGGCTGGCGGCTTCCGCTACCAGAGCGATCCGCAGTGCGGCCTGTGGCTGCGCCATTTGCTGGACAAGGGCAAGCCGAGCAGGCTCTCGCAGCCCGGCCTCGAGACGCTCGCTGTGATTGCCTACCGGCAGCCCATTACGAAGGGGCAGGTCGAGGGGATTCGCGGCGTGAGTATCGATCACGTCCTGCGCAAATTGCTCGAAATGCAGCTTATTCGGATCGCCGGCCGCTCCGAGCTTCCCGGTCGTCCTTTCATGTATGCCACGACCCATTTCTTTTTGGAGCATTTCGGCCTCAAGGACCTCGCTCAACTGGAGCAGGTCAATCCCATGCTGAAGCGGCGTGATGCCGCCGTCTCGGTCGCAACGGCCCAGGAGGAGGCGCGCCCGGTCAACGAGCTGGCGCTAGCCGAAGAGGCTGACGAGCCTATCGAGGTATCAGAGTCCGAGGCTGATGAAAGCCCGCAGGCTGAGTCCGATCCAGAGGTCGATCCCGACCTGTCCGATGCACCCGATGATTCCCCTGCTGAGGACGAAGCTGAGGATGAGGCCGACGAGGACGACGACGATGGCGAGTATGACGACGACGATGAGGACGAGGATTACGACGATGAGAAGGTTCCGTGACATCCTTCAGTGACAGTGCCAATCCATGGATTGATGACCTCCTGGTATACGAGCCGGGTCGTCCTATCGAGGAGGTCGCGCGCGAGCTCGGTTTCGATAGCAGTGCCGAGATCATTAAGCTGGCCTCCAACGAGAACGCTCTCGGTCCCTCGCCCAAAGCCATTGCTGCCATGCGCGATGCCGCCACCTCCATGCATCTCTATCCCGATGGTGGTGCCTACTACCTCAAAGCCGATCTCGCTGCCGCTCTCGATGTGAGGCCCGATCAAATTTTGCCCGGTACCGGCAGCAACGAGCTGATCGAGTTGATGGGGCATGTCTTTCTGAACGAGAACAGCAACATCGTCATGTCACAGTGTGCCTTTGTGGTGTATCGGCTCGTGGCGATGGCCGCACGCGCGCGGACGATCACCGTACCGATGCAAAACTACACACACGATCTTGAGGCCATGGCGAAGGCGGTCACGCCGGAGACCCGGTTGGTTTTTGTGGCGAATCCCAACAATCCCACAGGAACCATGGTATCGCAGGATGAGATTGACCGGTTCATGGAACAGGTCTCTCCGGATGTCGTGGTCTGCTTTGACGAAGCCTATATCGAGCTGCTCGATCCCTCCCTCCAGCCGGATACGCTGAAATACGTCCGCGAGGGGCGCAACGTCATCGTCCTGCGTACCTTCTCCAAGGCGTACGGTCTGGCTGGACTGCGTATCGGCTACGCCATCGCACCCGAGCCTTGCATCGCACTGCTCAACCGCGTGCGCCAGCCTTTTAACGTCAACGCGATGGCGCAGGCGGCGGCGCGGGCTGCCCTGGCGGACACGGACCATGTGTCGCGCACGCGGGCGCTGGTGAGCGACGGCATTGCCCAGTTCGAGACGGGCCTCGCCGCGCTCGGACTCTCCTGGGTGCCCACCGTGGTGAATTTCATGCTCGTCGAAGTCGGCGCTGGACGCTCAACCTTCAGCGCGCTACAGAAAGAGGGCGTTATTACGCGGCCAATGGATGGGTACGGACTGCCGCACCATATTCGTGTCACCATCGGCACGCACGCAGAGAACGAAAAATGCCTGCAGGCCCTGGCCGCAGTCACGGGAGGCGCATCGTGAAACAAATCGGAATTATAGGACTCGGGCTCATGGGGGGCTCGCTGGGGTTGGCGCTGAAACGCCGGGCCCCACATATTAGTGTGGTCGGCTACGCCCGTCGTGCCGAAACGTGCGAAGCGGCCTTGACGATGGGTGCGGTTGATTTTGTGGCCGTGAGCCCGTCCGACGCGGCACGGGGGTCCGATCTGGTAGTTCTCTGTGTACCCGTCCTCAAGCTAGGCGAGATGGCACGTGCCTGCCTGTCGGGGCTCCAGGCTGGTGCGGTACTGACCGATGTGGGGAGTACCAAGCAAGATGTCATTGTGGAGATTGACCCCGTGCTGTGGGGGTTGGGAGTGCAGTTTGTTGGGAGTCATCCTATTGCCGGCTCTGAGGAGAGTGGCATCGAGGCCTCCCGTGAAGATCTCTACAGCGATGCCACGGTTGTGGTCACTCCGGCGGCCGACAACACACCGGAAGGGGTTGCTCGTGTGGTGGCCTTTTGGGAGTTGCTGGGCGCTCGCGTGGAGACCATGACCGCAGAGCGGCACGACGCGCTTGTGGCCCGGACCAGCCATCTGCCGCACCTTGTGGCCGCCGCCCTCGCAGGCTCAGTCTGCCGAACCGCAGATGAGATTGCACCACTCTGTGGCACCGGCTTTCGTGACACGACGCGCATTGCGTCCGGCTCGGCCGAGATCTGGCACGATATTGTGCGGACCAATCGCGCTGCGATCCAGGTTGAGCTTGCCGCTTTCGCGGCGTCGGTCGACACCTTGCGCCAGCTCATTGCGGAGGAGGACGACAAAGGCGTGCACGATTTTCTGGATGAGTGCCGTACCCGGCGGCTCATGGTGTTAGGCTCGGAGTAACTGTATATGACGCCCGTAGACTCCATAACTGTATCGCCCTGTTCTCACATCATAGGTGACTTGCGCGTGCCCGGTGACAAGAGTGTATCGCATCGTGCCGCCATGCTGACGGCTTTGGCGAGTGGCACCTCTACCATCAGCGGGTTTCTGGCCAGTGAAGACTGCCTGCATACGCTGGCGGCCGTTGAAGCGCTCGGCGCAGGGGTGGAGCGCGATGATACGGAGGTAACGGTCACCGGTACGGGCGGCACGTTTCATTCAGCATCTGGTCCGATTGATTTGGGAAACTCCGGCACCGGTATTCGTCTATTGGCCGGGCTGCTGGCTGGTCAGTCCTTCGAGACAGAGATGACGGGGGATGCCTCGCTCTGTTCGCGCCCCATGCGGCGGCTCAAGGAGCCGCTCGAACTGATGGGCGCTCATATAGAGCTATCTGGGGAGCAGGGCACGGCCCCCCTGCGCGTGGGCGGGAACCCGCTCCATGCGATCACCTACCCGCTGCCTGTCGCCTCGGCCCAGGTAAAATCGTGTGTGCTTTTGGCAGGTCTGTATGCCGACGGGCTCACGACCGTGATCGAGCCGCGCCCCACGCGCGACCACACCGAGCGTCTCCTGCGTACGATGGGCGTACCGGTTGAAGTAGACGGCGTGTGTGTCTCGCTCGAAGGGTATGGCATCTACGGTCCGCAGCTCGACGCGTGCGACATTGTGGTTCCCGGCGATTTCTCGTCGTCCGCTTTCTGGCTGGTAGCGGCCGCCTGTCGGCCCGGATCGTGTGTGACCATACGTGAGGTTGGTCTGAACCCGCGCCGTACCGCTCTGCTGGATGTGCTTGATCGCATGGGGGCAGGACTAAGCGTTACGGCGACCAATCAGGGCGATGGGGGCGAAGCGGGTGAGCCGATAGGGCTCGTCACGGTTAGCGGCACCCAGTTGCAGGGCACGGTCGTGGAGGGCGACGAGATCCCCAATTTGATCGATGAGTTGCCGATTCTGGCCGTTGCTGCGGCCATGGCGAGGGGGGTCACGGTGTTTCGTGATGCGGCCGAACTGCGCGTAAAGGAGAGCGATCGCATTAAGACGACGGTCGCCATGCTGCGGGCCGTGGGCGTGCAGGTTGAGGAAGCTCCTGACGGCATGACCATCACCGGCGGGACGATCGGTGGCGGTGCCCGCATTGATAGTCAGGGCGATCACCGTATTGCCATGTCCGCCGCGGTGCTGGGCCTGCTTGCCCAGTCTTCGGTCGAGGTCGTGAACACCGCTTGTATTGCTACATCCTACCCCCAATTCTGGGAGCACCTGAAGAGGGTCAGTTCGCATGGACGCTAGTTGAGGTCAGCCAGGAGATGATGTTATGAACGGAATTGTTGCCATAGATGGTCCGGCAGCATCAGGAAAGTCGACCGTGGCCCGGCGGGTGGCCTTGGCCCTGGATGCCCTCTATGTGGATTCGGGAGCGGTCTACCGTGGCATCACCTGGGCAGCACTTGAGCGCGGTGTGGATGTGTATGATAGCGAAGCGGTTATGCGGATGTTGGGGCTGTTGAGCATGCGTTTTTCGGCCTGCGATGGGGCCGTCGGTTTCACGGTTGATGGTGCGGCGCCCGGCAACGCCATACGGACGCACGCGGTGAATCATGCCGTCAGTCCCATCGCCGCGATGCCTGGCGTGCGCATTCAGGTTGTGACGTGGCTTCGCGAGATGGTGGCGCTGGGCCCCCTCGTCATGGAGGGGCGCGATATCGGTACGGCCGTCTTCCCTGATACCCCCCACAAGTTCTATCTCGATGCCTTGCCGGAAGAGCGAGCGCGACGTCGTCACCGCGAGATGGCGGAGAGCCAATCGCCGCTCGACGAAGCCGCCGTGGGTGCCTCGCTCAAACGGCGGGACTTGATTGACAGCAGCCGCAAGATGGATCCACTTCAGGTGGCCCCCAACGCCCACAGGATCGACTCCACCAGCATGTGCGCCGATGACGTCGTCGCCGCAGTCCTTGCCGCTATTGAGGGCGAAGGGTAGATCAAGCCACGGACGCGACAAAGCGCGTCCCTCCAGGGTTAGAACATCTGAGCATTGCCGAATACAGGTGCGTTGGAGGGCCACGGTCTCTCGTGGCCGGACCGAGGAAGGGCCAAAGAGAAAGACCATACGCGGAGAGATCCCAACATCTTTTTAGGCTTGCCAGCCTGCATGTTCCTTGGGCACGATGTTAGCTCAGTAGTATGTCTGTGGGGTGCGGAGAGGTTGGTTTAATAGTGCCGTTCACCGGTGTAAATCCGAGACAGCGCGTTTTGAGTAGGCAGGGGACTCCCGTGATCTTAGGATGAGGTTTGTCTTCTCCGTTGCCGCCTGCTTTCGCGGCGGTGCCACAATATTTCTTCCTGATCATAGTTGTACCCCTACCCCTCTCAGAACCGGACAAGCGGATTT
>JABMPJ010000118.1 GCA_013203785.1 Lentisphaerota bacterium | reverse complement strand
GCGAATCGGGGAGTGTTTACCCACGCAAAGTAGCGAAGAAGCACAGCCGGGGCAGAATTATTGACAGAACCAGCGGGGGCATAAGGAGAAAAGATGAATTCACGTGATCGAACATTTCTGGCCCTTGAACACCGACGTGGCGACAGGGTTCCAATAGATTTCTGGGCAACCACTGCGGTGGCCCAGCACTTGGAAACCCAGTGCGGCAAACCGTACGTGGAGTTCCTGGACGATTATGACGTGGATCTTCGCTACATCGAAGGTCCAACCTATACCGGCCCTGACTTGTCGCAGGGGGAAGACATCTGGGGCGTGAAGCGTGCCGCGGTTGCCTCCGGATCGGGCGGACAGTCTGAATCTTACAGCGAGGTGACCATGGCGCCTTTGAGCATGTCGCAAAGTCCTTCAGATATTGAAGCCTACGACCATTGGCCGAATCCAGACATGTTTGACTATGATGTTGTCGAGAAGCAGTGCGACGCTGTCCTGCAGGGAAATCGTGTTGTGGTGTTCATGGGCGACCGATTGAACCGCGTTGCCCAGTTCAAACCCGCCATGTATTTACGTGGTACAGAGTCCATCTTTCTCGATCTTGCGGCCAACCCGGCGATAGCAGAAACTGTTTTCAGAAAAGTCAGGGAGTTCTATCTCGAGTACCTCGAAAGAATACTTCTCGCGGCCAAAGGCAAAATAGATATCGTTATGACCGGTGACGACTTCGGCGCACAGAACGGGCTTCTCATCAGCGCCGACATGTGGCGCACGTTCATCAAGCCCGGCTTTGCCGACTACATGAACCTCATCAAACGGCACAAGACGCGGACGATGCATCATACTTGTGGCTCCGTGGTTGAAATCATTCCAGACATGATCGAGTGCGGACTGGATATCCTGCAGTCGATTCAGCCCGAAGCAAAGGGCATGTCGTTGGCGAGCCTAAAAGAGGCGTTTGGGAGGGACCTCTGTTTTCAAGGCGGAGTCTCCATTCAGGAGACCATGCCGTACGGATCGCGGGATAGTATCCGGGATGAAATCAAATCCCTTGCAGATATTGCCAAGCAGGATGGCGGATACATCTTTTGCACGTCTCACAATATCCAAGCAGATACACCCGTTGAGAGCGTAATCACACTTATGGAAGCGTACCTGGAGTTTGGCCGTATCTAGACGCATGAAAACTATGGTTCTTCCGTAAGTCTACTGACGCGTGAGATACCGCGCACCGCCGAGTACTCCACCGCCCGACGGCCGTTCCGCATTCTGACTCAGGGCCTGGGTTCTTCTATGCTCTCCACCGGTCAGAGGCATCTTCAAGCCGGTCGCAGGTGAGTGGCCTGGAAAAGCGAAGGACTACGATCCTCAGGGGTGATGAGCGCGCTCGTCGTCCTGCGCACGGTGTAGCGCCAAGATCTGATCGATGATCGGCTGGGGCAGGGGCTTAGCATCGCGACCTGCTTCGAGGAAGGCCTCTAGATGCCCGAGGTTGCCGGTACTCCCAATCGTGGTGCGCACGTGCGGCAGGCTGAGAGGGAAGCGCACGCAAAACTCGACACGGCTGAGGCAGCCGGACGCCTCGTAGGCGGCCTCGAGTTTAGCGCGAATAGGGGATCCGTCGGCCGCGGTCATGTAGTTCGCGCCATCCCGCCCGCCGAAGGTCCGCATCGCCAGCGCATTGGCGTGGCGTGTGATCATGAGATCGTTGGCTTCTTCGCTCACCTGACGCTCGGTGGGGCTATAATAGAAAATGTAGCCGTCAAAGAGATCATCCTGTAGGGCTGCGATCACCTTTGGGGAGTAGGTCCAGACCACATCCATGATGTAATTGCCGACGAGACCCTCGTCCTTGGCGGCAACCATGGCTTCCGCGAGCGGTTCCATTTCTACCCCCACGGGATTGCCGCAGATCTGCCCGATGTCGATGCGCTTGACACCGGTACGCTTCAGCGCGTCTTCAACCGAGGCGCGGAAAAGGTCCGGTCCCAAGCCGTCCAATTTAAAAATGCAGTGGGGCACCTGGCTCGGCGCCTCTTTGAACGCCCGTTCCAGCACGGTGTAGACACCCCCGCCGTAGTCGGCTACATGGAACCCGATGCCGGACTCCATGGCCCGGCGGACGACCGTGTGCTGGTCCGGGTTGGCGGGGTCGGTTGCGCCGCCCGTGCCCATGGTGATGGGTGTGAGAGGCGGCAAGGTGTCGCGGAATGGTTTCATGCGTTGTACTCCCTTAGTCTGGCGCGGGGGGATTACTATCCACTGTCCACCACGGACTATCCAAGGATCAAATGCCGTGCCATCGCAGGTCCCACGGAAGAGACATCCTAGGCACGACGGATTCTTCTCTGTTGATAAGGGCTTCGTGGGCAATGACTACTGATGAAATATCCGGGGCTTCGCTACATTGCGTGGGTAAACTATTTCGAACATCCAACATCGAACACCCAACATCGAACATCGAAGTGGGCAAGGTGTGCAT
>JABMPJ010000117.1 GCA_013203785.1 Lentisphaerota bacterium | reverse complement strand
TTCGGTAACATTTAATGTGGCGCAATTCGTATATGTGGTCGCACGAAGGATGGACGTTGACTGTTTTATGTATTTAAAATATCGTTTCAGGAAATATTTGATCCGATTAAACTCGATATATGGCCTGATGGGAGTGAATTGATGCCACAACGACGTCGCGTGCTCTTCCTGCTCGCCCAGAATGTCCACGCGCTGCATGAGGGAGTTGTGGCCTACGCGCACAAGGCCAACTGGATCTTGGACAATATGATGGCCTACTCAGGAGTGTTGCCCCACGGAAAGCGCGCCGATGGCGCTTTGTGTCGCCACTCTTTCCGCCAGGACATCATTGATTTCACGCGGGCGCTGGACGTGCCCACCGTTGGATTTGAGCATGTCGACGTGTTGCCCCTGCCGCGCGTCTACTACAACGAGGAGTTGATCGGGCGGCGCGCGGCGCGTCATCTGCTTGAGCGTGGACATCGGACTCTGGCATTCTACCACCGCGGCTGGACCCCGTTTCAGCTACAGCGTATGGAGGGATTCCAGGCCGAAGCGGAGGCTGCGGAGGAAATTGCGGTCGTTAGTGCCGAAAACGACCCCATGCTTTGTGAGAGCGGGGCGATCCCGGTATCAAGCGTTGAAACCTGTACGTGGAAGCTCGGTTACGAATCCGCCCGCCTACTGGATGAGCTGATGGATGGTGTTCCACCGCCCGAGATGCCCCGCAGGATCGACCCGGGTGAGGTAGAGACGCGGGCCTCGTCCGACCTCGTGGCGGTGCCCAACCTACACGCCGCTCGCGCGCTGCGCTTTATCTGGAGCCATTACTCCGAGCCCATTAACGTGGAGCGGGTGTCGGAACATGTCTCCGTAACGCGACGTCGTCTACAGACGCTCTTTCATGATCATGTGGGGAGAACCATGCAGGATGAGATTGCTCGTATTCGTACGGCCAAGGCATGTTCACTTCTGAAACATAGCCAGATGAAAATTCACGAAGTTGCAGTGGCCGTAGGCTTCAGCAGCAGTCTGCATCTTCACCGCACTTTCCAGTCGGCGCTCCATATGGGGCCCAAAGCCTTCCGCGACCAGGGCGAGATACCGGACTTCGGTATCCTCCCTGCGTGTACGGCCTAGCCCCGTAAGGACAGATTCATGCTGGAACGATTTGAACAAGCGGAGAAGGGGCTGGTGAAGCTGATCGGTCGCGAAGGGGCTGATCAGGGGCATGGTCGGCGCGTGCGACTGTTGCTGCGCGTCTTGAAAGAGCTGTCGCGGGTCTACGGACTCATCGTAGGCGTGCGTCTCTTCCTCTATCAGAAAGGGCTCTTCCGCCCCAACAACTTGGGGTGCCAAGTCATCAGTATCGGGAATCTGACGGTGGGGGGCACAGGCAAAACACCCGTCGTCGAGATTTTTGCGCGTGAGCTGCAAAAAGCGGGTCGGCGCGTAGCCATTCTGAGTCGTGGCTACAAGAAGACCCAACCGCCGCTGGGCAGTCGCATCGCTGATCGCCTCCTGCTGCGGGATCGCCGACGTCCACCGCGCGTGGTAACAGATGGCTCCAAGCTTCTGCTCGACTCGGCCATGAGTGGCGACGAACCCTATATGCTGGCCTCAAATCTCTCCGATGTGGCCGTCATTGTGGACAAAGACCGAGTCAAGGGAGGGCGCTTTGCCATCAACAAGCTAGGTTGCGACACCTTGGTGCTGGACGATGGATTCCAATATATGGCGCTCAAGCATCGCCTTGATATCGTCTTGGTTGATCGGACCAACCCCTTCGGCAATGAGCATGTCTTGCCGCGTGGTATCTTGCGCGAACCGATTCGAAACATTAGTCGCGCCAGCTTTATCTTCATCACCAAGTCGAACGGCACCGGAGCCGAAGCCCTACGCGCCCGCCTGCGCAAGCTGAACCCCACGGCTGAAATTATCGAGTGTCGCCACACCGCGCGCTACCTGACGCATGTATCCTCCTCGGAGCGTCACGAGTTGGACTACCTGAAGGGGCTGCGGGTGGTCGCCATGTCGGGCATCGCGATGCCGGTCGGTTTTGAGGAGGAGCTCAGGCGTCGCGGCGCTGAGGTGCTCGACACGCACCGTTTTGCCGATCACCACCGCTACTCACAGCAGGAGATTATCGACATCATCAACGCCGCCAAGCGTGAAGGTGCCGAGGCCATCATCACAACCGAGAAGGATGCCGTGCGGTTCCCCCGCCTTGACCGTTGTGATGTACCGATCTTCTTCCTCCGCGTCGACATCGAGATCTTGAGCGGTGCCGAGGATTTTCAGGAGTGCATTTCGCGCATATGTTTCAGGTCGCCCCAGGCGGCGTAGGGCGGGGACTCGATGCAGCGGCTACTGATATGCGGAACCAACTGGCTGGGCGACAGCATCATGAGCATGCCCGCGCTACAGCGGCTTAAGCGGCAGTCACCCGACTCGCACGTGACGCTGCTGATCAAGCCCGCCATGGTGCCGCTATGGGAGATGCATGCTGCCGTGGATGCGATTGTTCCGCTGTCTCACGGGTGCGGCGGTATGCGCACCACGGTGCAGGCCCTGCGCCGAGAGCCCTTTGATCGTGCGGTCATCTTTCCCAACTCTTTTCGCAGCGCACTCTTGCCTTTCCTGGCGCGCATCCCGCAGCGAAGGGGTAGGGCCGGGCATTGGCGCCGTGCGCTGCTGACCGAGTGTCTGGCCGGGCGCGCCACGGGCGATCGATCGCACCAGGCGCGGGAGTATCTCTCCCTCCTTGGACTCGATCGCAGCGCGCCGCTTGAACCGCCCGCCATTGTGCCGCCTCAAATGGCCCGGGATGAGGCGGCGCGCTTGTTGCCTGTCGCGGAGGGCGCGCCTTGGGTGGCCGTTATGCCCGGCGCGGCGCGGGGCGGGTCCAAGCGTTGGCCGGGGGATCGCTTTACAGACGTCGCCCGACAGTTGGTCGCCTTGCATGGGGTACGCGTGGCGCTCCTGGGCACGGCGTCGGAGCGCGAAGCCTGTAACCCTATTGCCGCCGCCTTGGGCGCCGCCGCCTCTAACCTGGCGGGTCAGACCTCTCTGGCCGTTCTAACGGCAGTCCTGAAGCGGTGCCGATTGGCACTGACCAATGACAGCGGCGGGATGCACCTTGCATCGGCCGTTGGTACGCCGGTGGTCGCCATCTTTGGACTAACCGATCCCGAGCTGACCGGGCCGCTTGGCCGCGACGACCGGATTCTCTGTGGTGCACCGCCGGAGCGACGTAGTCGCGATATCCCGCGCGAATCAGCTGTGGCCGAGGAGGCGTTGCGCAGCGTCACAGCGGCAGAGGCGCTGGCTGCGGCGCAGGACATTCTGGGCGCGTCATGAAACACGGCATCTTCAGATCAACCATGACTGTGAGCCTGGGCACGGGCCTGAGCCGTATCCTGGGGCTGCTGCGTGAAATCCTGATGGCGTACTACTTTGGTACCACCCTGGCCATATCGGCTTTCAATGTCGCTTTCCGTATTCCCAATCTATTTCGTCGCCTGTTTGGCGAAGGCGCGCTCTCGGCGGCCTTGGTGCCGGTGCTGACCAAGACCACCGCCACCGAAGGTCTCGATGCAACCAACCGGCTCGTGGGGCGTGTCATAACGCTCCTGGGCGTGGTGCTGCTCTCGATCGTGCTGCTGGGTGTGGCGGGACTCTCCGTTGCGATCGCCTATGGGAGTTGGGGCGAGAAGGTGACGGCCGTTCTGCCCCTGCTACGGATAGTGCTGCCCTACACCTTTTTCATCTGCATGGTGGCTCTCTGCATGGCCATCCTCAATTCACAGCATCGCTTCGCCCTGCCGGCCTTCACACCGGTGGTCCTCAACCTGATCTGGATCGCCGTGCTCCTGTTTCTCGGGGCAAGGGTCGGCGCGACGATGGCCGAACGGATCAGTGTCGTGGCCTGGGGGGTCCTGGTGGCCGGGGCGGTGCAGCTGGCCATCCAGGTGCCCGCCCTCTATCGACTGGGTGTGCGCCCGCGTCTCTCCTTTGATTGGTCGGACGCAAAAGTGAAGCGAATCCTGCTGCTGATGGGGCCTGCCGCACTGGGCATGGGTATTCATCAGATCAACTTCTGTCTGGACGGTATCCTCGCGCTATGGGCCGCGGAGTGGGCTCCGGCGGCACTGACGTTTGCGGAGCGACTGGTCTATCTGCCGCTGGGCATCTTTGCCACCGCGCTGGGCACGGTGCTGCTTCCGACCTTCTCGCGCCAGGCTATGCACGAGGATCGCTCCCATATGCTGGCGACCTTCCGCGTCGCTGTGCACAACCTGATGCTGGTCATGGTGCCAGCCGCCATGGGGCTTCTTATCCTGGCGCGCCCGATCGTGGACCTGGTGTATACGTGGCAGGGCGGAGCGTTTACCGCCCAGTCGAGTCTCCTCACGGCGCGAGCCCTGGCGTTCTACGCACCCGGTTTGGTCGTGTTCAGTCTCTACAAGCTGCTGGTCCCGCTGTTTTACGCGATCGAGGATACGCGCACGCCCGTGCGCGTGGGAGCATGGATGGTCCTACTCAATCTGATCCTGAATATTACGTTCATATTGCTCTGGCCGCTAGAGTTTAAGCATGCCGGACTGGCTCTGGCCACGGTGTTGGCCTCGGGGGCCAACTGTATCTGTCTTGGCGTTATCCTGCGCAGCAGGGTCGGGCCGATGGGGTGGGGCCGCATGGCGGGAAGTCTACAGCGCATGCTATTGGCGGCACTGGCCATGGCCTGGGTGGCCAGTCGCGTTCCGGAGTGGATGCAAGGCCTGGGTGGACCGGCCGCCGGCGGAGGCAAACTGGCCCAGTTGATTGGCGTCAGCGCCGCCATTGCGGCCGGGCTGGCGGTATACGGAGCACTGGTGGCCGTGCTCCGTATTGCCCGCTGCCCCAAAACGGTCTAGCGCGTGAACTCGAGCATTCCTGACACGCCGTCAATACCCGTCTCAGCACTCGTGGCGGACAAGGTGAGGGAATTACCGCTCTGGGCGTAACTGATTGCGAAGCTGTCGCCCACCGCAACCAGTCCGGCGGCTCCGGTCGGGACGCTTGTGACCGTCAGTGTGAGGCGATTGCCAGCGATCACATAGGTGCCCTCGGCCGCATACGTGCCCGCTGTGGTGTAGCCCGCGACCCCGGGGATCGTTACCTGGATCGACCATGTGCCGTCCTCATCAACAATCAGGGTTGCCGAAACGCCGAACAACCTGAGCGTGTTCGCGTCAACCGACACGGTGTTGCCGTCTGGCGAGAGGCCCGCCAGTGCGAGGATCGTGGCGTTTTCACCCACAAGAGGGGCTGTCACCGTGGCGCGGGTGTGATTGAGTTTCGTGGGTGTTGGGTCTGATCAGACCGCGAAAGAGGATGATCTGAGAGCGGCAAGTATGGCGCAGATTCTGGTGGCGTTGTGGAATCTCCAATGCATACCAGCCTGCTTGCAGCGCCTGGCGAC
>JABMPJ010000116.1 GCA_013203785.1 Lentisphaerota bacterium | reverse complement strand
TTCGGTAACATTTAATGTGGCGCAATTCGCTAGAACCATGCAGCCCGGCTGCTCCCTTGACAGATCCCCCTTTGTACGGCATAACCATCCGAGAATACACTGGGCCGTGTCGGGCCGGGCAGAACAAGGGCGCTGCGGCCAGCCGCGGTTGGGCGCCCGGGTGAGAAGTGGAGACACGTTATGCAGCTACGAACGACGATGCAGTTGGCGTCTTTCTTTCCCATCTTCTTGGCGGCTCTGTTTGTGGTGAGCCTCTTCATGGTGCATGCCGCGCACGGTGGGCCCGAGGACGACGGATCGGCTTTCTCGGCGGCGGTGGCCACTGTCATGGGCGTACTCTCACTGTTGGGTGGGTGGGTGTTCTACCGGCGCGGGCAACTTCTTGTGGCGCAACTGGGATCTCTGGAAGGGATGGCCGAACGGGTGCGACGCGGGGATCTGACACCGGCGGAAGCATTGCCGCATGGGGGTGGCGGCGTGTCGACCGTGGCGCAGGTGTTTGGCGAGCTCGTGGTCGAGCTGGATGGCTACGTCAAACTGATCAGAGCACATGAGAAGCTCAAACAGGAACTCGAGGGTGCTCACGCGACCGCCGGTCGGCTTCGTGCCTCTGCGGTCCGGGTATCCGGTGCCCTGGAGTGCCTTCACCGGGCCGAAGAGGGCATTCTCGACTATCTCCTGAAGGAGGGCCGCTATGTCTTCACATGGTTGCCGCCGGAGCGGTTGCGGGTCGGCTTGCAGGACACGGACGTGGCGGCGCTATCGGCTGACGTAGCGCGGCTGCTGCGCACTATCCTGATAGGCCCCATCGGTGCGTCCGCCGCTGGTGGCGGTGATGCGATCGTGGACCCATCCCCGGCTGTCGTCTCCGTCGAGGACGCGCTCTCTGCCGCGACAGATCTTTGCCAGTGGGCCTGGGCTCCCCGCGCTACCTCGGTGACGATTGTAGTGGACTGTCGGTCGGACGGCCCGTTTGACATCTGCGTCGACCGATTGGAACTGATTCAGATATTTGCGGCCGTGTTCCAGAACGGAGCCGACGCCATGCCGGACGGCGGCTCGATCACGGTTGAGTTAAGCAGAGATACGAGCGGGAGCGTGGCCGTTGCCATAGCCGACAGTGGCGTCGGCATGAGTGAGGCGGTTCGGGCCCGTTGCATGGAGCCCTTCTTTTCGACGCGCGAAAAGCACCTCGGGGTGGGGCTAACGCTGGCTGCGCATCTTGTAACGAAATGGGGGGCGCGGCTCGGGGTTATCGGGGAGCCCGGCCAGGGCGCAACGGTGCATATGACATTTCCCGCCCTGAACCTGGAACCACAGCCGCCAGCAAAGCGCGGAACGCTTCCCCCCCATGGATCGCTGCGGATCCTGCTGGTGGACGACGACGATGTCGGCCGTGAAATGCTCACCGCGCTGCTGGTCCACGAGAGGCACCGCGTGACGGCCGTCGAAGATGGTGCCACGGCTCTCCAGGCACTGGAAAAGCAGAGTTTTGATCTCCTGCTCACCGACCGTGCCATGCCTAGCCTAACGGGCGATGAATTGGCCGTCACCGTTAAGGCCAGCCACCCCGAAATCGCCGTGGTCATGGTCACTGGCATGGGCGACGCGATGGAACGCGAGCATCAGCACCCCGCTGGCGTCGATGTGGTGTTGACCAAGCCCGTCTGGCGCGAGGATCTTGAGCAGGGCATGGCGCGTGCCATGGCCTGCGTCTCCGGTCGTTCGTAAGATCGCATCCGTGAGCTCATCCCGCAAGGTGGCAAGTGGTAAACAACCACTGAGCATGGACTCGCATCCCGACGACCGGAATCAGGAAGTTGTTGAACAGCTGTTGAGATGCCTGCATCCTAGTGGGGTTTGAATTGCGAGCACCACATGGCGAACCTCTTCAGTTTTTGTGAGTACATCATTGCGCCAGACAGGCGCAGTGTGCTGCTTGTCTATGAATCCCTCCACACTACCGCGTGCCACCCATTCACTGAGCGAGTCCTCTTTCCGTCTCCTCTGCCGGAAACCCAAGGCGTGCAGGACCTCTTGCGCCTGCTTCACTTCGTTTCGGGCATAAGCTACTACAAGCTCTTCTTGCCCGAACGCTTCCAGCATCCGTACACCGTTTCTGTGCAGGAGTCCTCATTTCTGAATGATGTTTTCTCGCTGGGCCTGCGCGAGTTCATGTACACGAATCGCCTCTCGGAAGACCGAATGGCGCGCTTCCCTGACGGCCATGGGGTGGATAGGGGGGGCTGCCAGACTGGGCGCCAGACCGAGAGCGCTCTGCTCGGCCTAGGGGGTGGCAAAGATTCCGTGGTCGCGGGGGAACTGCTGAAGACGCTGGGTATACTCTCGGAAGCCTTTGTTGTCGTAACCGATAAGGTGCCGCCGCACGTTGAGGACGTTGCGCGTATGATGGGCACAGAGCTGCTTGTGGTGAGAAGAATCCTCGACGAGGTGCTGACGGGATTGTCCCGCCGTCCGGGAGCGTATAACGGACATATTCCTGTTTCGGCCATCTATGGCATCATCGGATGCTTGGTCGCCCTGTCTCGAGGTCATGTCTTCGTGACCGTGGGCAACGAGAGCTCTGCCAGCATCCCATGCACCGTGTGGAAGGGACTCAAAATCAACCATCAATGGAGCAAGTCACTGCACTTTGAGCGGCTACTCCAGTCTCGGCTCGCTGCGATGGGCCTAGCGGTTAACTATTTCAGCCCCATCCGGCCGCTAAATGCCATCTCGGTCGCCGGGTTGTTCTCCATGTACCCCCAGTACTTCCATGTTTTCACAAGCGATAGCGCCTCGTTTCGTATTGACCCTGAGAGACGTCCAGAGACCCGATGGTCGCTGGGCAGTGTGAAGAGCCTAAGCAGCTACATTCTGCTGCTACCGTGGGTGGGGGAGAGCGAGCTGCGGGCGATGTTCGGCCGCGACTTCCTGTGCGAGCCCGGACTGAAGGGAATGCTCCTCCAGCTCCTTGGTGCATCCAGCACGCCTGCCTTGGACTGCGTCGGAACGCCGTCCGAGTTACGCCTCTCGATCGAGGCGGCGCTGGCTCAAGGCAAGTGTCAAGACAGCGGGTTGGTTGCGCATGCGGTTGAGCTGGGTTTGGTTTCAGCGCAGACAGGCGCCACAGCGCCGTTGGCGGATGGTTTGACCGCGTCGATGGAGCAGGCTTTCCCGATTGGGATCGCAGATAGACTCTTTTCCACAATCGCTGCTCACCTAAAGACCTGTCGTGAAAGTCAGACCCACGCGGTCAAGCAGGCTGGGGCTGCGACATGAGGTGGCGACTACAGGGATTCGCGCACAAAGAGGTCGTCTTCATCGGACGAGGTCGCGAGGGTCTTAGTTTCGAGCGATTCATTACAGAGCATGGCAAGGCCTCTTCATTCAGGTTCATCGATCAACGTGACGGACCTGGCTACCTTGAGCAGCTGAGGCAGGTGGACCCAAAGCGTGTGGTGGTCGTCAAGACGCCCGGGTGTCCCGGCGCGACCGTTCCCTTTCCTTATACGACGGCGACCAACCTGTTTTTTGACTGTGTTCGACAAGTGGGCGCGGTGACGATAGGTGTGACTGGCACCAAGGGAAAATCTACGACAGCGGCCATGATCGGTGCCATCCTCAAACAGAGCGGCCGCAAGGCTGTGGTGTGCGGAAACATCGGCATCCCCATGCTGGACGTGCTTGACAGCCAAGATGACCCGCCGGATGCCGACACGCTGTTTGTCGTGGAGCTCTCCAGCTATCAGCTGGCCGACATGGTGGCCGGTCCTCACGTGGGCGTCATCACGAACCTCTACGAGGATCACATGCCCTATCATGGGGGTGTGGAGGCCTATTGGGATGCCAAACGCAATATCGTGCGGCAGATGGACGGGTCCGGCGTTCTTGTGTACAACCCTGAGTTCGAACGGGTCAACCGGTGGATAGAAACCACCGCCTGTCGTGGCCTTCCGATTGACCCGCAGGCGCATGTGGATATGAGAGACTGGATCATATGGGGAGACCATAACCGCCTGAATGCCCTGCTCGCCGTGGCGGCGGCAGGCGTTGTCGGCGTCACTGAAGCGGAAAGCCTCGGCGTCCTGCGATCATTCGAACCGCTTCCTCATCGTCTTCAAACTGTCGGTTCCGTCAATGGCGTCACGTTCATAGACAACGCCATTGGAGGAAATCCGGCGGCAACTGTGAGCGCGATGACCGCCGTCAAGGATGCGGCCCCCCCCCTGGGCTGCATGATGGTGGGTGGCGTTGACCGCAACTACGATTTTACCGAGCTGGGGCGACACATACAGGCTCTCGAGGTTCCCTCGCTTGTGCTTTTTCCTGACACAGGTCCCATGATCAGGGCGGCATTGCCCGATGACTGTCGCCCAGCGTGTTTCGAAACGCGCGACATGGATGTCGCCGTCCAGTGGGCGGCGCAACAGTGTCCTGCTGGTAGCATCTGCCTCCTGTCGCCTGCATCGCCGGCACAGACCTTTTCGACGGATTTCGAGGACTTGGGCAGGATGTTTGCCGAGTCGGTCAGACGTCTGGTGTGAGCCTGTTCTCATGACTGATTCTCGTGCCTGCGTAAGTCCTTGCCGATAGTGACTACTCCTGCCCCGACACAAAGGAACTTTTCCGTACTCGTACACCTACTCGTACACGCCTATCTCTTAAGTCTCTTCTGATGGACGGTGATATTTGGTTCTTCGCTTCTTTGAATGGGTGCCATGCACAGGAA
>JABMPJ010000115.1 GCA_013203785.1 Lentisphaerota bacterium | reverse complement strand
GCTCTTGGCGGATGAGATCAATCGCGCCCCAGCCAAAGTCCAGTCGGCCCTGCTGGAAGCCATGCAGGAACATCGCGTGACGCTGGGCGAGAACACCTACGACCTACCCGACCCCTTCCTGGTCATGGCCACGCAGAACCCCATCGAGCAGGAGGGAACCTATCCCTTGCCCGAGGCGCAAATCGACCGCTTCATGCTCAAGTGTGTCATCACACACCCGTCACGTGATGACGAGCGTCGCATCATGAACCGCTTTACGCGCAAGCAGAATTTCGATGTCAAACCGGTCATGACCATCGATCAAATCTTGACGCTGCGCAAGGTGCTCGATCAGGTCTACTGCGACGAGAAGGTGGGCGACTACATCCTCGATATCGTTTTTGCGACACGCGACCCAAAGCAGTTCCATCTCGATATAGCCCACCAGATTGAATACGGCGCCTCACCACGTGCCACGCTCTATCTCAACCTGGCGGCGCGCGCGAACGCGATGCTTAACGGTCGGGCCTACGCTACTCCTCAGGACGTCAAGGAGATCGCGCATGACGTATTGCGTCATCGCATCATCCTGACCTACGAAGCCGAAGCCGAAGAGGTCACCAGCGAGGATATCGTGACGATGCTTCTGAGCGAGATCCCGGTGCCCTGATGAAACAGGAAGCTCATTAAGCGCAAAGAGTGCAGGGGAGAATAGGAGGCCACGGGTTTGTGATCTCTGCCCGCTCTCGCGGTGATGTTTCCCCAGATTGACCCATGCCCATAGACACAAAAGAATTGATGAAGCAGGTCGGCAGGATTCGTGTCATCACGAATCGACTGGTCGACGACCATCTATCGGGTGCCTATCACTCTGTCTTTCGCGGACAGGGCATTGAATTTGACGAGGTGCGCGAGTACGTGCCGGGTGATGATATCCGCACAATCGATTGGAATGTCACGGCCCGCATGGGCCACCCCTTCATCAAGCGCTTCTCCGAAGAGCGGGAGATGACCGTCATGTTCCTGGTCGACATCTCCGGCTCGCAAGGATTCGGCTCCGGTGAACGCACCAAGGCCGAGCTCGCGGCCGAGATCACCTGCCTGCTGGCCCTCTCCGCCATCAAGAATCAGGACAACGTCGGCCTCGTGCTCTTCAGCGATAAGATCGAGAAATCAATACCGCCCCGCAAGGGCCGCACAGCGGTCATGCGCATCGTGCGCGAGGTCCTCGCGGCCGAAGAGACACGCCGCGGCACCGACATCACGGCGGCCCTGCGCTTTCTGAGTAACGTGCAGAAGCGGCGTGCCGTTGTCTTCATTGTCTCCGATTTCATGGATAGCGACTACGACCGCGAACTGAGAGTGATCGCGCGTAAACACGATGTGATCTGCTGTCCCATTACCGATCCGCGCGAGTTGCAGCTGGTGAATGCCGGACTGATCGAAGTCCAGGATCCGGAGACGGGCGAACTGCACTTAGTGGACACCTCCTCACGATCGCTGCGCGAAGCATTCCGAAAACAGGGCGAGCAGCGCTATCAGGCCTTAGCCCAACAGTTTCGGCGACTCAAGATCGATGCCATATGGGCCTCCACGGACCGACCATTCATTGATGATGTTCGCAAGCTCTTCAAACAGCGCCAGAGCCGCGCCGGACGGGTGTAGGGATGCATTCAGAATTCAGAATTCAGAATTCAGAATGGTGGCTACGCCGCACCGCCGGGGCCGTGCTGGGCCTGTGCCTGGTCGGGCTCACAGGATGCGGACCCGACGTGAAGGAGGCACCGCTTGAGGTGGCAGCGGGGCCGCGGGTCGAGGAGATGGCCCACGGCGTCGTGGATGTCACCTTTACCGTCGATCCTTCCACCATCGAGTATGAGCGCGATACGCTCCTGACGATCAGGCTCTCAACACCCGATCAGGTACGCATCGGCCTTCCTCCCTTGGCCGACCGTCTCGAGGGCTTCATTCTCAACGGGACGTTTGAAGATGCCCCCGTCACAGAAGGCCAACGCACGACCCGTCGTCTGCACGCACGCCTGACACCGCTGCCGGGCCGCGAACACCGCATCGCGCCCATGGCCATTGTGGTAAGTGACGGGCGCCAGAATCCGCCCGATGAGACGTGGTTCCCGACCCATCCCATAGTCCTCACCGTCACCCCGCCCATGATCGACGATGCCGGTACGGAGTTGCACGACGCCCTGCAACCGGTATGGATTCGCCCGACCTTCCGATCTGTGGCCGGCACGGTCGTACTGGTCCTGGCGGGGCTCGGATTGATCTGGCTGCTCTGGAAGCTCGCAGGGCGCGTGCACCGACAGGTTAAACTGATGCGGATGTCACCCAAGGAGCGCGCCCTCAAAGAACTGGCGATCCTACTGGGCAAAGATTTGATCAGTCAACACAAGGTCAAAGACTTCTACCTACAGCTCACAATGATCGTGCGCCGCTATATCGAGCGGGCGCACAAGGTGCGGGCCCCGGAGCAGACGACCGAGGAATTCCTGGCCGCGGTTAGCCATGACACCCAGTTCAGCCCCGAGGTCGTCGCACGACTCAGGGAGTTCCTGCAAGCTGCCGACCTAGTGAAGTTTGCGGCCTACGAACCGAATGGAAGCGACATCGAGCGATCCACCACGACGGCGCGCTCCTATATTGAGCAGGATGCCGCCGAAGGTGAGGAGGGTGAGCAGCGCTAATGTTCCAGTTTGCCTCTCCCTATTTCTTCCTCCTGCTACCGACTGTGGTGCTGGCGGGTTGGCTTGTGTTGCGACGGCGCATTCGTGCGGGCCTGGTATTCTCGGCCGTCAGCGCACTCTCAACGCAACGCACCACCTGGCGTGTGCGTGTGGCCCGCGTCCTGCCTGCGCTATACCTACTGGGCATGCTGTTGACAATCATCGGCCTGGCGCGGCCACAGACCGTGCTCTCGCACAGTCGCCGCTCCGCCGATGTGATCGCCATCGAGATGGTGGTCGACATCTCCTTCTCGATGCAGGCGCTTGATCTCTCCGTACGCACCCCCACCGGGATGCGCTATCGCACACGGCTCGACGCCGTGAAGGAGATGTTCACCGAGTTTGTCGACAAACGGGCGGATGACCTGATCGGTCTCGTCACCTTCGGCGGCTACGCCGTGACACGTGTACCCCTGACGACCGACCACGAAGCTATGCACCACGTGCTGAGCGGCATCGAGATACCACGAGAGGTCTACGTCGATGGCAAGGTAGTGAACCAAGAGGAGTTCCTCACGGCGGTCGGCGATGCCCTCGCGATGGGCTGTGCACGCTTGCGGGATGCCGAACCCACCTCGCGCGTGATGGTGTTGCTCAGCGATGGCGAATCCAACACGGGCGCCATCGAACCGCAAACCGGCATCCAAATTGCCCGTGAGATGGGCATTAAGGTCTACACAATTGGGATAGGAACACCGGGGCGCACGATGGCACCCTTCCTGGGCAAGGACATCTTCGGACGTGAGACCACCCAGCAGCGGCCGGTCTCATTGGATGAGGAGCTACTCCGCACGATTGCCACTGAGACCGAGGGGCGCTATTTTAACGTTCGTGATCCGCGCGGCCTGAAGGAAGCCCTCGACGATATCGACGAACTGGAAACCACCCGTATCGATCGAGATATTTACAGCCAATACAAGGAGCTCTTTCCGTGGTTCCTCATGCCCGCCCTGCTGTTGTTTATTGCCGCCACGAGTTTGAACATGTTGGCAGCCAAGAGACTGATATGAGTCTATCCTTTGCCAATCCATGGATGTTGATGCTGCTCTGGCTGGTGCCGGGAATGGGAGTGTGGTGGTATGCCGCGGCGCGCAGACGCGCACGCAACCTGGCCGTCTTTGTCTCCCCCACCATGCAGGCACGCCTTCAGCCGAGGCACGCCGCCAGTCGCCTGCTATGGCAGAGCATTTTGCTTTCGCTAGGGCTACTCCTGATGCTTTTTGCCGCATCACGGCCGCGCTGGGGTGTGCGTGAACAGATGGTGTTTAAGCGCGGTCGGGACCTGGTGATCGCGCTGGATGTCTCTCGCTCAATGTTGGCGGCGGATGTCTACCCCAATCGATTGGAGCGTGCCAAGGTGGATTTGATCGATCTGATCCAGGAGTTGGAGGGAGACCGCGCAGCCTTGATCGCGTTTCGCCACACGGCGATACTGCTCTGTCCTCTGACGACAGACTATGCGTATCTCAAGCAGGCGCTCGACCGCGTGACGATCGATTCTGCACCACGTGGCGAGACCGACATCGGCGATGCCATCGCGAAGTCGCTGGATGCGTTTGAGTCCGAGGACAGCAGCCACAAGGCGATCATCCTGATTTCGGACGGCGAGGACCTGACCGGGCGCGGCCTGGCTCTGGCCGGGCAGGCCGCCGAACGAGGCATCCCCATTTTCACGGTAGGACTGGGCGATGCACGGGGAGCACGTATTCCGGACGCCGATCAGAAAGGCGCCTTCGCGCGCCACAAGGGCAGCGAGATCGTCTCGAAACTTGATAATGAGACGCTCGATAAGATCGCCCAGATCTCCGGCGGTGCCTATGTTCCGGTGGGGACGGCCAGCACCGCCAGTACCACGCTCGGGGGCCTGTATCGCAACCGTCTGAGCCATATCCTCGAGCAGGACCTTGAAGAGACGCTGCAACAGCGCCATGTCGAGCGCTACCAGATGTTTCTGCTGCCCGCCTTCCTGCTATTCCTCGCAGGAGCCTGCCTCAGTCGTGGGCGGCTGAGCAAGGGAAGCCGGAAAACAGAGGTCGGAGGTCGGAGATCGGAGGTCAGAGACATGTCACCGCCGAAGTCTCCGCTCAAGGACATTTCGGTTGCGGCGGCTGTACTGCTGGCGATAGGAATCGGCGCTGCCCCTACCGTAGTTGCACAGACCACGAATGCAATTCCGCTTGGTCCTTCCCCGCTAGCCACCACTTCTTCGCCGCCTTCCACACTCGGGGATCCGACCGCCGACCTCCGACTTCCGACCTCTGACGTCCCCCCCGGACGATCGGGAGCCCGTATGGCCCAGACACTCTATCGTAAAAAGGAATTTGCCAAGGCCGCGGCGGTATACGAGCAAGCCGCCCAGGGCTCCACGCGTGAGTCGCAACGTGATTTCATGTTTAACGCCGCCGTGGCATGGTATCAAGCTGGCGAGTATGTAAAAGCCGCCACGATCCTTCAGCGTCTGGTCCAGTCGCGCCATCAGGCTGATCTCCCGGCGGCCGAAGGCTTGGGGGCATCGCTCTACCGGCAAGCTGAGATCATGGACGGCGCGGTCGATGCCGACACACTGAAGGGTCGACAGACCATGCTACACCGATCTGCGGGAGCCTACCAGGAAGCCCTTCGTGCGGCACCGGAAAGCGAAGATGACCGGGCCAATCTGGCTCTGCTTCTGAAGGCGCTTCCGGCGGCCAATGAACAACTACTCGTCGCGCGCCTGATGCAGGAACATGGGCAGACCGAACCCTTCGATTTGCTCGAAACCATGCTGACCGAGCAGCGCCACATCCTGGAGGTAACGCCGCAGATCTTCACCAACGACACGCCAGCCCAGATCGCTCAGTATGAGGCCATCGCGGCGCGCCAAAAGGCCAATGGCCAACTCTGGATTCCGCTGAAGGGAAAGCTCCTCGGCATGATGCAGCAGGCCCCCCAGGATCAGCTCGCCATGATGAACGGGGCCATGGACAATATACAGGACAGCATGATGGACGCCAGCGCCGGGTTTCGCGACCTCGATCCGGCCGCCTACGGGCCGGCGGCCGATGCAGAGTCCAATCTCTACGGTATCTGGAAACAGATGGCCGACTACCAGCTGATCCTGATGGAAGACGTACGGCGACAGAGCAACGCGGTGGCCCAGACCGAGATGACCCTGCCGACCGACCAACCGCCGACCGCACGCAACCTGGAGGATCAGGCTGAAGCCCTGGCGCTGACGCCACTCTTTCTGGAGCGACTGCCGGAACCTCTCCCCGCCAATGCCGACAAGCTCAATCCGGTGGATGAGGCTGGCCAACCCATCCCCGGAGCCGTCAAGCCGGAGGAGCTCGGACTCTCGGTGGAAGTACACAGCAATGTGGTCGCCCTCGCCACAGAGGCCATTGACGCCCAACAACTGGCCCTCAAACATCTTCAGAACAACCGCCAAGTCGATGCCCTCGATGAGGAAATGCGGAGCTACAACCTCCTGAAACAGATTGAAGCCCTCATGCCCAAGTCGGAAAACCAACAGCAACAGCAACAACCGAAAGACCAGCCGCAGGAGCAACCCCAGGACCAGGATAAGCCGCAGGATCAGGAGCAACCACCTCAGGACGAACAATCCGAAGAGCAGCCACCCAAAGAAGAAGAGCCGCAGCCCCAGCAACAGGAGGAGAGGGAGATGTCCGGGGAGGAGCTCTCCAAGCTACTTGATCGAGCACTTGAGCGCGAAAAGGAATACGAAGAGCAGAAGCGCTCGCAGAATCGGTCCATCCCTCTTTCACCGAGGGATAGGGATTGGTAGGATGTGAACAGCGAACGCCCAACAGCCAACAGCCAACGCCCAACGCCCAAGGAGAGCCCTGCAACCTGCTCTCGAAGAACGACGTACAGGATGCTCGTGGCATTCCACACTTGGATATTGGGCGTTGGCTATTGGCTGTTGGGCGTTCGGTCCACGCTGCTTTCCGGCATCCTCCTGCTCCTTCTCTCTGCCACCCTGGCGCATGGAGCTGATGTGCAGATGGCCGTGGAGGCGACACCGCGGCAGGTCTTTCTGGGCGAGTCCCTGAAACTGACAGTCAAGGTGTCGGGTCTGCGCAACGCGCCTGAACCGGACCTGTCCGCCCTCCCCAATTGCTCCTATGTCTTGCAAGGAAGCCAGGACCAGAACTACCAGAACGTTACGATCATCAACGGGCGGATGCAGCGCACGGGGTTCAGCGGCCGCATTTTCACCTATGCCCTGACCCCGACAGCCACGGGCACACTGGCGCTCTCCCCGATACGCCTCGCCCATGGTGGTCAGGTCTTCCACACTGGCGGTCCCACGATCAGCGTCGTCGGGGTAGAGGAACAGGACGACGTCCTCATGCGCCTCTCAGTATCGCGTAATCGAGTAATTGTTGATGAAGCCTTTGATGTGACCCTCTCCATCTCGATCCAAAGACTCCCTGGTACGTATGCCACTGTCGACCCCTTCGATATCTCTGATCCACCCGAACTCACGATCCCCTATCTGCAAATGAATACCATTCCAGGCCTGGACGGAGAGGACGTACAGGCCCTGCTGCAGAGCATGCTGTCGCCCGGTCGTCGTGTGGCAGGATTCGGGATCAACGGCCTGACCATACGCGGGGACCCGCTCAACAGCTTCTTCCGCTTCGAATCGATGGGAGGGGAATCGCGCGCCTCATTTAGGTTGCCGCGTTCAGCGGAGACCATCAACGGCACATCCTATTTGACCTACACACTACGCACCCGCTATATCCCCAAGCAGGAGAAGACGCACACCTTTGGACCGGTATCGTTCAAGGGCGGTATTTTCACCACGGTCAATGCGGCGGGCCAAGCGACGCAGCACCGCATTTTCGCCACCGCGCCTGCTATCACACTGCGCGTGACACCGCCGCCGCTGGCCGGACGGCCGACCAGTTACGTGGGCGCTATCGGTTCCAATATGCTGGTTGAAGCCGCCCTGGACACACAGACGTGTAACGTGGGTGACCCCCTCCGCCTGACACTCACGATTCGGGGCACCATGAGCGTTGATAACCTCAGCGCCCCCATATTGAGTCGACAGAACAACGTCACAGAGGCCTTTCGTGTCTACGACGATACGATCGAAAGTGAGACGTTGAGTGACGGCAAGCGCTTCACCTATACGATCCGGCCAATTAAGGCGGGCACGCTGGAGTTTCCGGCTCTGGACGTCGCCTATTACGACAGCAACACACGCCGCTACGAGATTGTAAAGAGCACCCCGATTCCGATCGTGGCCTACCAGGCTGACGAGGTGAAGGAGAGCTTCATCGTGGCCGCCACCAACACCACCTCCGAAGCCAAAGCTAACACCGACGAGGGCGGCCTGATCGTGGCGCCCATTACACTTCGTCCCGAGGGATCCGAACCTGCGCCTCCATGGTTGGAACCGTGGCAGTGGGTCATGCTCCTGGCTGGACCGATTCTTTTCGGCCTGGTGGGCATGGGTCGATTCGTACGACTGCGGCTGACCACCACAGCCGATAGCCGCCGCCGTAAAGCGGCCATGTCCGAAGCGCTACGGCTCGTGGAGCGCGCCGAGCGCCAGAGCTCTCGGTCAGCCGGCGAGGCGCGCACGCTGTTGCTGGCTGGAATCCGCAAGTACCTGGCCAATCGCTGGGGCGGCAGCGAGGGCGGAATCACGCCGCCCGATGCAGCGCGCCTCCTGCGGGAGCACAAGGTGGATGCGGAACTGTCACGGGCCCTGGTAGACGTCCTGGATCGAAGTTTTCATGCCGAGTATGACCCGTCGGCCGCATCGGCTCAGAATGTCCATGCCGACGCGCAAACAGCACGGGGAGCGCTCCGGCAGTTGGAGAAATGGGTGCTGACACTCATGCTGTTGCTCAGCACAGCTGCCGTCGCCCGTGCGGATGGCGTCCGTAATTGGTTTTTATGGGAGGAGGCCAATACACGCATGGCCACCGCCACAGCACCCCAGGACTACCTGGCTGCCGCCGAGACCTATCGCGAGCTCTACGCCATGGGCGTTGAGAACGGGCCCCTGCTCTACAATATGGGAACGGCCTTCCTCATGGCAGGCCACTACGAGAATGCGCACCGCGCCCTACAGGCGGCCGAAATTCATGAAGGAACAACCCCGGCAATCGAACGAAACATGATTCTTTCCCGCATGGCCGATAGCCCTGACGCGGATGCCCTGCTGCCATGGTACCGGCTGCCGCTCTTCTGGCATTACGGTCTTCCCCTTCGAGTCCGCATCGCCGTGGCGCTATTGGCCTTGAGCGCCGCATGGGGGATCGGGTTGCTGCGATGGGTGGGCTGGCGCCGTGGATGGCACGAAATGCTGGGCCTCGTGTTCGTGGTGGCTATCATCGTGGGATCCAGTGCGCTGGCCTCGCTGCACGAATTGACCCGCGTGCGTTCAGATCTCACACTCCTAAGCTATCAGCAGCCGGTGGAGTTGGAGGACGGCCCGTGAGCAGACACATGACTAACAGACACATGACGCAGGGCGCTGTCCGCCAGACAGGATCTCGGCGACTGCTCGGGGCGTGGGCTATGGCGGTGGTGGGATGGCTCTGTTTGGCACCGCTATCGTGGTCACAGCAAGAGCAGGTGGAACCCAGTGTCAAAGTGATACTTGGCACCGACCGGGAAAATATTTACCAAAATGAATTGTTCATGCTGACCCTGGAAATCGTCTCCTCAAACATCCGATTGGGTCAGCGTGTTGAGCTGAACGGATTGCCCGACGGCACGAGCCTCGTGATGGGGCCACTGGAGGAACAGCCCATAGAGCGGAGCCTGGAAGGACGCACGGTGGTTGAGCGGCGGCACTATCGGGCCCGCTGCCGGGCTCTCACGGCTGCCCCCCTCCGCCTGGCACCGACCGTGACGGCCTCGCAGATTGTCCAACGACGGATGTTCATCGGTCGCCAGTGGGTTGAAACACCCTTTACGTTGCGGGTCGATCCCATTGAGATATCGATTACACCCCTGCCCTCGCCTCCAGCGGACCGCCGTTTCTCGGGCGCTGTCGGGAGCTTTAGCTTTGCGGTGGACCCCCAACCGCTTGACGTCGCAGTGGGTGATTTGATCAAGCTGAAGATCAGTATCCAAGGTACCGGCTATCTTGACACCACCAGCAGTCCAGGGATCGCCCCGCACTCCGGCTTCAGGGTCTATCCGCCCAAGCTGCTGGAAAAGTCGCCAGACAGCATCGCCTTTGAGCAAGTTCTGATTCCGCTCAGCACCAATATGACGACTATTCCAGCCCTCACCCTCACCACCTTCGACGCCCGCGCTGGCAGCTACCAGACGCATACGCAGGGCCCGTTCCAGCTCGCGTTCCATGCCCGGCGCAGCGTCGATCGTTCGCAGCAGTACCGCCCTACGGTACAGGCCAGCGATCCGACCCAGGCAGGCCCGGCCACGCCGGTTCTGGCGTTGCGCAAACCAGCCAGCAGCGACCCAGTCGTTGCGGACGCCCACCAGGCCGCGGCGCTGGCCTATTCGAGCGGCTACGCCGCCGCGGCACTGGATGCGTACGCCGCGCTTCAGGACCAAGGGGACGCCTGGTTGGCCTACAATCGAGGAGTGATTCACCTTGCGTCTGGTGCGTATGGTGAGGCCATAGCGCAGCTCCTACGCAGCCTGCACACCGACCCCCATAGCGACGACGCCCTCAAGGCCTTGGCACGCGCCTGCGACGTGGCCGGCGTGACGCTGCCAGAGTGGCTGAGCAGCCGAAAGGGTCGGTGGTGGCGTGCCTCAATGTGGGAACAAGCCGCCGTCCTATCCGAGCCGGTCGAGGCCCGCCTCGCACCTTCTGCCAGCGCACACGCCCTCTTTACCTGCCAGGCCGGTGATGTGCTCTTGATCCGCGAGCGGAGCAGCACATGGCTAAGCATCCAACGTGGTCGCGATATGGGATGGGTTCCAGCAGCGGCAGTGATTCGGTTGGAGGAGCCGGGGAAACAGCCGAACCGATGAACAACTGGTATTCCCCTTTGGCGCTTCCTCGGTCCGGCCACGAGAGACCGTGGCCCTCCAATGTATTTATATACCACCGTTCTCAGATGTTCTAGGCTTGGAGGGACGCGCTCTGTCGCGTCCGGAGACCGAAGCAGGCCAAAGAAGAAGACCATGCGGCTGTTTTTCTGTTCAGCTGTTCTCTCCTGTTCTCGCCTCTCATTTTCCCTTGGTCTCTAAAAGGCGGAAGCCGTATGCTCTCTCCTAGCTCCATCCTCTGACTTTCATGCGGCTGAGCCACTGATCAAGATGAACCTTAGTGCGTTTGAGATTGGCCTAGATGTTAAAATATAGCCTTCTACTGCTACTGCTTGTTGGCCAGGTGCGCGCTGCGCCCTGCAACCTCTTTGCCCTGATCCGCCAATCCGAGGTCGACGGGATGGCCTCCTGCCTGAATGTGGGTGGCGCGACGCTGGCAAATACAGCGGCAGCTGGAGGCGTTACCCCCCTCCATCTTGCCGCGGCCATGGATCGATGCGATATGGTAAAATTGCTGGTCGCTCACGGTGCCTGGATTGATGCACCCAGCGCGGGCGGGTTCACCCCACTACACTGGGCCGCGGCCGAGAACGCCACAAACGTCCTTCAACTACTGGTTGAGAGCGGCGCTGATCTCGCAGCCATGACCGACAACGGGATTACGCCCTTGCACTGGGCCGCGAGTCGTAACGCCACCAACAGCGTACGCCTGCTCATTCGTGCTGGCGTCGCGGTCGCATCACAGACCAAATCTGGCCGCACCCCATTGCACTGGGCCCTGACACAGCATTCAGAGGATGCCGCCGTGATGCTCGCGTTCCAGAGCGTCAATGAGGGTATCGATCTGCCCCGCTTGGACCTCGCCCCCGTGCGCGTCACCGCACCTGGCACGACGAACATTCCTAGCCCCATCGCCACCCCTCTGCCAGACACACTGCCGGACATTACTATGTCGGGGCGACCGATTGTCGTACTACAGGACACCCCCCTGCCCCGCAGCGGGGACACGCACAGGGTGCTACTGGGCCGCGAGCAGATTTTGACCTTCGTGTGGCGTCCCGAAGCAGGGGTGTGGGCCGGTGCCTTTGAGGTGAGCAATGGGCAGTTCCGGCGGTTCAGACCCGATCACGACAGCCGATCCAGGGAAAGTATCTCTCTGAACGACGACGATCAGCCGGCGGTCTATGTGAGCTGGTACGATGCACGCGCCTTCTGTGAGTGGGTCAATACCTACTATCGTCACAGCATGCCGGCCGGTACGTATTGCCGCCTACCGACGAATGAGGAATGGATGACGTTGGCTCGCTGCGGCAGCCAGCGCCGCTATCCTTGGGGCAATGACTGGCCACCCGTGTATGGTAATCACTCCGATCGATCGGCCCGCGACGCTCTGCCCGACTGGCACGGCATCGAGGAGTATGATGATGGCCATATCGTGACCTGCAAGACCAGCGAGAGTGGTGTGAACGAATGGGGGCTCTACGGTATAGCCGGTAATGTTTGGGAGTGGTGTGAGGATTGGTACGCCCCCGCCCCCCACCAGCTCAAGGTCAGGCAAGGCGGCGGGTGGGATTTTGAGGATCCAATCAGCCTCGAGATCGAGACCCGCGGCTTCGACACCCCCGATTCACGCTACGACACGATTGGTTTCCGGATCGTCCTCGCCCCGGTGGAGTAGCCCGCAGATGATCGCCGTGCGGTGATGAAGGCTGCTGGCGCAGTGAAGAGACTGCCCGCAGATGGCCGCAGATCTGCGCAGATGAGATGAGAAAGGGAATGTGGTGGGAATCGCCCAGATCGGAATACCGATCTGAACGATTTCCACCACGTTTCACCCGGCTGCTGATCGCAGCCGGAAAGAGATGATTCTCAGCCCTTAGAAGCCTCTCCGTTCCCATCTGCGGGCATCTGCGGGCAGTCTCTCCCTACTTCAACAGGACATCACCCGCGATCTTGAAATTGGCGGGGAGTTTGCCTTTCAGATCTTCTGCATTGAGGGCGTAGCAGGGATCGATCTCTATGGCGACCGTGGGGGTGCCGTCAGCATCACGCGGCACGGCAATGCCGCACTCCTCAAACCAGCGGGCGCACTTGGCTACCATGTCACGCCGGGTCGTGGCTGGTGAGTCATTCCCCTCGGCATTCTTGACGGGCGAGAATTCCTCCTCGCGGGCAAATTCCACGTTCGTTGCGCGCTCTGCATCGGGCAGCACATCAAAAATAAATTTCTCGAACTTATAGGCGTTGGGAGCATCAGGTTTCACGAGGGCACCGCTGGCGTCACAGTAGGGGACTTTCTTAAAGGCGACATGCAGGGGCAGGTTCTGATCGGCTTCCCTTTTGAGGAAGCCAAACGTGAAGATATGGATCGCGACGCTACCATATAGCAGCCGCAGCTGACCATCCGCCGTGCGCTCCTCTTTCTGCGCATCGGTCAGGTCGCTGTATTCGATGACCTCGGAATGACCATCACGCGCGACCACGACACCGAGCCCCTCCGCCGCATCACGCTTGGCACACACCTTAACGGATATCTCCGCGTCGTTGGCCAGGTGCTGTCCCAGGAAGGCCGGGTCCGCGATCTCGACTAAGGGGTTATCTACCTGAAAGTAGAAGAGAGTGCTAAGGCCGCGATCAGCCATATCCTGTAGCACACCGCGTATACGAAGGGCGGAAAGAATGCCACCATGCCCGTCTGGACTCACGAATATATGATCGGGCCGGTCCAGCAACAGGTTGCCTTCGGGCGTGAGGCCGGGCCACATACCTTGAACAAAAAAGGTCACACGTTCAGGGGCCAGCCCGAAATGGGCATGCTCTTCGAAGAAGGCCTTGGTTGGCGCGTCATTGGCCTCGCTCGTCATGATATAGAACGGGACCTCTGTGTTGAATTTCTGTTCGAGCGCCAGAATCTTGCGGGCATGAATCTCGAAAAGCGAAGCGTGGGTAATCGGGCCGATCTCGTAGCAGCCCTTGGGCCCTTCATAGCCCAACCGCGAGCCCTGTCCGCCCGCCACCAGAAGCGCCCCGACCTTGCCGGAGCGAAGGGCGTCCACTCCCAGCTCACGCACGGCGGGGTCACCGGCTTCTGCCAGTGTGAGCACCGGTGCCGGGCCAAACTCACCCAGGGGAGGAGACGCAGCACCCACCTGCTTGGCTAGCGCCTTGCGCATACGGGCCACGTCAGCAAAATCGAGAGCCTCAACTTGGGCCAGCAATCCAACCCGCTGCGCCTCATCCAGCTCGTCCCAGAAAGCAAGTACATGCTCCTGTTTCTGTTCAATCAATTTGCTCAGTGCGCCACTATATGTCATCGCCATCGATATACCTCGCCTCTTTCAGATATGAGTGGGGCACTGTAGCACAGCCGGAAATATATAATCACCACGAAAGAACGCAAGGAGCACAAAGTAGAGATGGTTGCGTGCGTTAGTGAACGAAGGTAGAGTGGTCACATGGCTGAGGGGATGCGATTGCAGAAGGTGTTGGCGGAACGAGGAGTGGCGTCGCGGCGGAGTAGTGCCGAGATGATTACCGCCGGGCTCGTGAAGGTCAACGGAGCGGTGGCACGCGAGCCCGGGCTGCGCGTGGTGGCGGGAGTGGACCGCATTGAGGTCAACGGCACGTTGCTCCCCGCAGCGTCGGAGTCCACGCGGACGATCCTGCTTTACAAGCCACGCGGCTACATATGCACGAACTCTAGGGCTGAGGGAAAGACAGTTTACGATCTGCTCGATGGTGTCACCGAGCGGGTGGTTCCGGCGGGGCGACTTGATAAGGACAGTGAGGGGGTGCTCCTGCTCTCCAATGACGGCGACCTGATTGCCGCCCTGACGCATCCCCGGTTCGGACAGGAAAAGGTCTATCGCGTCACGGTTTCTGGAGCGCTCTCCCCCGAGGTGATCGAGGAGCTCAAAGCCCCCATCGAGATTGACGGCTACACGACGGTCCCTGCGCGCGTGACCGTCTTAAAGGAGAGAGATCTCACGCAGCTGGGCGACGTCAGCCAAGAAGGGCACGCGAAAACCACCCGCCATGTCGTGGAGATCATCCTCCGAGAAGGCCGCAACCGGCAGATCAGACGCCTCTGTGAGCGGTCAGGCCTGCGAGTGCACCGCCTCGTGCGCACGCGCGTCGGGAAGTTGACGCTGAAAGGGCTGAAGCCGGGACAGTGGCGAGATATCCGACCACAGAGCGGGTAACCACGAAAGATTGGGGAGAGTGGCAAGGGGGCAACCTACCTACCATCCAGTTTGCGCTGGAGAGCATTGTACTCCGCCCTGGCATCGGGGGGGAGTCCGTCCGTCTGACCGGCAATCATGAGAAGAATCTCACGGGCGTGTTTCTCGTCCCCTTTGGCCGTTTGGAGCTGGGCCATGTGGAGGTAGGCCACGACGTTATCCTGAGTGAGAGTGAGGACCTTCTGCAATGCATCCTCCGACTCCCCAAGCTTGCCTTGCCGAAGCAGAATAGTGCCCAATGTATCCCAAGCGTCCGGCATTTTTGGATTCGATTCCGTAGCTTCACGTGCAAGGCTCTCCGCCTCGTCCAAGGCTTCTTGCCCATACAACAGCCAAGCCAAGTCATTCAGGGCCGCAGGGAGCCGGGCGCCCTTCAGGCTGCGCCTGTAGGCATCTTCAGCCAAAGCGATCTCCCCTGCAGCCAGGCGCGAGGACCCTATGACGTAGTTGGCGAGAGCATGGCTACCATCGATCTGCAACACCGCCCGGGCATATCGTGTTGCGCCGTCAAGGTCTCCTAGCATAAGCTCAACGCTGAGCGCACGCGTTAATACCGCGATATTGCCCGGATTGGTCTTCAGAGCATCAGAATAGAGCCGTCGTGCACGTGGTAGATCCGCATCCCGCATAGCGAACGCGGCTTGCACCTCAGCGACGAGATCCAGCCCTCCCTCCACGCCACGTAACCGTGCAACGGCTCGTTCCAATGCGTCCCAATCTCGGCTACGAAGGAGTATATCGATGAGAAGTCGCCAAGCAGGCATCAGATGCTTGTCAGCCCGAATAAGCGATTCCAATTCCTTGCGCGCACCGGCATAGTCGGCCTGCAGCACACTATGTACCGCCCGTGCCATCGTGATTTCATGCGGGCGAACCCCAGCAGCCCCGGCTTTAACAAGCAGATCGCGAGCGTTATCAAAGTCCCCCTCGTGGACCGCGATGCGAGCCAATCCCATGAGCGCCGTGCCATTCTCTGGATCCTCTACTAGAAGTTCGCGGAATAGGGCCTCGCTTTCTTCATCCCTCTGCTGCTCCAAGTAGAACCTTGCCAGATCTTCCCTGACCCGACCCCGCCCATTGGGCCCGCCGAGAGACAGCGCACGCTCAAAGCTCTGGACCGCAATCTGCGGTTGCCCCTCCAGAGCCCAGATACGTGCCATGCCAGAAAAGGCCTCCGGCTCGCGTACATAGCCATAAAGAGATGAGAGCGTCATGATATTGTAGCGTGGCTGACCGTCCTGCTTCAGCAGTTCGAACGCTGCCAAGATCTCGTCCGATATGACTGACTCTTGCCCCCCCTCAATCATTCGGGCAAGGTTCAGGGTGGCGCTGATATTCTCAGAAGAGATCATTCGAGCTGTGGCATATGCATCGAAAGCCTGAGCGCTCACCCCACGATCCTCAAGCGCAACGCCAAGGTTGTTGGCCACCATGCTGCAATAGCGCATGAGTTGGCGTCCAACAAGCCCAAGAGGATCTGTATTCTCGGGCCGCTCAGAGGCAGCCCTTAAGCGGGGAATCACCGCCTCCCAGAAGGCCTTGTGTTCCCGTAGAATTCTATTCAGATCGATACGATCCATGTCATCGACGCCTCGGAAGCAGATCCGGTCTGGGACAGGTTTATAGCCAGCAAGTGACCATACATCAGGGGCCGTAACGACAATGGTGCGATCCCTGATTGATTCCTCGCCCCCAAGGAGTTCCCGCACAAGGGGCATCATACCAATCCGAGCCATATTCTGTAGCCTAGGCGCATCGAAAAGCGTAGCGAGGTACTTTAGGTAGGCATCGCTTTTCGCTGCACGTAGGTTGATGATGCCCACCTTCGCCTTTCGTCTCGCAGCTGCGATCAGGAGGTGGTTGTCCAGCATCCCATCGGTCATGATCCAGATGCCAGCATCCGCATCTGTCGCCGAAAGTCCGGCATCAAGAATCAGCTCTGCGCACTCTGCTATCACCTCAGCCTGTCGGCAGTCCGCATCATTATAGTTGCGGAATGGAGAGGCACAAACCACACCGACAAGCCCAAAGAAAAACACGGCACCGGATACTCGCACAACCCTAGACCTGATATTACCGGTAGGTGTTGGCCCCCATGCCATTGCCTGGCGCAGCCAGAATACGACCACGTACCCCACCAGAGCGGCCGTTAGCACGTAGGGCATCACAAGCAGACGGGCGTGCCCAAGCAATCCCCATGGAGACACGTCCACATTGAGCAGAACGATGCCGCACACAAGACTTAGGACAACATGCAGCATGTAGTCAGACCATTCTAGTGCCTCATTAATCCCACGCCTTGCGGCCCCTAAGCCAACCAACCATGGCACCCCAGCGGTCAAGATGATGATGAGCCACCCCTCTCTTGGTAGACTGCTGGTAATAAGACGATACTGGTCTCGCCACATGAACCAAACCACCTTGAAGAAACTCGGGTACTCACGTATTTCGTATCCCGCGCTCCCGTAGAAGTGCCATGCGGCCACAAGGTATAGGGACAGCCCCATCAGCCAGCAGGAAGCAGCCGATATGGCCGGTAACGGCCGTAGCTCACCATTCTTCCACATTAATAGTAGCGTCAGGATGAGCACCAGAGGAGAAAACACGATGAAACTAGCATACTCCACCGTCCCAATTCCCCATGTGAACGCCAAGACATAGAGCCAGACCCCATTCTGCCCTCTTGCGTAGGCCATCAGAACCGATACAGCAAATAGAATTAGGACCATGTCAAACGTTGCGCTGTGTGCCCTTGTTGCCACGATCCAGAATGGACTGCTAAAGCACAACGCCAGAGTCGCGACCACTCCTGCTATTCGGGCAAGTATAAGACCGTGGCTCTTCGTTAGGTCATTAGGATTGACGATACGCAGGATCCCCGTTGACACCACATGGAAAAGGAACCAAGCAGCAAGACCGCCAAACACGGCACTTAACGCGTTAGCCAATATTACCGCATTTCCGACAGGGCAGGTCCAGACCAGGCGGAATAGTGCCCCCCAGAGCGGATGATTGGGTGTCATGCGCGGGGCCAGTCCAGAATACTCCGTGATCAACTGGGCTGACAAGCCGGGATAGGGACCCCGTGAAAGCGTCGCCGCAAAGACCAGAAATATGGCTATCGCCAGTGCTGGACCCAGAAAACGGGGCCATGAGATTCTACAGTCTACGGACATAGGCAGACCCTATATGTTCATGCGCAAGCAAGCAATCTCAAACCTGCATGACGCATGCCACCGAGAAGGTTCGATTCTACTCGTATGGCAGGGCCTGGGCATCGAGAATACGACAATCTTACCTGCTTTGGATCTCAGGCCTAAAGCCCTTCTCCGAGAGAAGAGCCTTGGATTTCCTCGAACATGGCGGGCAGAGATTGGTCCCAATTGCATCTCGCACAGGGTCCTGCTCCGGCTTGCGCAAACCACAGCGAGGGTTCTTACACTCCTCCATTCCAAGCAGTCTCGCAGCCACACGTACTGACTCTCTTAAGCTGCGCCCAATGTATTGAGGGTTCACGGTAGATGTATCAGCACCTGGGGTTTCGAGAACAGCCAGATTGACAACAGCGGCATTTACCTTCGGGTACCGGGCTGCACGAAATCCCTCTTGATTGGCTTGATGAACAAGAGCAATGGCCATGAGTTCACCAGACTTCATTATCTCCCGAATGGCGGCTTCCTGCTGGACCCCCGTTAGGCCCCCAAAAGATGGGGGAAGTTCTGCAAGCCGGACTCCACAACTGAATGTTCGAGTTAGGTTGAGACGTATTGCATCCAAGACGGACGGCAAGACGCTTGCCTCATAGGCCAATGTGATCGCACACGTTTTGGGCGCAGGGGTGGGTTGTGGTTCTGCGGATAACGTAAGTGGAGAAAGGGCAGCGACAACGGTCATAGCGAGGGCATATTTAGTCACTTCTTTCATTCTTCACTCCAAAACAAAACAGCCCCCGCTAGTGCGAAGGGCTGTTTGCGTATTCAAAAGACTGATTCCTATTTCTTGCGACGCTTGGTTCCTACCACGAGGGCAACCATACCCAATCCAAACAGGGCAAGTGAACCGGGTTCCGGAACAAATATCCAAGATGTGTCGCCACCAAAATCAACGTTGTCTTTTGGCGCACCCGTCAAAGTGAACGGATTGTTCACAGCCTCGGAGTAGTAAAAGGAACCACCACCAGGCACCGAACCCTGATTGAAGAACACGACATAGGTGATCTCAGTTCCCGCCAACGAGTTGTCGGAACCACCATAGAAGTACAGCATGTAACCGCCGCCAGTATCATTCAAGGTTGTCGAAGCATAGAGAGTGTCGAGACCGTACTGATAACCAGCACCCCCGCCAGCTTCTACAAATGCCCCGACAGCCCAGCCTGCTTGCGCCGGTCCGGTACTGCCATCACCCGTCACGAAATCACCACTCGCCGTGTTGAAAAAGCTAAGAGCTGCACCATGGCTTGCACTGGCGATCAATAGACCACCCAGTAGCATAACAGTAACTTTCTTCATCGCCCTATTCTCCTTAAGCTTCGATATTGAACCATGGCCATTATTGCCGCGGCGGCTGAACCCTTACAGACTAGCCAAGTACGGGTTCGTTTCCGTCCATGTGAATCCGCTGAGCTGATGCTCGTACCAGAATCCGACACCGAGATCAATGTCAAGAGTGACGGCCGATCCGAGCCATGTTCCCAGATCCGTAGCGTCGTACCACTGGTTGTCATCCTTCAGCCCAATGACATCATAGCTGCTTCCGTTCCACAGGATGATCTTATCTGCGGTGGAGGGGTCAAATGCGCCACCTTTGCCAACACCGGTCTCATTCGCGAAGTTGGTGCTCTGGATATCGATCTTGGCGGACAGGGGATACGAAACAAACTGAAGACCTGCCGAAATGGCAATCTGAACGGGATCGCTTGCTACGGCCTGCCCTGTGAGGCTCAGCGACACGCCATCGCCGACGGCGTCTTCTACCCAGAATGCATCTCCCGGTCCGAGGGTGGGGTTGACGGCGGCACCTAGCCAAGTACCGAGATCCGTAGCGTCATGGAACTGGTGATCATCGGCGCGGACGCCATAGACATCGTAGCTTGAACCGTTCCATAGCAGGACTTTATCTGCGGTCGAGGGGTCGAAGTTGCCGCCTTCGGCCAACTGACCACCAAGAATCCCCAAGAGGGTGTCTTCGCCAGTTGCGAAAGCATCCAAGTTGAGCCCCACAATTTTTAATCCACCTGCGGGGATCTCAATATTGATGACACCTGCGACGTTTTCGCTCTTAACGTCGACAGCCTGAGCTGTCATGGCGACTAGAGCCACTACTGCGAGAACACTTAGGATTCTCTTCATGATGTTGTACCTCCGGTTTGATTTGTGTTTCGACATGTGTGTTATGAAACTTCTTTAATTTCTGGACCTAATATAGCCTCTCCCATCATATCGGTCAAACTAAAAAATGATCTTTCTATCCGAGGAAACGGCTCTGACATCACTGGGGACTATGGTAAACTAAATTCCACCGTTTGACCACAGATTTCTGCTACTGACGGAGGAGCTAACACAGCATGGCTCGCCCCTTTTTCGCCCCCCCCTATGGAGCGGGCGGCGCTGCGTCGGCAGGCGGCAGAACGCCCTCGGACACGAGCTGAGCGTCCATATCTTCGGTCAATTGCATCGGAAGGGGCGGCATGCCATTTCGTATCAGGTCCATCTGATACTGCTCAAGATGCTTCTTGAGCTCCTCCCCTTCGAGCTTCGGGGACTCGACTTCGCGCACCCGGACAGCCTCGCGGCGGCGACGCCGCCGCTCAGCGTAGGAGACCCTCCTAGACGAGTCCTGAATGGCCCTATTTGGAAGAGGGCCAGACGCTGACATGGCGGGAGCGGGGTCACCAACGGCGGCCATATCCACCGCGCCGGCCATCGAGATCCACTCCTCTCTATCGCCCTTCTTCAGGAGCGCCATTTCTCGGTCGTAGTCGGCGCGAACGAGCAAGATATCATCTTCGGCTTCACCGACGCGGAGGAGGTAGCTCTTGGGGGGCTTGATTGCCACGTTGACGAAACCGACCTTAATGCCACTGTCGTCTTCAGTTATGGCGCACATCTTAATGTCCTGAGTGAAGGGTGGGGCCACCGGCCCCCTGGGGACGGCCACCGGGGGAGGTGCCTCAGCCGTCACCTCACCAAAGGGTTGGCGCTGGAGAATGGAGGCGTAACGGTCAAAGGTGTAGGTCTGTAGCGCGGCCGTTGCAGGCCCGACGACAGCGGCCAGCAACACGGCAATGGCGAAGGAGATGTGGCGTGGTTTTCTCATGCTTGTTCTGATCGATACGCTAGCAGAACAACAGGAAGAGCGCAAGTCTCTCGACGCATCTGGCGCAACGCGCTTATGCGTTGATCCTTTCCGGCTGACCTCGAACCATCCTCCAGGCTTGGGCCCATCTGCGATTGGGTGCAGGGCAGAGGATTCAAAGGCTTTGTCATTCTTTATCGTGCGTGGCTGATTCGCTCAAGTGCAGTCGATTCGCCTGGGCTCGCAGTAGCGCGGGGCCGTCCCGGCCCCAGCGCCGAGCGAGGAACAGGCACAGAT
>JABMPJ010000114.1 GCA_013203785.1 Lentisphaerota bacterium | reverse complement strand
CAATCAAGCAGAAGTACGCCAACAAGATCTCGTGGGCCGACCTGATGATTCTGACCGGCAACGTGGCCCTCGAATCGATGGGCTTCAAGACCTTCGGTTTCGCGGGTGGGCGCGAAGATGTATGGGAACCGCAACAGGACGTCTACTGGGGAAGCGAAAGCGAGTGGCTTGGCGACAAGCGCTACTCCTGTGACCGCGAGCTCGAGGATCCCCTGGCCGCCGTGCAGATGGGCCTGATCTATGTGAATCCCGAAGGGCCAAACGGCAATCCGGACCCCCTCGCCGCAGCCAAAGACATCCGCGAAGTATTCGCACGCATGGCGATGAACGATGAAGAGACCGTCGCGCTCATCGCCGGGGGTCACACCCTCGGCAAGTGTCATGGTGCCGGTGATGCGGCGCTTGTGGGCCGGGAACCCGAGGCAGCCCCAATTGAGGCGCAGGGCCTCGGCTGGAAAAGCAGCTTCGGCAGCGGCAAAGGTGGCGACACGATCACCAGCGGCTTGGAAGTCACCTGGACCAGTACGCCAAAGCAGTGGAGTCACAGCTTTTTCTCGAACCTGTTTGAATTCGAATGGGAACTAACGAAGAGCCCGGCCGGGGCCCATCAGTGGAAACCGAAGGACGGCGCAGGCGCCAACACGGTGCCAGATGCACACGACCCGTCAAAGCGTCAGGCGCCCGCCATGCTGACCACCGACCTCGCCTTGAGATTCGACCCCGTGTACGAGGCCATTTCACGACGCTTCTACGAGCACCCTGATCAGTTCGAGGACGCCTTCGCCCGCGCCTGGTTCAAGCTGACCCACCGCGATATGGGACCGCTCTCACGCTACCTCGGCCCAGAGGTTCCCGAAGAGGAACTGATCTGGCAGGACCCCGTGCCCGCCGTTGATCACGAGCTGATCGGCGCACAGGACATTGCAGAGCTCAAGGGCAATATTCTCTCCTCGGGTCTCGCGGCCTCTGATCTGATCTCAACGGCCTGGGCGTCGGCATCCACGTTCCGCGGTTCTGACAAGCGCGGCGGCGCGAACGGGGCACGCCTTCGGCTTGCTCCGCAGAAAGAGTGGGGGGTCAATCAATCCCTGCCACTGGAGCGCGTGTTGCAGACCCTTGAGAACATCCAGGATGCCTTCAACCGTGCGCAGACGGACGGGAAGCGTGTGTCGCTGGCCGACTTGATTGTCCTAGGAGGATGCGCCGCAGTCGAACAAGCCGCGACAAAGGCCGGTCAGGATGTGTCTGTGCCCTTCTCCCCGGGCCGCACAGATGCATCGCAGGAGCAAACGGATGTGGAGTCCTTTGCCGTGCTCGAACCGGTCGCAGATGGCTTCCGAAATTACTGCCCGCCCACGTACGCCGCATCGGCGGAAAAGCTGTTGATTGATCGAGCGCAACTGTTGACCCTCACGGCCCCTGAGATGACCGTGCTCGTTGGCGGCTTGCGGGTCTTGAACGTCAACGGCGGGGAGGCCGCGCACGGTGTGTTCACCAAGCGGCCGGGGACGCTGTCCACGGACTTCTTCCAGAATCTGCTCGATATGAGCACGGTGTGGAAGCCGACCACAGAAGCGGCAGAGGTATTCGAGGGACGGGATCGAGCCACAGGCCAACTCAAGTGGACCGGTACCCGTGTTGACCTCATCTTCGGTTCGAACTCCCAGCTCCGTGCCTTGGCCGAGGTCTACGGATGTGAGGACGCTCAAGCGAAGTTCGTGCATGACTTTGTCCGGGCATGGAACAAGGTCATGAACCTGGACCGCTTTGACCTCATCTGACCAAGGCAGAGCATCACACAACAACGACTGACACGACGCCAGAAATACGAATGGCGACCTGTGTGACGCAGGCCCATCGTCCCTGACGCACGCGCGATCAGAAGATCTGGAGATCGTCCGCACGCGGCAACGCCGGGAACGGTGCGGTCGGAAGCGTCTGGTACCAGTAGGCGACCGAGGAAATGTCATCCTGTAGCGGCAGGTAACGCCCGTCTTCGCGCCAACTCAGGGCCTGAATCGTGACCTTCAGGTCCTCCTTGAAGCGGATCGGTGAGGTGAGGTGCCAACGATAGAGGCTGAAGCGGGTATTAGACTTGTAGACACCGTCCGGGCGGATAACCTGTGGCATGCCCGCGTAGGGGGTCGTGAACTCCTGGTACTGCTTCGTGTCCTTGTTTTCGAAATTGTACGATCCGCAGAAATAGTCCTCCGTACCGGTACCGCAGAGGGTCGGGAAGCCGGTTGAACCGGCGATCTCCTTGCCGCCCGATAACTCCGGATTGGTGTCGCCATCAAGATAGAACTTGATCTCACCCTCACCCCACCACCCGTTATTGTTCACCTGCCATGCCATATAGGTACCGGCATAATGCCCCTGCCCCGCGACCCCGTCCAGTAGCGTGTAGACATTACCGTAAGGTAGCGGGTTGACGCGGCGAAACTGCGCGTGAAAGTAGGCCGCGTTCTCTGGAACCGGCCCCAGCGCGTAGTTGATCTGATAGTAAATTCCCGCCGCCTTCGTGGAGCTGATGTTCTCGGCCGTGATCCGGATGCGCTTGCGGAACGGCATGGGCCAGTAGCAATTGAAGGCGCTACCGGGATTGACGCACACGGCGAGCGAACTGAGCTGGGCGAAGCCAGCTGACTGAACGTAAGCCGAAGCAAAGAAGTCGCCCACGGGACACTCCACGCTGGGGTGCGCCTGGTCATCATAGTAGATACGAAGGATCGTGGTCCGGTGCACGCCCGTCGGCGTCATCCAAATCTGCTGGATACACCCAGGCCCCTCGATATCGGCCAATACGAGCGTTTTACCGGGCTCAATCGGATCGGAGGGATGCACCTTCCATCCCTGGCCGAGCTCACGTGCTGGCCCAATCGGTTTACCCGCTTCATCAACAGGCGGCACCTCGCGGGCCCCGCCGGCCCGTGCCCCGGTGCGATTTTCTCCGCAGATCGACCGACTCTCTACATCGCTCAGCAGAGCCATCGTGCTCAGGTTGCAGTGTAGTCCGTTAAACGCTGCTGTCATATCGCTCCTCCTCTTCTTTCATGCCAAGTCCGGTAGCCGCGGCACACCGGCAGATTGGATGATTACACGGCTATATCAAATCGATATCAACATGTTTTCACCGTTGTAGTGATATAGCCATGGACTATTCAATGGAAGTGATTGACTATACGGCGAAATGAGAGAGGAGAAGACCTTCAAGCACTGGTTCGTGCCGGAGCTGACCATCGTGCCGGGCGGTGCGGTGCGAGGCATGGCGGTACGAGAGACTATGCGAGCCGGCCCGCCGGTCCACCGTCCGCAGGGGACGCAGGACTGGTTGCTGATGGCCTTCCACGGAGCCGTTGACGTTCGGACGGCTACAGGAATGCACCATCACCCAAATGGCACATTGGTGGTGTGGTCTCCCGGGCAGGGACACGACTACGGAAACCGTCATACGTCATACGACCATTCATGGATCCACATGCGGGGCGAGTGGGTGGCACGATTGATTACAGCCTGCCGGGTCAGCTCCAACACGCCACTCACGTGCCCGGCCGACCGCGTCGCCGAGCACGTGGACGCGCTCTTTCTTGAGCTGACCCATCCGCATCCAGACGGAACGATCGCACGCAATCTACTCGAGAACATGCTGCGCGATATCGCGCGTCACGCCGTCTCTCCCACCCCACCTCGTTCCGATGATGAGCCCTGGCGCCACCTTCTGAATTACATTCAGAGCCATCTCCACGAACACCTCACCGTGCCCAGCATGGCCGCACAACTCCACTTGTCCACGTCGCACTTTGCCTCCGAATTCCGTCGGCGCTTCGGCGTGGCCCCCATGACCTATGTCATTAGTATTCGCATGCGCGAAGCGATGCACCTGCTCTCCGATCCCCACATGCCAATCAAAGCCATCGCCGCCCGGGTCGGCTACGATGACCCGTACTACTTCTCGCGCCTCTTCACACGCCAACTTGGAACACCACCCAGCACCCTTCGAAGGGAGAGTGCCACAACACCGCAGCGACAGTAGCGGGCAGGCATCCGCCAATGCAGACAGCCTATCAAAGAGGGCCTCACCTGTTGTTGGTACCGGAACGTCCAAAGACGTACAGTATTTCATCGAGTGTACGCCTCATCAATCGTCTTTCTGCAAACGTTGCGATCCCTCAGTCTCCTCTGGATCCTTCGGCAACATTTTCCCATGAGTCAACGATCCCGTGCTCCCGTCTTCGATTGGTCGTTCATCAGTTCCTTCGTGGCGGCGTCACCAGACGAGATAGCGTCTGATCTAGAAACTAGCCCATACTTCGCTTTCGCACCGGATACTCTGCAAGCACCGGCCCGTTTCCACAAACTCCCTCATTCCGCTGTACCCATATCTCCATAATCTAATTCCCCGGCACGCCCTTTTCGCCTGTATCGGCCTTCCCTTTCTTCGCCTGCCCCGAAGAAGGCTTTCTGGATTTCCTGGTTCGATACTCACCGCTTCCTTCGAAGACCAGAAGCCTCTGATTACTGGTTTCAGGCGAAGGAGCTGCAAGGTACTCGCTCGCTCTAGTTTCTTGTCCCACATGTTCGGCGAGTGCCTTGAGGTCGATGCGCTTCAAGACGTCAATCGTGACCGGTCGTTTTGCGTCCATGAATACAAGCGCCGAGATGAAACGTTGAGCAATGTCGGAGTTTAGAATCTCTGCAAAGAACTCCGCTTCCGACTTGGAATCACACGGAATGAAGTAGCATGTGTCATCAACCACAAACGGCTTCCCTCCGGTTGTGCCCAACGCTTGGAACTGAATGTTTTTGTAGAGCCCAGAGACGGCCACTTTTGCAGACGAGAAAGAGTAGTCACCCACCCCAAACACCGAGAACCGGGCACGCTTGGCATAGATGGAGCTCCCACGGCTATCAAGTTTCTTAGAATGGTCGAGAAGGTATTGCCATGTCCTTGGGGCTGTCTTCTGGATAGTGGCTGTCTCGTCAGCAACCCGACGCTGGGTGAGCAGCACATATCGAGCAGGGTGCAGCCTGCCGTTCGCTAGATCAGACGATTTCAGCAACGGGAAGATATGATCTTCCTCCAATTCGCACCGTTCTCCAAGTCCGTTGACGAATGCGCCGTTGTCTCTCGTGAACTCCATCACTTTCGCAGCGTCGTGCTTCACTCCAGAGCGCCACCGTCTGTACTCCAGACCGTCGAGGTCGCGCAGTGCACGATAGGCGTCGATGTCTGAGACGAGTTCTCCGGCAAACAGACCGAAGGTCCGCAGCGGTTCATCAAAGGAGAGGTCGCTGTAGACCGTTGCCGTGGATTCGGGTTCTCCGCTTCCGGTATGTGTGTAGAGTAAGCATGCGTCTACCGAAACACCGAACTCGGCGCTTGCGTTGATGAAGTGAAGTGAAGACGGCCCCACATCCAGGCCGTTGGTCCATGCGTGCCGAAGCACTTTACGAGCCGTTGCGGTCTTGCATAGCATGGCAACAACTGCACGTCTCCCTTGGAGCGCTTCAAACAGCTTGATGAGCATCCATTCAGAAATGTCGAAATTCGCCTTACCAGTCCTCGCGGCGAAGCCGCCATGTCTTTGGAAATTCGATTTCTCGGGGAGATTGCCGCCCCCGATGGCACCCATGGCGGCATTCGTCATCCACGGGGGGTTCCCAATGAGAAGCAGGGGTACGCGTTGTTCTGACAGGAATTCCTTCCAATCGGTGGCGTAAAAATCCCTCTGTTCCACGTGACCCGCGATTGAATCGAAACCTTTGAGCACCATGCGCGATGTCTCGACGTACGCATGATTGACGTCAAAGCCCCAATAGCTGGCCGAACTGCGGAAAATTTCGGCGGAGGCCTGTAGAAAACTGCCGACGCCGCAGGTGGGCTCAACGACCGTTGCAATGTCGGCCTCTTCGCGCTCGACCAGCGCCACAACTCTGCGCGCAAGCGACAACGGAGTCTGAAAGTCACCAAACGTTGCCTGTTGATCTGTCTTTGCCATAGGTTTCACACAATGCGTTGCACGCCGTTGATCTTACCAGCCTGCTCGATGACTCGACTATACTGGAGCCGCCACTGAAGCGCGTTGGATATCGTTAGGAAACCCACTTCAGGCGGCGCTGCCACAATCTCTTCTGCGAGCGCATGAGCTTGAATGTCATCGACGGGGAGATTCCTCTCCTCGATAAAGGCCATTACGTCGTCCGTGTTGCCTGAATTCTCGACGATTCTGCGCAGTCCAGATGTGGTCTGGAAATCGGCAGTGCGACTGCTATCGACGAATATGGTGTGGAGAATTTTCAGGTTTCCTGTCTTCTTGCGGCCATTATCAGTCTTCTCGTAGACGAAAATGATCAAGGAATACCCGAGCCCGTATACCTTCTGCCTCGCTGTCTTGAAGGGGCACGACGACTGCGGCTGTTTGATGCTCGTGACCTTCATGTCTACACTGATTCCAGGGAAATCAATGCCCTTTGCCGAGGAGCCTTCGACGTAGCTATATTTGGTATGCAAATGCCTCTGGAATTTGTGTTCGAAGTACGTACCGACGGCTTTCCCGTCAGTCACGCCGAATAGGGTGCTCTCGTGGTGAGCGGTCTCGGCTTTTCCGAACGCCTTGGCCTCTGTCTTGAGAAGGGCAATCGTCAGTTTCTTCATCTATTTTTCCTCATTGATCGGGACAGGATCGCGCCTCACAGGGTACCCCCAAAAAACCACCGCACATACGGATTACGTATACGGCGCTTCGGCTAGTCAAGCCAGACAAAAGGTCCCTCGGCTCTTTACCCACGACGTTGCCTCCAACTCCTCCCCGCGATCCATTGCTGTACCGCACTTGCCTTCGGCTAGCCTTCTGGCAGGCCTCCTTGCTCAGGAACTTTCATCCATATAGCTGCCGGAATCACCGGCCAATCGGGTTGCCGGGGAGATCTGTGGCGCGGCTCCTGCCCCGCTGGTGGAACGGACGTACACAACGTTGTCGAGTGAAATCGCATACACCAGCCTTGCGACGCTCCGAACGGAGGACACCAGATTCACCTCAAATTGATTCGCGTCAAAGAGTGATGCAGAACAGTGTCCGACTCGGTGAAACCCAATCTCCATGAGTTGCTGTGCTTCCATCAGTTGAACCACTGCGAAATGACCCAGACGGGCTCCGTCGTTCCCCGTATGCGCACGCGTGCTTCGCCCATGATCGTCAGATCTTCAACCGAAACCACGGTGCCTTCGGGAATAGCGACGAGACGTCCCGTTGCGAACATCTGCATAAATGCCGTGCTGTCGCCTGCTGCATGCATGTCCATGGACCGTTGGAGGTCGCCCTTCAATCGCGCGCCGAAACACTTACCAGTTGCGCGGCAAGTGCTTCCTATCCTTACGTTCGATGAGGCGCTGACGGAACTACCGCCTTGATTATTGATTGTCATCGAACAGGAGTATGCCATGAATATACTCAGGATGCTTCCAGCGATAATCACGACCATGGCAACGCCGCTAGGGACGTGCTGTTCCTGTTCGGGAACATGAACAAGTTCAACTGGTTGTGAGCGCTTCGGCACATTGGCCACTCGATACGGGAAGAAGCCCCGCGAACGCACGATGGAGACGGCGGTCTTCTCGTCCGGCGAATCTACGAGGAACTGCGTGTCTCGCCCCTGCGCATCGGTTGCTTTGATTTGGTATTTCATTTCTGGTGCCCACGAGGTGCTCACGGTTCTGACGAAGGCAAGCAAAGCGCGGCTTTCCGCAGATATCGTGGAGCAACCTTGGAATCCTCTTGTTCCTGCGATTCGGCCCAGTCCTTCCAGAACCGCGTGTGAGGGAAAGACACAGAGCCGCTCGTGAAAGACATCTCATCAGCGTGTCCGATGAATGTCACATCGTATGCGGCGATGAGAGAATTTGTCTGATCCAGGACTTCAAGTCCGGCCGTCAGGGCTGTGAACGCACCACGGAACCCGCCGCCCCGCCGCTCCGTTTCAACTCTGCCTTCGCCTGGCTTCGCCTGGACGAACACCAGCCTGTGCTGCTCCCCGTGACCGGGGGCACCCCACGACAAGTCGATGCTGAGTTGGTAGACTTCATTTGTGAAGTCCACGATATCGACGCTGGTGCTCACGGTACAGTCCTGAATGTGGCACAGTTTGGGCATGCGCTTGTGCTTACATGCTGAAGGTTTCACGGGAGCTGCCGTTTCATCCTGTGCGACACCCGGCACGACGGCGAGCACGACCAGCAGGGTTGCAAGTATAGTTGTGTATCGCTTCATCTCGATTCCAACAGGTGCCAGACAACGCGGTGGTAGCTACTGTCCTTGCAGTCCAAATCAGTTGTATATCCCTCGAATTCACTAATATCGCAATTTCACATGCTTAGAGGCATGCTTTCTGCCCGCTGCTGAGGTGCAGTCTAAACCCGAAAATTCCTCTTGCTAGCAGCTCGTGCCACCTCCCCACATTGTGGCGACAATAGCACGGGGGGGGCTCTTGGTGCAATTGCATTCATCCCGCCCGCTGGCGCTTGAGAAGATGGAGGGAGATGCGATGGCGATTAGGAGGGGGATTGGTGTGTAGCAACCGGGGTGGGTGAGAGCAGCCGCTCAATCGTTGCGGCGGCGGGTGAGGGGTGGTGGCCGGGTGTGATGGCTTGCTGTTCAAGGGTGTGAAAGAGCTCGCGGCAGGCGTGGTCATAGGACATGCCGGTCTGCGAGGCGATGAGACGGATGCTGCGATCGATCAGCTTCTTGTTGGAGGCTGATACATGCACCATCCAGTTGCCCGCAACATAGCCCAACTTCGCCATGGTGGCGGTTGAGACCGTGTTCATGATGAGCTTTACCGCGAGGCGCTCCCACAGGCGCAGCGGACTCGCTTCAACGGGGCGGTCGAAGGGCAGAGCGAAGTCGACCCGCCTACTATACGCGGCTTCGTCCGACAGCATAGCGGGTGGGTGGCACCCCTGGCTATGCAGCCGAATCAAGACGGAGGAGATACCCTCGTGGCGCGAGGGATCGGGTTCATTCCCGATCTGAAAACGCAGAATGGCATCGGGATCCAGCGCGGGCGGCGCCTCCGCCAGGATGGGTGGCGCGCCAAGGTCGCGATAGAGTGCCGCGTCCCACGGCAGGCCCAGCGGCGCGCGCCCCAACATGTGGGTCCAGGTCTCGGGCGTGGTGCGACCGGGATCCTTGAGAAAGGCCCACGAGGGAGCGGCAGTGGTGCTGTCGCAGGGCCGGAACGGGGGCAAGCTGAACGTCGGGGCGCGTTCCGTGGTATCGGTCATGACATCCAGCAGCAGATCATCGACCACGTAGGTGATCCGCCCACCAGCGCGATAGGTGTCGGCCTCAAGGGTGATCCACTCGCCCATGGCCGCGACGTGCGCATCGGCCGCCAACCGATCCAGTAGAGCGCGGAACTGAGCGGTGCGGTCGACCTCCAGCGCCAGCTCGCCTCCGCCACCGGGTGCCGCAGTCAGCCGTTCAAGGGCCGTCTCCAGCGCCGCTCCCACTACGAGCAGCTCGGACGTGGTGGCCTGCATGCGGGTCGATCCCGCAATCGCCATCGGTCCCGACGAGAGATCCAGTTTGGTGATACGAGGCTCTTCGATGACCTCGCGTGAGCGCTGCACCTCTTCGCACAGAACGGCGGCCGGGTTGTTGAAGACAAAGAAGACGGCGGCTCCGGCCTCGACGCCCTGCCAGGCCGTGCCGATCACGAATGGCGTTTCGCCCCCCTCTGTGATGGCCACAACAACATCGCCCGCCGCCACACCGGCCTCGGCCAGTTGATAGCGTCCGAACGCGGCAAAATCTTCAAAGCCCTCGACCGATCGGATCAGGGCAAAATCTCCGCCAGCCATCACACTATGCACACGCTGCGCGATTCCAGGGAGGCGCGCGGTGACGTCAGCAGCCCCACCGACACGGTCGCGCCAGTAGCTGCGCCAGGCGGCTTCGAGCAGGATGCTCAGCCGCCCCGTCGCACCGCATCCTGTGAAATAGACGTGGTGGCCGCCGCGCATAGCCGTTTCAAGTGTGTCCACCAGGGCCGCATACTCTTCCCCGGCAAAGATGCGTTCAACCACGGGCAGAATGTCGCGATCCACGCTGAGCAGTTGGCGCAGGGAACCCGCCAGATCACCGGCGATGACCCGGCTCAGGTGAGCCGTGTGCGGATGGGACTGCTCAGTCGGTAGAGCGCCGAGCCGGAACGCCCGCTCGTTACTCAGAAAATCCTCTGCTCTATCGGCGGCCGTCATCACGCTACGCCGTCAGCCTCTCGACAAGCTGTCGAACGGCCCGGCAGTTGGCGCTGATCTCCTCCCAGCGGCCCTCCGCGATGGCGTCCTGTTTGGCCAGCCATGTACCCCCCGCGGCGATGACGCTCGGCTCGGAGAGGTAGTCGGCCAGATTCGCCATGCTGACGCCGCCGGTGGGCATGAAGCGCACTCCCAGGTGGGCATAGGGGGCGGCCAGGCTCTTCAGCATGCTGATGCCGCCCGCCGCGCCCGCCGGAAAGAATTTCAGCGTGGTGACACCGGCTTCAACGGCACCCTCGATATCGGAGGGCGTCATAACACCCGGCGCAAAGGGCAGGCCGATCTCACGGGCCACGCGGACCACGTTGGGATTGAACCCAGGTGCCACCGCAAATTGGGCACCACACTCCAGCGCGGCCCGGGCCTGCTCCGCCGTGGTGACGGTGCCAGCCCCTACCAGCAACTCGGGCCGCTCGCGGCTCAGGAGACGAATCACATCGGCCGCCGCTGCGGTCCGAAAGGTAATCTCCGCAATGGGAAGCCCCCCCGCAATTAGCGCATCGGCGAAAGGCAGGGCGCGCTCCACCGACTCCACCGCCACGACCGGCACCACACGGAAGGCTCCAATACGCTCAAACACCGATTCGCTTTTGAGTAGGCAGGGGACTCCCGTGATCTTAGGATGAGGTTTGTCTTCTCCGTTGCCGCCTGCTTTCGCGGCGGTGCCACAATATTTCTTCCTGATCATAGTTGTACCCCTACCCCTCTCAGAACCGGACAAGCGGATTT
>JABMPJ010000113.1 GCA_013203785.1 Lentisphaerota bacterium | reverse complement strand
GTAGGCTGGTGGGCTCGTGGCAGGAGGGTGATCGGGAGCTGTTTCGCGATGACCCTGACCGCTGGCGCTTTCTCGACTCGCTTGGGAAGCGTGTGGAACTGTACGGTGTGCGCTTGCACCACTATGTAATGATGGCGAACCACTTCCACTTGGTTGTCGAAACACCACAGGCGAACTGTTCGGCATTCATGCAGTCCCTCCTTACATCCTACACGGTCTACTTCAATCTGCGGCACAGCCGTCACGGCCATCTATTTGACGGTCGCTACAAGGCCAAGCTGGTTCAAGGGGACGCGTATCTGCTGGGTGTCTCGCGGTACGTACACTTGAACCCGGTGCGTGTGAGTAGTCTGGCGACCGTGGCGGAGCGACGTAAGGTGCTTGGCGGGTACTACTGGAGCAGCTACCTCCAGTATATTGGCCGCAGGAAGAAGTTGGAATGCGTGACGTTTGCCCCGACCTTGGCGCTGGCGTCCGACCGGAGGGCTCCGCAGCTCTACCGGGAGTATGTGGAAGCCGGGCTGAGTCCTGATATAGAGGAGTGGGGGCTGGGAGAAGCCTCCCCTTTGAGTATAGGCGACACCACGTTCAGGGATGAGGTTCAGGAAAGATATGTGGAGTTGGTCAGGTCCGCAAAACGCCCGGAGGATGTGGCGTTCAGGCGCGTCGAAAGCGCGCTGGAGCCTGCCTTCGTCCTTGATCAACTGGCCGCTATCATGGAGTGCGAACGAGCTTGTTTCAGTGCGCGCTGTCATGGTCAGCCGCACCGTCCCTTTGCCGCCCATTTCCTTACTCGTTTTGCCGGCCTCTCCAGGCGTGAGAGTGCGCAGCATCTGGGCGTATCCAGTGGCCCGGCGGTGACCCAACTACTCTCGCGCTATCGTCACATGGTCACCGGGGATCGCCGCCTGAGAAACCTCGCAGATTTGTGTGCGACCGCTTTGGAGAGGGAGTCTTTGGAGCATTGCTAATCAGAGAACCTTATTTATTACGGTGTGACCCTGAAGGCTTTTATTTATTACGGTGTGACCCTGAAGGCTTTTGAAGGCTTTGAAGGCTTGACCCTGAAGGCTTTCTGAAGGCTTTCTGCGCACCACCGCACTGCCGCACGCTTCACATCCCCGCCCATTGAACTGGGAGCGTGTATCAGGCTCCTTGAGTTCATGGCGATTTTCTCTTCTGCTGAGAGTGTCCGTGTGCGTCACTTTCCCTGCACTTCGCTCTTTTCCCGCACTGGTCATGATGGTAGGTTGTGTCATCATGGTTTTAAGGTATTTACAGCGCGTGGGTGGGTATCTGGCAGCGGGCCTCCTGATACTGCTTTGTGGCTGTGCCTCGCCGCGTAGTGGAAGCAACGGGATGCCTGAGTGGGTGCGTGATCCGGTCTCGATTGAAAAGCAGTATCCTCGTCGTTCCTATTTTATCGGTATGGGGGTCTGCGGGGGGGCGAGCAGCCGCGACAGCATGAGCCGCAAACAGGCTGAGTCGACGGCCGTGAGGGATATTGCCTCGGTGGTGGAGGTGCAGATTAACGACACGGTTGAGGACCACGACACAAGCGTGGAGCGCAACGGACAACTGCTGTCGCAGAGCGTTCGGATTCAAACCACCAAGCGCGTCGTGACCGGCATCCTGAGCGGCGTGGAGGTCAAGGAGGTCTTTTTCGATGAGCGCTCGCTGAACTGGCATGCCCTTGCGGTGCTCGACCGAACACGAGCGGGGGCGGGTGCCTCTGAGGCGGTGGCCCAGCGCCTGGCGCGCGGACGGGCGGTCCTGGATGGATTGGGGCAGGGGCCCATAGCCGATTTCATGGCGCTCAGGCAGTTGACTCAGTTGTCAAGCGAGCTTGATCGGCTCGCTGTGGCCCTTGCGATGTTCGCCCCCTCCCGCAAGGCGGCCGCAAAGGGGCAGATAGAGTCGCTTCAGTCGGACATCGTGAAACAGCGGATGGGGGTGCAATCTCGCGCAACCGTGCGAGTTGTGATGCATTCGAGTGCGCCGGGCGCGCTGCCTGACGTCCTGGCCGAGGAGGCGCGCCAGGCCTTGAAAGAGGCTGGCTTTACCGTGGTCAGCGTGGGCGCGGCTGGAGAATTACAGGTCGATGTAGAGGTTAACACGGCGACACAGGTTGGCGCGATGCGGATCTACGAGGTGACCTCAGGCGCCGCTTTCAAGTTGGTTGAGCAGGATCGCACGGTGGCCGCAGGGACGATTCCGATTGATCGGTCAAGTGCCAGCCGTTCGGGGGCCGAACACCTCTCACGCGGGCGTAGTCTGAATCGGTTGGCCGATAGGCTGCGTATGGGGATTACGGCAATGTTGAACAGTGAGGAGAGCTAACGTGCTGACAAGCAAAGGCGGCGTGTGGCTTTGTCTGGCCGGTGTGCTGCTGGCGGGTGGGTGTGCCTCCACTGGGCCGGTCGCACCACTTGTGCCGCTGCCTGATTATATGATGCCGAGTCGAGAGGCGTTGATCTACCGCCCCTGGCGTGTAGCGATGGCCCCCACATCCGGACTCCACCGGGACCTGGAGCAGACGTTTACGGCCGCCCTCAAAGACCAGCTCGCGCGCTACGGCATTCTGAACGTGAACTCGGATGCGCGCACGAACGAAATGCTGCAGCGCATGCTGCAGGTGCAGGCCCGTTCGGGCGAAGAGATCCACGTCTCTGATCTGCAGTACGAGCAGTCGCATGCCGATGGCGTCATCAGTGTCACGGTAACGTCTATGACGGTTTCCAAGCAGAACGCCGTCACCACATGGTATGACAAGAAGAAGCAGCGCAAGCGATACATTTACAACTCACAGGTGGATGTGAGCGGGCACTACACCTTGGTCGTCCCCAAGACCGGCAATGCCCAGACGATTCAGTTTCAGAATTCGCAGACGCAAACCAGCTACGATTCACCCCACCAGTTTTCGGCTCTGCAGATGGCGCACAACGCGGCCCGTCAAGCCGCAGGCAGCAGCCATGTGATCCGCCCGCTCTACCAGCAGTTCCCCCTGACCGGCCATGTGATCGGTGCGGGCAGTGAGGCGAAAGAGATCCGAATCAACCGCGGCTCCAATCAGGGGGTACGTCGTGATCGGAAGTGGGACCTGTTGATGGAATCACGCGAACACAATGCGCTTATGGGCGAGATGGTGACGGAACAGGTCGTGGGCGAGGCACGCACCGTAACCGTCTTTGAGGATTCTTGTGTGGTGAAGTGCGATTCCAAGAAGACGCGCGAGCGAGCCAAGCTTGGGATGCGGGCCAGGGCGCAGGATTTCGGGTTCAGTTTTGCGGGGATGTTCGGTCTGTAGAGTTATAGGAGTGGTCACTGTTAACACGGGAGGTGGAGTATGCGTATCGGGCATAGAGTAGCAGTAGCGGCAATGGTCTGTCTGGTGGCGGTATCTGTCGGCGAGGCGGCCGACAGCAGCACGGCGGACTTCGGCTTTCGTGGAGGCTATCAGCGCTTTACGGAGGGCGATGGGGCGTTCTTGGGCGGGGCCTTTTTGCGGCTGCCGTGGCGCAGCGTGGTCATGGGCGAGGGAGCCATCCTTTATCATTCGCACTCGGAGGGTCCGGTAGAGCTCGAAGTGATCCCTATTCAGCTCAGCGCCGTGCTTTTTGTGTTACGGCGGGATTTGGATTTTTCACCCTACCTTTTGGCCGGTGTGGGTGCCTATATAGCGCGACGTGTCGAAGACGGGGGAAATAGTGATACGGACTTCGATATCGGATGGCACCTCGGTTTAGGGCTGGACTACAAGCTGAACGATCGTATCTTTGTGGAAGGCGATTTCCGCTATATCTGGCAGGATCTGGATTTCAAGGGACAAACGGTCGGTGACAAGCTGAGTGAGTTCAATAACTGGATGGCAACCGCCGCAGTAGGATTCAGATTATGAGAGGGTGGGCCATAGGCCGCGGCATCTGTATTGTGTTTCTCGTTGGGCTGACAGCGGGCGCGGCGGAGCTGCAGCGCAACACGACGCTGCGCAGTGGCCCGGGTGCCTATTTCCCCTCGCTCGAGCGGCTTACATCGGGCGGTGCCGTTGAAACGGGCGAGGCGACCGGGAGTTGGGTGCCCGCCCGCACGGCCGTGACGAACGGGTGGATCCCCGCCGTTGCGCTGACGCCGCCGCGGGCGGGGATAGACTACAGCGGCTTGCTCAACGGCGGGGACGCCATCAGCGTCTCCTCTGTCGACATAGCCGCCGCGACGAAGGGCGCTTTCGCTGCCTCCTATTCGGACCGGCATGAGGTCGATCTGCAGGTGGCCGAGCAACTGGAGGTGGTCACCGTATCCCCCTCACTGGTCGACATGCTGGCACAACGATTGGACGTCGCTCCGGCCGGATGGCCGGGCGATCGCCTCCCGCGGCGACCGTTTGACAACACGATCGTGCTGAGCAGTGCATCCGAAGCCCTGCTGGGGCACGCTATGGTGGCGCACATGGCCCCTGACGGCTTCGTGCAGAATCGCCAGCTCATGAACTATGTCAACGGCGTGGGTATGCTCGTGGGCGCGCGCACGGAGCGCTATGACTGGCCCTACAAGATTGGCGTCACGCGCGATACGTCCGTAAACGGGTTCGGTATGCCGGGCGGCTATATATTGATATCCAAGGGCTACCTCGACCTGATTCAGAACGAAGCCGAATTGGCCTGTGTGATCGCCCATGAGATGGCCCACTGTAGCCTCTATCACGGCCTGCGCGAGTTCAAGAAGCGCGAGATCCATCGACGCCGTGACGAGGTGTTTGCCGAGCTGGATGAGATTACGGGCGACAGTTCGACCATCGCCATTGAGGCCGATCTGAATCGTTTGGCGGACACAGCCTACATGAGTATTATTGGGGGGCGTGCACGGGAAGACGAGCTCGAGGCTGATCTGTTCGGTGCGGCCTACGCGGCGGCGGCGGGGTATGATCCCACGGCTATGGTCGAGTTGCTCCAGCGCGTAGGTGGGGCAGCACAGGCCGATGCCTTCCGGCACCATCCGGCACTCGCGGAGCGCATCGATGCGCTTGAGAAGGGCATTGCGCGTTATGGGTTGCAGCGCGAGGGGCAGCAGCGGCTGGACGAGCGCTTCGGTATGATGTCTGGGCGCAGCCCGAAGGAGGCACCGGTGACGGCGGAGGTGGCGGAACCGTGAGTCGTTTTGCCCTTCCTCTCCTCAGCGTGATGGTTTGCCTGGTGGGTTGTTCAAGTGCTCCCCAGCTGCCGCGCAGCGGCACGATGGATCTGCCCACATGGTTGACGGCACCGCGCGGTGCGATACAGCGCGACGCGCCGGTCGATCTGCGCATGGGCTGTCCGGAGCACCTGGTCGATCTGTGTGAGCGCTACGCCCTGCCAGCTTGGGTTGTCTATGGCACGGTGCGTTGTCTGGGAGCAAATGAGTGTGTCGTCAACGGTACGTTTCGCCGCTTTAGCCTGAGCGACCAGTCGGGTGAGAGCAACGTTGTGGTCGATGAGCTATACTATGATGTCGTGCGGACCAAGGTCGAGGGCGTCCTTGCCGGGATAGCGCGAGCCGTGGGCGAGGCCGAAACCGAGCTGGATCGGATGAACGTCCTGGGCGCCTACGTGCGCCGCCGCTTTGGTGCCTTCGCGCTGTTCAGCCTGAAGCAGGCCGAGGAGGTGGCGGCGGCGCCGGAAGGCTTTACCAATCTGCTGTTGGAGTCGGGCGAGAGCATGGACGTGATGGAACGGTTTGATCGTGAAAGCGTGGCGGCGCTCGACCTGCGGGCCGGCTGGAGCGAGACGGACGACTACTACCAGGTTATACAGGCCGGCGACTTCGGGTATGGTAATCCGATGGATTCGTTCCGGCGTACTGAGGAGGAGGCTATTCATGAGCTGGCCCGCAGCCTGGTGGTGAAGTTCAGCCACCTCCAACGTCAGTTCAGCACAGCCCGCTCGATTGACGACGATGTGCAGGAGGAGGCCAGCAAGGAGGAGATCGCGCTCCGTATGCGCGGTGTTCTGGTCTGTCGGCGCATCGTGGATCCCGGGAATCGTACCTGTCTGGTGACCGTGCGGGTTGCGCGCACGGGTGTGGCGCTGCGATAGGTTGTAGGGGTATTCATCTGGGACAAGTCAAGGGAGGCCTGTTTAAGTGACATGTCGCATCAGGGTCCGTCGCATCAGGGCCAGCCCCAGAAACAAGAGATTACCTGCAACGAAAGCGCCGTTGGCAGACAGCGCGGCGCGCTTCGACGGCGACTCGCGGACGATCCGTATTCCCGATGTTTTGGCAGGACGGCGATGAGCGAGGCAGACGGTCAATCGGCCCGATACCTGCCGATCGACGGCGGATGGAAGATTCGCATCCGGGCAGGACAGACCCCGGCTGCGGCCTTCCGTGTGATCGGCGATTGCACGGACGATCCGCGCACACACCGGCGACCGCTGTACCCATCGGCCGAGCGGGATGTCTTCTTCGACCGGCTGCCTGCGGAGATGGTCGAGCGCCGACCGTTCCGTCCCGTGGTAATCGCGTTCAATGCCCCGCGCTTTGTTTTTGATTTCCACCACGCGGGCGGCATACTGGGCCACCTGTTGATCGGCTTTGTGGGGCCGCAGGGCACGAGTGCGTGGCTGCACGACTGGACTGAGCTCGATGTCCGCTACGTGAACGGCCGCATGGAGTACGATCTGGCCGACGCACGCTTTCCGGGCGTGCGGATTGCGCTGGTGGCCGTTCCGCTGGCCGATGCAGCGGGGGCACTCCTGCATTGGCGTGTGACTGGTGCGACTGATTCTGAGTCGCTGGTGTTCTGTTATGGAGCCGCATCGGGCGTGAATGCCTATGAGCATTTCGATTGCCGCTCGTTTGGCCGCTCCCCCGCCCCTGCCTTGTCCGATTGCATCGACTGCGCGCGAGCGGGCTTCACGCACACGCGGTGTTTCGGGCCGTCGATGGCGGGCCCGCCGGATCTGGGTATCCCTCTTTACCCGGATGACTGGGAAGCGGAGGTGCGCGGCGCGTGTGCGCCATGCACGGATGCAGGCGTCGCGGAAATCGCCGACGCTGAGGAGCTCCTGCCGGGGCCTGCCGCGGTGACGGCATCGACGGCATGGCGGGGGAGGGATGATGCCGTACCGCGGACGACCGGCGCGGCGATTCAGCGCGTGGACCTGGTCCCGGGGGCGATCACCGGCCATGCGACCGTCGGCATGGGGCCGGGAATGGCGGAGGTTCTGGATCAGCCGGCACGGGCCTACGCGTCGGCGCTGGCGCGTACCGACGCCATTGCCGGTCGTGTTCGAATCGGCACGCCGGATCCGTTCCTGAACGCCGCAGCTGTGATGATGGCATTCGGACTCGAAGGAATCTGGGCGGATATCGCCTATGTGCACGGCGGCTGGTCCTGGCGCTTCGCCTACCTTGGGTGGCGCATCTACTATGGCCCGGACTGTTACGGGTGGACCGATCGCGTAAAGACCGCGTTCCGCAGCCACGTGCGGCTGTCGCTGATTCGTGAGGGCGATGATTGCGGCGGCATGGCATCCACCATCGAGTTTCCAAAGCCGCCGATCGTCTACTACAACATGGCCGAAGGGTTCATCGATCAAGTGCGCCACTTTTTCGACTACACCGACGATACCGCCTTGATGCGCGAGTTGTTCCCTGTTTTGTGCGGGCTCGTCGAATGGGAGGACCGCCGACTGAGGTCGACGGAGGACGCGCTGTACGAGAACGCGTTGAATACGTGGATCAGCGATTCGCACTGGTATATCCGCGCGCAGTGCACGCAGGCTTCCGCGTACATGCTGAATGCGTATACACTGCTGGCCCGCCTGGCCCAGCGTCTCGGCGACGATCCGTCGCCCTGGCGCGACGGGGCGGACCGCATCCGGGAAGCCATGCAGCGTGTACTTTGGATGCCCCGGGCGGGTGTATTCGCCGAAGCCCGTGATACCCTGGGCACCCGGCAACTGCACCCGGAACCCGAGCTGCCGACGATCTACCACGCTGCCGAGTTCGGAGCGGCCGATCCGCTGCAGATCACCCAGATGCTGCATTGGGTGGATACGCATCTGCGTGTGTCGGAAACGGCTCACGGCGGCAAGCAGGTCTGGAGCTCCAACTGGTTCCCCAACCACGGGCGCTCGTACACGCACAGTACCTACGAGTTGGCTTACGCGGAGACGCTCAATTATGCCCTGACGAACTATTTGGGCGGGCGGGCCGACGAGGCCTGGGAGCTAATGCGATCCACCCTGTGCGGTCTGTTCAGCGGCCCGACGCCCGGCGGACTGCCGTGTCATGCGGCCGCAGACGGGACCCAACGCAGCAACGCTGAATTCGCGGACGCCATCAGTATGTGGCCGCGCGCCGTGTTGGAAGGGTTGTTCGGCATCGTCCCGAAGAAGCCGGACGGTCTCGTGGAGCTGACTCCACAATTTCCCACCGATTGGGATGACGCCTCCATCGAGGCACCGCATTTCGCGTTCAACTGGACGCGTCGGGGCGGCCGGGAGCGCATCGAATGGCGGTCGCCGTCGACGACACGCGTGCGCCTGAAGTTGCCCGTGCGCGCCGCAGAGATCCTGGACGTACGCGTGAATGGAGCGGCGGCGGCGTTCGGAACCGAGGCCGGCATCCGGTTGACCTGGGTCGTCGTGACGGCCTCCCCAGCCGAAGCCGGTTCGTTCGAGGTCGGCTACGTACCGTTCGAAATCGGGCAACCGGATCCAGGCGGCGCACCCGCGACGCTTCGACGCGCGGAAGGTCCGACAGCCGCCGCGTTGTCACGGGCTGCCGCTGAAATCTGCGTGCGTGCGGGGGAGTGTCTGCGCGTGGACGTGTCCGCATATGGCGCGACGTCACTGCTCGATCCGCAGGGCGTTCTGGCGGGTGGTGTTCTGAATGACGGGGTATTGCAGGGCCGCGTGGATACGTCCACGGGGTCGGCGCTGGTGTTTCTGGAATGCGCAATGAAGAATTGCCCCTATATCCTGCCGGTGCCATTGCGCATTGAACCGGCGGTGCCCGTACAGCGACGGAACTGGACGTCGCCCGGCATCACAGATCGCGGTCCGCATCGCTGGGCCCTGGTCGATCTTTCGTCTGTCTACAATGCGCCTGTCAGCGATGTGTTGACGCGCGTGGTGTCGGCGGTCAGGCCGCCCGCGTCGCCCGCCAGCATGATCGGATTCGACTATTGGGTCAGCCATATGCGCGATCGTCTGCCGGAAGGCCGGATGGGCATGACGCTCCCGGTTTGCGATGCGGCCTGGCGTGCCAAGGTGTCGGCGGACGGAGTCGCCTGGACGGCGGAGGGCATACCCTTCAAGACCGCGCGCGAGGGAAACAATATCGGAGTGGTGACGCTGGCTGGTGGATTCCCCGTGCAAATCGAAGTGCCCATCCATGCCGAAGGGCACACGCTTTACCTGATGCTGAGCGGCGTGACGTGGCCGATGCAAAGCCATGTTGTGAATCTCCACCTGGTATTGCGATACCGCGACGGCAGCGAGGAGGCCCGGGACCTCGTGAACCCCTTTGATATAGGCGACTGTTGGGACACATCGTTGGGCTGGTGGCACGATACGCCCGCCAATGGTTTCGAAAATATTGGCGGCCGGTTTGGGCCCGCAGGTTCAAACGAAGTGGCCGACATTACGCAGCCCGTGGAAGTGGACACCGAAGCGCATATATTGGCGATTCCCATGCGCTGCGGGCACATCCTGGACACCCTTGGCCTCGAAGCGGTCGCGAATGACGTCGTCTTCGGGATCATGGGCGCCACTGTGTTGCGGGATGGGCCGCAGTGAGCAGCGCAAGGTTGGTGGCATGAGTCCCCCGTTTTGCACTCCTTCACCAAGGCCTCGGAAGACGAGTCGCCCCGCCAGCGATGTGCGTCATCTGCGGCACTCACCTCGCGGCACCGCACCTGCTCACTGGATGAGAATCAGGGTTCCAACCGCAGGGGGGATAGCGAAGATATCGAGTTCTTCGACAACCACTTGGGCCGTACCATTGTCCCAGTTGCTGAGGAAGTCGAACATCACGCGTACCGCCGTCGTGGTCTGAGCCAAGGCGTGAATGCTGTAGGGGTCCGTGCTGCCAGAACCCGCCCTGGGGATGTCGCGCAGCTCGCCGACCAACACCCAGTTCGTCCCGGTCACTTCGGTACAGGTGTAGACGTCGATGTTACGCACAGACTGCGGCAGATTGACGCCATACTGACTGATACCGATTCGATCGACCACGTACTTGCCATCGAGCACGATGGTGAGGGGGGTGTTGGTGGGTGTGGCGTTGGAGATGTTTGCACCCACAAGGTCCACGGTGCTGTCATCGATGGCTTCGGCCTCTCTTAGCCAGCCACCGCCTATGTCCGCCCCTGTCCACGTGGACTGTGAGACGGAGATGCGGTTGTCCAGCGCATCACTGTTATTTCCTGTGAACCGGGCGCCGTACAAGATGGTGACGGTCCCGGAGCTGTTCACTTTGGAGACCCTTACGCGGATGTATTTTGCCGTAACGTCCGCAAAGTCGCCCGAAACCGTGTAGCTGGAGTTCCCTGTCACCGTGGTACGATCCGTCCACACTACGCCGTCATCAGACGTTTGGATCTTGAAATCGATCGCGTAGAAGTCGGTGCTGGCACTATACCAATACAGGTCGTAGTGACTCACATGGAAGGGCTCCGCCATCTCCAGTTGCCACCACGCGAAATTTGCGTCGGTGAGCGGGTCCCCCGGCGTGGTCTCTCCCCGAAAGGCTGCGTAGCGGGCTTTGGACGGGTGGAGCGGCGAGAGGGGGCCACCGCTTCCCGCAAAATATATATCGGACTGGGTCGCCGTGGCCCCTTGAATTGTTGACAGGTTAATTGCGGACGCGTCCGCATAGACGCTGGGCTGGTGATTTTCCGCTGAACGGTCCACCAGGGACGCATTCCATGCGAGGCAGCCGTTGCCACTGCCATCGCCGGGAAGCAACGCGACGTCGCTGATACGCACCTCGTCAATACCTCCGTGAAATGGATTGATGGCCGCGCCCGCGCCCGTGAAGTCGTTGGCGGCGATGACAAAGTCAGTCCCTGCATGAGCCAGATTGACGCCGCCAGCGTAGGTGAGTGTGCCATCGAGCGTACCGTCCACATAGGTCCTCAGAGCGGCACCATCATATGTGACCGCGATGTGCGTCCACACGTTCGTGGGCACTTTTGGCGAAGTGAATGGCGTCGTATGGTAACCGGCCCCGTCATACAGGATTCCCAGGAGGTAGAAACCCGCATTAAAGTACAATCTCAGACCTTGACCGCGGTAGTAGAAGGGATCGTGAACGCTCCCGAGCGACCCGTCGATACTTGGGTTGACCCACATCTCAATTGTCATGTTGGTCTTGGTGGTCCAGTCGATCTCTGGAAACGTCTTGAGTGCTATGTTCCCGCCGCTCGTGCCCGTATACATCATCCCAAAGCTCTCGACGCGAGCACCGCCCTCGACATGCATATTTGTGCTGATCGTTCCGTTGACAGTCATCAGTGGCTCCGAGCCGTCAGCCACCTGGTTGTAGACGTATTGCGACTCCACCTGATCGAACATCCACTGTCCGAGTGTCTCGGCTCGCACTATGCCTGCTATGCTGAGCAGCGTCAGAATTGTCCCCGTAAGCATGCCTATTCGTGTCTTCATGTCTGAGTCTCCTTTTCATTAGTGTCAACAGGTCCTGAGCCACCATCCGGCGGCGGTCCTCCCGCCGATGTCCGCCACAAAAAATGCATTGGCAGCTCGCGTAACCGTGTCGGCAGGTCGGGCTCCTCAAGCCGACTTGTCAGCAGGGCCGCGATCTCAACGGCGGTCTCTTCGTGGCGCCGGTCCGCTGAGGCCAGCGGCGGGAAAAGGAACGCGCTGATTGGCATGTCGTCGAAACCAACGAGGGCGACGTCATCCGGTACACGCAGGCCCTGTTCCATGAGCCACGCCGAGATGAGGATCGCGATTTCGTCATTTCCTGCCATGACGGCGTCAAAAGGAAATTCACGACCAGTGAATCGTGTATCCAGTACATGACGGACGTGCGCGGGGTCCACCTGGGGCCCCTTCTGGACATCAATAACGGCATGCGGAAGGACCTCCATTCTGCAACGCTCCGACTCATCGAAGAACGCCTCGACCTTTGTACGATTGCTGTGGTGCGCGGCGACAATCGCGGGGCGGCGGCGGCCGGTCCGGGCAAAATGGCGCGCCACCTCGCGGTAGGCCCCCAGGCGGTCGCGGGTCACTTCGTCGCAGTCCCATCCCAACGGCTGATTGCTAACCAGGACTGCGGCCCTGAACCGCGCAATCTGCTTTTGTAGCCAGGGATACTCCAGACGGGTGCCTCCGGAAATCTGAATCACGACGCCGTCGAATCCGCGCCGGGCAAACTCGCCCAGCATATCCTCAGACTGCGGATCATCCGGATTGAACTCCGTGATGTACGGCATCAGGTCGTGCTTCTCCAGCTCGGAGGCCACCAGACGCGTCTCGCCTGTTGCAACAGGAGTTCCACCCAATGACCACAGCACGCCGACCGTATTGGTCCGCCCACCGGCCAAGCCGCGTGCCATAAGATTGGGGCGATAATCCATCGCTTGGGCGGCCTCAAGCACAGCTTCACGGGTTGCTTCAGCCACGAGGTGCGCATTCGAAAAGGCGCGCGCGGCCGTGGCCCGACTGACCCCAACCCTTCTTGCGACATCCTCTATGCTGGCACCAGCCTTTCGACGTCCACCATGGTTCCGTCGAGATCTTTGTCCCGTTGTGCCTATCATCATAATGACACCGCTCTCATTTGAAGAACAGTAGACTGTTGGCGTGCATGTGTCAACCCAAATAGTGAAGGCGGTAGCCGTTAGACAGGTGCGCACAATATTCAACTATCATTAAATACAATGGACGTATCAGGGCTAACGGTACGGCAAGATTCGTTGGAATGGGCGCATATGGTCTCGACAGGACATGCCGCTTTATGATTTATTCTGTATGAGATCGCTCGCATCAATGAAATGGTCCGCCAGCTGTTGGAGATTAACCTGCATGGTCACCGCGAGATTGAGAACGGTGTGCATGATCGACGTGACTGATTATTCGGCACGCCGCTACGTCCGACCGATGACACTTTGCCTACAGGGCGATTGCGCACCACTCTGGCCATGTCAGATGAGATCCCTCCTGTTTTATTCAGTTGGGGCTGTATTGTCATCAGCGCACGAATTAAGAACCAGGCACTTGGAGGCGTGGATCATACGACGGCTCGCACTCGCCGTGATCGAAAACTGACTGGGGAGAGTCGGAGACGCGAAGTTCCGAAAAAATTGAGATGTCCCCATAACACAGGATGCATTCATGCCTATGAAACCTTCAACCCATGTCGTACTGTTAGCCTTTCTCATCGCCTTGTCCGGAGGTCTTATGGCCCGGGCGTCCGACACGGTCGGTCCCGTCATCAACGTCCGGGACTACGGCGCACGAGGTGACGGCGTCAGCAACGACACCTTGGCCTTCCATGCCGCGTCGCAAGCGCTCCAGGAGGCCGGCGGCGGAACGCTCGTCATCCCCACGGGCACGTACATCGTCGGCCTCCAGACCCACGGCCTGACCCCCGATCACCCCAGTCCCGGCTACCGAAATACCGACGTCCCTTATTGGAAACAGCATCCGATCATCGCGCTGAGGAATGTCGACGGTGTCGTCATCGAAGGTAACGGCGCCACCCTGCGTGTCGCCGACGGGATGCACTACGGCGGATACGACCCGGTGACAGGTGAGCCCATCGCTGCAACGCCCGAACCGAATGTCTTCAACCCCACACTTGCTGCCGCGATTGGCAGCCTCATTGACATTCACCAATCGAGCCACATCATTATCCGCGATCTTGAACTCGATGGCAACGTGGAGAAACTGGACATTGGCGGCATCTGGTCCAGCCACGGCCGACAGCTTTCCGCTTCCGGCATCCAGCTCTACAATAACAGGTT
>JABMPJ010000112.1 GCA_013203785.1 Lentisphaerota bacterium | reverse complement strand
TCGTAATCCTGCTCGTAATCGTAATCCGAGTACGATTACGAGCAGGATTACGATTATGAAGAATAATAGAGTCTTCGAATCGACTGCCCTGCAACGAATCGCAGATGCCCCCCGCTGACTTCATCTTGATTACGGGCGGGGATGAGGGTAACGTGAGGCTTTCGATTTTCCGGATGGGGCGAATGAGCCCGGACACTAAGGCGAAAGAGCAGGATGAAGAAGGTATTGATCCCGACCAAATTGGACAGCGTTGCGAAGGATATTCTGGAGAAGAGCGGCTACTATAGTGTGGTGCAGGATGACTCCACAGATCTTAAGGTTCTGGCTGCGGCTCATGCCGACAGTTACGCCATGATCGTCCGGAGCGAGAAGGTCACACCCGAGATCATTGACCTCCTGCCAGAGCTCAAAGTCGTGGTGCGCGCCGGGGCCGGTTTCAACACGATTGATACGGTCTATGCACGGGCGCGCGGTATCGACGTTATGAATACGCCGGGGGCCAACTCGAACGCTGTGGCCGAAGAGGTGGTCGCCATGATCCTGGCCGATGCACGCCACCTGATTCCGGCCGACGCTTCCACGCGGGCCGGTCAATGGGAGAAGAAGCGTTTCATGGGCAGCGAGCTGGCCGGTAAGACCGTCGGCATCGTGGGGCTGGGCAACATCGGCCGCCTTGTGGCCAAGCGCATCAGTGGATTCGACTGCACCCTACTCGGCTTTGACCCCGTCATTTCGACCGAGCGCGCCAAAGAGGTGAAAGTTACCCTGACCGACCTCCCGACGCTCTTCGCCCAGTCGGACTACATCTCACTTCACATTCCCGAGAACGACGATACACGCGGCATGGTGGGCGAGAAGCTCCTCTCTCAAACCAAAGAAGGCGCCACCATCGTGAACTGTGCCCGGGCCGGCATCATCGATGAAGAGGCCCTGCGCCGCGTCAAAAGCACACGCAAACTGCGCCTCCTGAACGATGTCTACCCGAAGGATGCGGAGGGAGCGAAGAGCATTGCGGATCTGGCCGACATCATGTTGCCCCACCTCGGGGCCAGCACGCGCGAAGCCAATTACAACGCCGCGCGGCGTGCCGCCGAAGAGTTGATCGATCTCGATTACAAAGGTGTAACGAGCTTCATCGTAAACCGTGACATCCCCGAGGGGCTGGATGTGGCCTACTGCGAGCTGGCCAATACTTTGGCGCGTCTATGCCGCAATATTTTGGGAAAGAACAGCACGCTCAAGATGGTGGAAACCAGTTTCTACGGTGACCTCCAGCCTTACGCCAATTGGCTGGCCGTCCCCATCGTGGCGGGCATCTGGGAGGACTTCGAGCGCGGCATGGATTACCAGGCCGCCTTCAACTACCTCGATGAAATGGGCATTGAATACGTCACCCGTGAGGTCGATAGCTCCAAAGGGTATGACGGTTCGATCACGCTCGATCTCACCAGCGAGATCGACTCCGGCACGCTCCGCCGCATCAGTGTGCGTGGCACCTTGGCCGAAGGCAACATGATGGTGGCGCGCATTAACGAGTTTGATCGCCTCTATTTTGAGCCGCTGGGCCATACGGTCTGCTTCCTCTACGATGACCGCCCCGGCGTGATTGGCGTAATCGGTGCCGCCTTAGCGGCCGAGGGCATCAATATTGAGGACATGCGCAATCCGCATGACGCCAAGACGAACCGCTCGCTAGCTATCCTGAAGGTCAACCAACGGGTCCCGAGCGAAGTCATCGACGCCATCAGCGCCAACATCCACAGCTCGTCCGCTTTCCATATTACGCTGTGACAGCATCCCGCAAGCGTAGCCGTGCCGACCGCCTCGTTGCTTTCGAGGCGGTCGTACGACACTACGAAGCCCAGCTTCTGCGCTATGCCGCGCGCCTGCTGAATGATCCCGATGCGGCCCAGGACGTCGTGCAGGACAGCTTCATCCGGCTCCTTCACCGCTGGAAGGGCGAGATGGTGCCGGAAGGCCGCATGACCAACTGGCTCTACCGCGTGGCGCACAACTGCGCGGTGGACCACGTGCGCAAGAGCGCCCGCCACAGCCTCCTCCATCGGCGCGCTTCGGAGGAGCAGAGCGACTCAGTACCGCCCAATCGGGGCGAGGGGTTTGAGATCAGCGATGCCGCCGCCCGTGCTGCGGCAGCCTTGCAGACCCTCGATTTACGTGAGCGCCAGCTGGTGGTCTTGCGCATCTACGAAGAGCAGTCGTACAAGGAGATCAGCGCCATTACCGGCCTCGCTGTCGGCAACGTCGGCTATATTTTGCATCACGCCATGAAGAAGCTGGCGCAAGCGTTGGAGGGCCCCACCCCATCATGAACCCCGCAGACATCCCAACACGAAACGAACGCGATGTGCCCATCGATCGACCGCTGCCCTGCGAGGAGATCCAGGCACTCATGCTAGACTACATGCAGCACGACCTCGGTGAGGGGCGCTCGGATGTGGTGCGCGAACACGCGCGGCGCTGTCCGGAGTGCCGCGCGCGACTGACGGAACTCCACGCCACGATGGGAATGCTGCACCATGCCGGTTTTCCACAGGGACCGCTGCCCGAGCACCTCTCTGAACAGCACCGCGCCCGCCTGACTCGTGCCCTGATGCACCCCATCCTGGACTGGATCTATGTCCACCACATTCTGGTCTCCACCCTCGTGGCGATTCTGCTTCTGCTCGCCATGGGTATCGGTCTGCGCAGCTATAAGGTCTGGCGGGCGAATACGATTGGCCCCGGGATACCGGTCACCATTGGGGCGGGTGCCGCAGAACCAGCAGGACAAAGCATGGACGGGGCGGGCTCAGTTCAATAGGGCGGCCGCCACCGTATCGGCCATCCAACGTCCCGCATGGGTCAGATGCCAGCGCTCATCCTCGCGGCGCACCAAACCGTTCGTCTCCAGGGCGGCCAGACCGTCACGCCAGTTGGCATAGAGGGCCGAGAAGGGCCCATCTTCATGCGGAAGGTGGAGTCCATCCCCTGTCCGGATCGCAAACATACAGCGTTCCGAGAGATCCTCTTCGGGCGTGACATGCTCTTCCGTGCGGGGGACGGCATCGCCCCGCAAGAGGGCTTTGGAATAGCCTTTCACATCGGGCGTATTGGTCCACCGCATCAGCCCGACACGCGAGGAGGCGCCCGGCCCAAAGCCGATGTAGTCGCGCCCGCTCCAATAGGCCATGTTGTGGCGACAGCGCCGACCCTCTTTGGCGTAGTTGGAGATTTCGTAGCGTTCAAATCCGCGCTGCGTCAGAAACGTTTCAGTATGATCGAGACGGCGGAAATAGGTCTCCTCGTCCCACAGCGTCACCTCCCCGCGCTCCGCCTGGTGGACCAGAACCGTTCCCGGCTCCGGCGTCAAACCATAGACGGAGATGTGCTCGGGAGAGAGCGTGAGGGCCTGCTCGAGATCCTCACACCAACGCGCATCGGATACGCCCGGCAGACAGGCAATCAGATCGAGCCCCACGCGGTCGATGCCCGCCTCGCGTGCCATGCGAAAGGTATCCGCGACATCCTGTGCGTTGTGACGTCGATTGATGCTCTTGAGCACCTCGTTATCCAGGCTCTGCACCCCGAAGCTGAGGCGGTTAATCCCGACCGCGCGCATCGTGCGCAGCTTGGCCGCCGTCAGCGTGCCCGGCGCACATTCCGATGTCCATTCAGCATCTACAGCTGGACAAACCGAATCCCGGATATGCTCCGCCAGCTCAGCGTAGAGCTCATCCGAAAGCTGCGTCGGCGTGCCGCCCCCGAAGAAGATCGTATCGGGCCCACGGAATCCAAACGACTGCGCGGACTTTTCGATCTCCAGCTTAAGCGCGGCCACATAATCCCGCGCCGGCTCGTCGCGATGCACGGTGGAATACAGCGCACAGTAGGTACATTTCGAGCTACAGAACGGTACGTGGACATAGACGTGGGAAATAGGGCTATCGGTCATAGTCTGTGGCTCTCTCATGGGAGCGAGGAGAATAGCATCCCCCGCCGTTCCGACCAGTCTATGTTTTGCCTGAGCCGAAGGAAGATCTGTCGAAACCAAGTGACTCATACACGATGCTCACTGGGGCGATAACCCGCACCGGGCGGCCCAGCCCACCTCGAGCGATCATCGTCGCCGCCCGAAGATCAAGCCAGACGCTAGAAAGTCCACTTGTCCTTTGCTGGTCGCGCTGCGATAATGGATTGCAGTCTTTAGGGTCGCCACGCTGCCGCGGTGAGGTTAGCGTACGTGTTCGTCCACAATTAAGAAAAGAAGTGCAGATGGCCCGTGCCAGCCCCCAAAACGCGAAGCCAATGTACGACCGCATCAACCGCAACACCGAGAAATCCCGCGCCCTCGCAACACTGCGCGACACGCTGCTGCCGAAGCTGCTGAGCGGGGAGGTGAGAAGAGCACAGTTGCTAGGAAAAGCTCATAATCTGACAGGGCCAGGAGCATGATACTCACAGAATTCCAGAATATCACTCCCATCGTGAACATCCCTTCCATTCTTCAGCATGGGATTCTCTCGTACGCCCAGGCGTCAGAACTGCAGCATCTCTCCGTCGCGCTACAGGAAGTCCAAGATAGACGTGACGCGAAGCAGATTCCGGGTGGTCTATCATTGCACGAATATGCCAACGTGTATTTCCACGCTCGAAATCCGATGATGTCTCGGAGGCGAAACGAAGCGGGCACCCTTTGTGTATTGCGGGTTTCAATAGAGATTCTGACGATTCCCGGTGCGGTCATCACCGATCAGAACGCGGTGAGTGCGTATGTGAAGTTCTCTGCGCCAGATCGCCTTCGATTCATGGACTTGGACTACATTTTTGCCCTGAACTGGAAGCATCCGGAGAATCAGATTGAAGAGTGGCGGCACAGTAGTGCAAAATGTGCCGAGATATTGATACCGCACAGAATACCGCCTCATTCCCTTTTGGGTGCCTATGTTCTAAACGAAGAGGCGCGTTCGCAGCTGACAGGTTTTGGTTTCACTCTTCCCATCGAGATTGACGCAGATTTGTTTTTTAACTGACCCATGAAATCAACCCCGCCATCCATTACGGCTCAGATCGGTGACATTTTTGCCAGCGACATGCAGACTATCGTGAACACGGTGAACTGCGTGGGCATCATGGGCAAAGGGATAGCCCAGATCTTCAAGGCAAAATATCCTGATATGTTTGCAGACTACTCCAAGCGCTGCGGACGCGGAGAGGTACGTCTGGGTGAGCCCTACCACTACAAGGACCTGGCGGGAGTCTCAATTGTGAACTTTCCCACGAAGGGGCACTGGCGGGCGGCTACCCGCCTTGAAGATGTCGAGTCAGGCTTGGATTTCTTCGTGAAACATTTCCGGACATGGGGAATTACGTCGGTGGCTTTTCCTCCGCTTGGCTGTGGCAACGGCGGACTGGAGTGGTCCGCTGTTGGACCTCTGATGTATTTAAAGCTCAAGGGACTGGGAATACCAGTGGAGTTGTATGCTCCATATGGGACTCCTGGCAACCAGTTGAAGCAGGGGTTTCTCGGCGCGGACCAGCAGATCGAGTTCGACGTTAAGGGGCGCCGCAGGGAGAGACTACGACCGGAGTGGGCTGCGCTAGTGGAGGTGCTCTACGAGTTGGAGCAGCAACCGTACGCGAATCCCGTGGGGCGGACCATTTTTCAGAAGATCTGTTACATTCTCACTAGGCAAGGGCTGGAGACGGGGTTTAAGTTCGAGCGCAAGAGCTACGGTCCCTTTGCAGGCGAAGTCAAGGAGGCCATCAATGTGCTGGCCAACAACAACTGGGTGACAGAACAGCAACTTGGTCGAATGACGGCACTTCGGGTGGGGCCTGGATATGCCAAGGCAAGAGCGAAGCTTTGCGAGGAATTGAAACCGTTCCAGCGCAAGATCGACAAGACTGTGGATCTGTTTAGTCGCATAAAGAACACGGATCAGGCGGAGGAGGTGGCCACGGTAATTTTTGCCGTACAGAGCCTCAAGCAGGAACGGAAGCCGAACGAAGTTAGCGAGGCTGATCTTTTCGACTACATTCTCGATTGGAAAAAACTCTGGAAGAAAGACGAATCGAAGCAGGAGAGGTTGGCAGAAGCCATCCGAAATCTTGAGATGCTCGGCTGGCTCAAATTGCAGTACAGCGATTCTCTTCCTGTACCGGCATGATCTCCAAGCCCATCGTCGGAGGTGCCGTTCTCGAAGGCACCACGCCACGCCAATGCTTCGCAGGGCAAGTCGGGGAGCTGGGCTATGCGGGCGGACACGGGCCGCGTCTCGCACCCGCTGAACCGGCAGCGAAGCGGGATTCCTTATGGCGAAGTGATGCTGGTGGGGCGGTGGCGGGAGGCAATCCGTCGGCTGAACCCGTCCATTCCCCGGGAGACGCGCGAGAAGGCATTACGCAAGGTGCTACGGGTGGGGCCTCCTTCACTCACGCAGACGAATGGCTCCTTTCACCGGATGCTCCGGGACGGGGTGGATGTTGAGTACCCGCCAGACTTACAGGAAGATGCAGTAAAGACCGTGTTGACCCAAGCTGAACTCCTTTGTGCCTACTGGACCACGTAGCGCATCATCTTCGTGGGCCCTATCGCGATTGTGGAGCACGCACACCAATCCCGAGGGGGGAATGGCACGTACCCAGCCACGGCGGTCAGAGTGCACATCCACCTCGCCGTCGGGGGCGGGGTGAGCTTCGATCACCCGCATCGATTCCCAGCGTCCCGTGCGGTAGCGCCAGAGGTAGAGTATCGCTGCGAGAATGATGTGAATGACTAAAATCTGCCACATGGTCCAAAGCGATCCCCCCCATCGGGAGACAAGGTAAACAGGCACGACGAGCAGCCCCCACGACATGGCCACACCGACGATCATGGTGAAGCGGGTATCGCCTGCGCCCTTAATGGCATGGCTGTACACCACGGCCACGGCGTCGAATAGCAGATAGGCCGCCACGAAGCGCAGGCAGATACGGGACATGGCAAGCGTTTCGGGAGAGGTGTGGCCGCCAGCAAACAGGGCGAGCGTGACATCCGGCAAACCCACAAAAAGCGCAACCATGACGGCGTCGTAGAGCAGGGCCACGATGAGCGTGCTACGGACACCTCGCCTGGCGAATTGCCTGTCCCCCGCGCCGATTCCCTGGCCGACGAATATAGACGCGGCCATACCCAGCCCGATGATCGGCAGGAAGGCAAGCGCGTTGAGGCCAAACACGATTCCGGCCGCAGCCAGCTCCACCATACCCAAGCGGCCCATGAATACGACGAAGAGGTTGAACGCCATCAGATCGAGGCCGAACTGTAGACCGTTGGGCAGACCGAACCGGACCAGGCGGCGGAGCTCTGGCCAGTTGAATGTACGGCGCGGGAACGTGTTAAACCGCTTACGGTTGCTCGGACGCCAGAACAGGACAAACGCGACCACCATGCCAGCGACAGCGCTGAGACCGGTTGCGTAGGCGGCTCCTGCAATGCCCAACTCAGGAAATCCGCAGCGGCCGAAGATAAGCAGGGCATTGAGCACAATGTTCGTGGCCGCGCAGAAGAGCTCGAGGCCCATCACCACCATGGTACGTCCGCGCCCGTTCCAAAACGAATTCAACGTCGCCAGTATGAGGACCGGGGCGGTGAAGAGGCAGAGGATTCGAAAATAGCTTATTTGGGCGGCTTGCACGTTGGCGGGATGGCCCATCCACGCGAAGAGCGCTTCCGTCTTGAGACTGATCAGGAGCATGACCACGGCCCCCAGGAGAGAGAGGTAGAGCCCTTGCCAGACCGCTCGCCCGGCTTCGTGCTCCCGACCCGCGCCCACATATTGCGCAACAAAGGATCCACAATAGCCCGCCGTGCCGATAAACACCGCCATGAACGCAAAGCTGGTCAGGCCAGCGGGCAGCGATGCCGCCAGCGCTTCTGACGAATAGCGAGAGAGCATGACGCGGTCAGCAAAGATACGAATCGCATGGCCTGATGACGCCAAGATCAGCGGAAAAGCCACGCGCAGCACATGGCGGATTCCGCCCGCGCGTTCAGCCCTTAGTATAGAGTCGCTGTCATTCACAGCGGCAGTGGTACATGAGTGTCAGCCGCAACTCAACATCCTTCCGATCAGGTCATCAAATAGGATGGCGATGGGGCACGCCCGTGAGGGAGGGCTGAGTGTTGAGCCCGACCACCTGCGGCTCTGCGGCTCCTCTGTTCTGTAGCGTTGGCCGTCCTCGGCCAATGGTTGGCCGGGGACGGCCAACGCTACACCGGCTCATCATCTGTCAGGCACTTGAGACCTGTATTGGCCCCGTTGGCATCCATAGCACACATACGGTCGGAGTGCTTGAGCCGTGGATGATTCAGCACTGACTTGCAGGCGGGGAGACCATATAGTGGGGCCATGACACAGAAACTTATTCTAGTACTGGGTGCGCTCTACGGTGGGCTGGCCGTCTTCCTTGGCGCTTTCGGGGCACATGGGTTGAACGGAAAACTCGGGGCGGAGCTGCTGGACTCCTACGAGACCGGGGTGCGCTACCAGTTCTACCACGCTTTGGCGCTGCTACTGGTCGGCTTGCTGATGTCGCAGATGGAATCCCCCCTCATGCGGTGGGCGGGCGGCTGCTTTGCGCTGGGCACGCTGCTTTTTTCGGGGTCGGTCTACCTGCTCTCAACCCGCCCACTGCTCCCTCTGGGAGAGCTGCGCTTCCTGGGACCGGTTACGCCGCTGGGCGGACTGCTGCTGATTGCCGGATGGATACTGCTGGCCGTTGCCGTTGGCCGCTCACCCGCGCATTGAGCCCGCTGGCGCGCGGTTCGGGAGCCTCTTCTGCTTAGCGACCCGCACGCCAAGCTTGTACCCCACCTCGCATCCGCTCCAGGCCCTCTGCGAGCAGGGAGGGCGGGCAGCCGAAGTTGAGCCGCACGTAGTTGGCGTCAGCGAATGCGCTTCCCGGCGAGAGGGCGACGCCATGCTTGCGAAAGAAAGCGGTGGGATTGGCCTGACCCAGAGCGGAGGCATCGATCCAGGCCAGGTAGGTCGCTTCGACCGGATCCATGCGCAGTTCCGGTAGCTCAGTGCGCACGAAATCAAGCACGCATGCCGCATTGCGGGCCAACGTCTTGAGCAGGGCTTGGCGATAGGGCTCGCCATCGCGATAGGCCGCCAGGCAGGCGGTCAACCCCATCACATTCGGTTCAGGCAGTACGCCCTTGCAGGCAGCCTGGTACTGGGCGCGAAGTTTGCTGTCCGGGATGACGGCAAACCCCATGTTCAGTCCGGCGGTATTGAAGGTCTTGCCGGGCGACATCAGCGTGATCGAGGTCGCCGCGACCTCATCGCTCAGGGTCGCGATGGGGAGGTGCGGCGTGTCATTCAGAATCAGGTCGCAGTGAATATCATCCGAGCAGATCGTGATATCGTGTCGGCGGCAGATCTCAGCAATCGCACTCAGTTCGGCCCGATCAAAAACGCGCCCCACCGGATTGTGCGGATGGCAGAGCAGCAAGAGGCGTGTACGGGCGGTGATGGCCGCCTCGAAAGCGGCGAGATCAATCGTATGCCGACCTTCCTCGCGGATCAACGGAACCGTAACGAGCTTTCGTCCCGCCTGCGCTGGGGCCGCCAGGAAGGGCGGGTAGATCGGGGTGAACGTCACGATCTCATCGTCTGGCTGGGTGAAGGCCCGGCAGGCGGCCACCAACCCAGGAACCACCCCGGGCAGCCACACCAACCACTCCGGCGCGATGGCCCATCCGTAGTGGGATCGGAATCGCCCGACGATAACCCCAGTCAACTCGTCCGGGGCAAGCGTGTAGCCGAAGACTCCGTGAGCAACGCGACGTTGCAGCGCCTCGATCACCACCGCAGGGGCCTCGAAATCCATGTCGGCCACCCACATGGGGATGACATCCTGCCCAGCATGCAGTTCCCACTTCAGGCTATCGGTTCCACGGCGGTCGATAATCTGCTCAAAATTAAAGTCCATGATTGGATCCTATCCGAATAGGGGTGCATTCAGTCCAAGAATTCGCACCACACACGGGCTCCATCTAGAGGCCGTCCGAAAAGGGTTGGAGACGCCGACACTGGTGAAAAATGGGTAGAATATCCAACAGCCAACAAGGAATATCCAATATCCAAGGTGAGAATTCACGCGATACACACGGGAACGCAGAAGGTTGCGTAAAGTTTGGCAAAAGATCCCTCCTTGGAAATTGGATTTGAGTGTTGGCTGTTGGATATTGAAGTCTCCCAGAGTCTAGATACCTTTTCGGACAACGTCTATCTAGCGCCGCTCCCATGCGGTGAGTTGGGCCACGGTGTGTTGGTGTTTGCGCCGTGTTTCGCGGATGACAAATGGAATATCTTTCGGCTCACCCAGCCGCTGGAAGCAGGGGCTCAGGATAGCATCGAGGCCCTGCAGTGTGGTATAGGGTTCACCATCCTTGCGGAAGCCGCCGATCCACTCCTCGCGCTCGGTGTGTTCGGGCAACCAGGTATAGGGCGAGGTCAGGACCAGCACCCCGCCGGGGACGATCCGTTCAGCAATGCTCTCCAGGAAGTGGCGCGGGTTATAGAGTCGATCGATCAAGTTGGCGGCCAGAACCAAGTCGTACCCAGTGTAGAGCGGTTTCAGATTGCACGCATCGGCCTGGAAGAAGTCCACTTTGTCGTGATCGTCCGCCAGCCCCAACTCGTCGAGGCGGCGCTCCATGAAGCTCACCAGCTCCCCCTCCTCGACGCGGGTATACTGGATGGAGCCATTCTCCTGCATCTCAACACCCATCCGAATGAAATTGGCGGAGAAGTCCAACCCTGTAACCTGCTCAAACCCCTTGGCCAACTCAAAGCTGGCGCGGCCCACCGCGCACCCCAGATCAAGCGCTTTGCGCCGCGGGCGGTCACGCATCAGCTCCAGGCAGTGCGCGGCGAGGGCGGCCGGATAATTGGCTACGCCCAGACAGGGATCGCCATAGTGGAATTCACAGTACTCACAGAGCATGACGTCGGTGGCGTAGACCTCTGACTGCACCTGCACGGGTCTGTCGGAGACCACTGTGCGGAAGCCGGCATGTTGGAAAAAATGGCGGCGAAAGGCGTAGCGCGCATCGCGCGTCGCTTCGTTGCCGGTCGACATCCAGGAGCCGCCTTTGATGAGCGTGTGCCGGGTGTCAAAGGTGGGCGTCGAGAAGTCATCGTAGTAGGGATGTGGTTCAAAGCCGCGCAACGCCGCGATGGGGCGTTCGGTCCACTGCCACACGTTGCCGATCACATCATAGAAGTCACCGAAGGCAAACTCGGTAACCGGGCAAGGCGAGGCGTAGTGCTCCAGATTGACATTGCCGGGGGCGCGGTCCCACGGAGGCTGGTCTGAGGACACGTGGCGGTCGCGGAGGAGCAGCCACTCCGCCTCACTGGGCAGCCGAACCGGCTGCCCGCTGCGCGCCGCCAACCAGTTGCAGTAGGCCTTGGCCTCAAGTTGGTTTACCTCGACTGGCCAGTTCCACGGCATGTCGCTGATCTCGAAGAGATGGCGCAACTGATACGAGCCGTTCTCGTGCAGCCAGAAGCGGGGGTGGTCAAGCGTCTGGTAGTCCCGCCATGCGTTGCCTTCTTCGGTCCACCACCGCGCCGTGCTATAGCCGCCGTCTTCAACGAATGCCAAAAACTCGCGATTGGAGATAAGCTGCTGTGACGTTTGGAACGCCGCCACATCGACCGTGTGGACACCGTATTCGTTGTCCCAGCCATAGAGCGGATGGTCTCGGTCTTTGCCGATCCGTACTCGGCCCGCCGCCACAGGGAGCATCGCGTTGGGGGGCGGCTCACCCCACTGGCGGCAGATTGGGAAAAGGGGATGAGGGCGCACCTCTTCAATAGGCAGTTGTCGAATGAGTACGGACGAAGTCTCCAGGTGGATGCGGACATGTTCGATGCCCATCATGATGACCCACCAAGGCGAGTCCCAGCTAATGGGCATGGTCAGGGGAAGCGTCTGGATCAGTCGGTCGACCACCTCGCGCACTTGGTCGCGATAAGCCTGGACTTCGTCAGCCGACGGCCAGTCGTAATTTTCTGTGTTGAGGTCATCCCACGACATCTCATCAACCCCCACGGCGAACATGGACTCGTAGGCTGGGTTGATGCGTTCATCAATCAATTTAGCAATCAACAGCTTGTTGATGAAGAGCGTTGCTGTATGTCCGTAGTAGAAGATCAGTGGGTGGCGCAGGGGGTCCGCCCGGCGGGCGAAGGTGTGGTCATAACGCAGCGTTTCGAGCAGGGCTTCATCGACGGTAAAGGTGGCGTGAAAGTAGCGCCGAATCTCCTCACGTTTTCCCTCGGGATCGCCTTCATTGAGAACTATGGTATGGGTCCGGCGCAAGGCCGGATCGGATCGGAATGATAGGTTACGCTCGCGCATAGTGTCGGCACCTCTCTTTTGAGCCTTCACTGTAGCACGCTATAGACGTATAGATCAGCTGAGCTCATACTCTCTGGGAAATCAGCCGTACTTGGCCCGCAACATCTCGGCGGCCTGCACCTCGTACACCAGTTTCTGATAGGTCTCGTCGATGCTGACTTTGGCGCCAGAGCCCGGGGCAAACCCACAGTCTGGGTTCAACGTAATACGTTTTGGATCAATCTTGTCACAGGCGAGGCTGACGCGCTTCACGATGGTTTCGGGCAGATCAATCTCACCTGGGTGAACGCCGACACAACCGAGCCCGATTTCAAAATCATCGCGTAGCTCATCGAATACGGCCAGGTCGTTGGCACCGGGGGCAGTGAACTCCATCGTTAGATGATTGACCCGCAGGTTGTTCAGCTGCTTGATAATCGGTCCATAGCCACCGCCATGCTGCTCCTCACCCCGGACGCGCGCTCCGGCCCGGCGACAGAGATGCACCGCCAGATGAAGATCATCAAACCCGCTGACGAGCTCGTTTACCATCGCCACGGCGAAGTGGGCGGCCTTGTCAGCATCTTCGTATTTGGCCCGAACCTCAGGGTCGACAAAGAGACAGAGATGGGGATCATCAATCTGGACAATATCCACATCCATGTCCCGTAGGCAGACCATCTCCTGGCGAAGGATCGGCACGCAGGCCCTCACAAAATCATTGCGATCCGGATAAGCCTTGGATGATAGCTGCGCGTCCCACATGCGTTCACCGAGCAGGGCGGGTGATGGCAGTGTGGCTTTTACCTTCTTCGATGTAATGCTCTTTAAAAAGCGGACCTCATCTGCGATGACGCCGGGCTCTTTGGGTGAGAGCTTATCGACTACAATGGTCCACGGTCGGCCATCGGCAGGGTTGGTGCTCAGTTCAAACCCGTGGGCCATATCCGCAATGACGCCAATGTAGGATTTGCGCCTCCATTCGCCATCGGTCACCACATCCAAGCCCGCTTGCTCCTGAAGCGCGACAATATACCGGACCGCAGCATCCATCCGCGTCCGGTAGTCCGTCTCCGCAACGGGAATAGCGTCACTGATCAGGTCGCGTACAAAGTCAGGCCGGGGCATGCTGCCGACAACGGATGTGGGAAAGAGTATATCTGACATCATTATCTCCAATTTTCGCGAGCGTAGGCGAAGTCCTGTTGCGTATCAATCTCGATGTATTCACCAGGGGTGTCGCAGTGGCGCATGTCCACCCCATCTTCAATCATCTGCTGATAGAGATGAATCAGATAGGCCTTCTCAAACACGGCGGCCCCTCTGAAGGGCTTGCCGGCGAAGCGCGCCTTGGCCGCCTCATAGGCCTGGACCAGTTGTGATGCCCCCGCTTTCGAGAATCGCGTGACCCCTATAAATTCACCGTGCGCCGCATCGTCAGCAATATCGCGGTGGATCTTTGTCACGCGGCCATCCGCCACGGTCATCGTTTCGCCATCCCCACTGGGGTGCTCGGTGCGGGTCTCATACCTGGCCAACCACTCCGTATCGCAGACCAGGGCGACATGACCCTCTGTGGCCAGGAGATCGGCGACAACTTTGGGAGTAAAGAGAATGTCACTGTAACAACAGATGAATGCGTCATCCATTTCTGCCCTCGCATACATCAGGGAGGCCAAGATGTTGTTATTCGGCCACTCATCATTGTGATAGAAGCGGAGATTGGGATAGGCGCTCTGAACCTTGGCGATCTGGTAGCCGCCGATGAAGACGATATCGTCTATACCATTGGCCCGAAATGCCTCCAGCGTCCAATCGAGAATGCGCTTGTCACCTACTTGGGAGAAGCATTTGGGCGTGTCAGCCGTACTGGGCATCAGACGCGCACCGCGTCCAGCACCGATGATTATTGCTTTCATGAAGCGCCCCCTCTGCACATTCCCGGTCGCAACCACGCCCTGTCAACCAACCGACATGATGGGAGGTGGATAGAGCCAACGAATCACCACTCGCTCTTCGGGTGCAGCAGGGGCGTGCCTGCCGAGGCCTGGTTTCAGAAGCGATGAGACGGGCGTGACGATACCAAAGCCCATCCATGCGTGCAAGTCTGTGCTGGTACAGCCATTCGCATGATGGCCTCCTATCCATGCGGCCCGGGACGTCCGGGGCCCTCCATTCCACAGAAGACCGTCAGAGTCCATCATGGAGGG
>JABMPJ010000111.1 GCA_013203785.1 Lentisphaerota bacterium | reverse complement strand
GATGATCGGAAGTAGGGGCCGGAGGGCTTCCCCGGCGCCGACGTGCCTGACGATCCGGCACGCCGCTACGCCTGACCGATGATGCGTTGCCTATATGGCGATTGCGCACCACTCCGGCCATCTCAGATGAAATATCCCTGGGGGTGACCCGCGATCCGGCCTTTGGGGATAACATGCGGTTCGTCACGGATACAGCCGGTCGCATGAGCCAGATGATCGCCGGTATGCTCGACTACGCCCGCCTGCAGAACTGTAGCGATGCCTTTGGTAGCGTAGCGCTTGAGGACATATTAAATATAGTAAAGTTGAACCTACAGCCCCTCATTGAAGAGAGCGGAGCCGAGCTCCAGGTCGATGCCCTGCCCACAGTGTGGGGCGACCGTACGCAACTCGCCATGTTGTTCCAGGAGCTGGTGATCAACGCGATCAAGTATCGCAAGCCCGATGCGCCACTACGGATTCACATCACGAGCGAGCCAGTCAATGAGGGGGAGATCCGCCTCGCGATTGCCGACAACGGTACGGGGTTTGATCCCGCCAACCGGCGTGAGGTGTTCCAGGCCTACCGCCAACTTGCGACGCCGCGTAAGACAGAGGGGTGCGGTATAGGCTTGGCGTCTTGCGCCAAGATCGTCCGGCATCATGGCGGGATCATCGGCGTCAACACCCAGCCGGAAGAGGGTGCCACCTTCTACTTTACCCTGCCCGTCCCCCCCCTGGCTTAAGCCGTATGAATCGGGCTTTCTACCCTTTCACTACGGTGTTATGATGCAACCTACAAAAACGCATAAACACGATTGAGGAGTGTCGGAATGAGGCAGTGTGGGCAAAGATGGCGACGATGGGCGTTGGTGGGCATCGCGATCGGCGCGTTGACGGGCGTGGCAAAGGCAGACGAGAGTGCGAAGAAGCGTATCGTATGTTCAACCACGCAGACGGCCGATCTTGCGCGACAGATTGTTGGCGATGATATGGAGGTCCACGGGATTCTGGGGCCGGGCGTGAACCCCCATGTCTACCAGCCCGTACCGGGCGATAGTCGCCTGGTGGAATCCGCCGATCTCTGCTTGCAGAACGGCCTCCACCTCGAAGGCAAGAACTGGATGGAAACGCTCGCACGAGACAACGGCAACAAGCCGCTCGTGACCTGTACCAAGGGCGTCCAACCGCTGGATTTGGAGTTTGAGGGTCAAACGATCAAGGATCCGCACGCCTGGTTCGATCCGCGCAACGGCGCCATTTTCGTCAATAATATCCTGGATGCTGTGATCGATCTGGATCCGCCCGGTGCGGTGCGCTATCGCGCGCGGGCTGACCTCTACCTACAGCAGTTGCGCGCCCTGGACACATGGATTGAGAAAGAGGTCAGCCGTATCCCGCTCGAGCGCCGCATTCTTGTAACCAGCCATGACGCGTTCAACTACTACGCCGCGCGCTATCACTTCAAAGTGCGTAGTCCCGTGGGGTGGTCCACCGGCAGCGAGATCGGCGGGGGGATGACCCCGGAGCGCCGTCGGTTGGTGGTGCAGTCAATTCGTGATTTTAAGGTGCCTGCCATTTTTGTGGAGACCTCGGTCAACCCCAAGATGATTCAGCAGATCGCGGGCGAGGCCGGGGTGCGGGTTGGGGGCGAACTCTACTCCGACGCCATGGGGGCGGCTGGCAGTGCCGGCGAAACTTACTTGGGCATGATGCGAGAGAACACCCTGACGGTGGTCTTGGCTCTGTCTGCCTCTGAATAGAGTATTAAACGGGAGCCGTGAGCCGTGGTGAGATTCGCATGCAGTCTGTTGGTGGCCGCCCTGCTGCTGGGAAGCGTAGGTCTCTGCCAGTACGCGCTGACCCGGCGCGTGGCCATCAGCATGACACACGCTCCTGAGTCGCATGGACATGCGGAGCCCGCCAAGGGGGTGGATGCATCAGCGCGCTACGCACTCTATGTGACGCTCGGGTTTGAGGCGGGCGAGGACCCTTTCGCGGTGCGGGCGGCGGATGCCGCCGAGAGCCGTCGCCTGGTGATTCGGCACGGCGGAGCAGAGCTGTTCGCCACATCGGAAGCCCTACAGCGAGGGCAGCAGATTGCGATTACGAATCAACATTTCAGTGGTGAGCGGGTGGCCCTCTTTGTGGAAGCCGTTCCCGGGGGCGAGGATGCCGCGCGGCCCTGCGCGCTACGTCTGCGCCTGGAGTGTGAAGGTGAATGGTGTGACGAGGCGACGCTCTGGTCAGAGGGCAACGGCGCGCGCGTCTCGGGTGAGGTAACGCTCGGCCTGGCGCCTCGGCTGTCGACGCTCGATCGTGGTTTGGGGGTGCGCTGAGATGAGCGGACCAGATCAGAGCAACAGCGCCGTCAGTATCGAGCACCTCACCGTATCCTATCAGACCAAGCCGGTCTTGGTGGATATTTCGCTGGAGGTTCCGCGTGGCACGGTGGTGGGCATCTTGGGACCCAATGGCGCAGGAAAATCCACCATCATAAAGTCCATCATGGGCTTTGTGCCCCGCGACTTTGGGTCGGTCCGTATCTTCAATGAGCCGGTCGACGATGCATGCGGGCTCGTGGCCTATGTTCCGCAACGGGGCCAGATCGACTGGAATTTCCCGGTTACCGTGCGCGATGTAGTCATGATGGGGCGCTACGGCCACCGTCGCTGGTACCAGTCGATGCGGGCGCTGGACCGGGCCAAGGCCAGCGAAGCGCTGGAATCGGTCCGCATGTCGGAGTTTATGGACCGCCAAATCGGTCAGCTCAGCGGTGGTCAGCAGCAGCGCGTCTTCATGGCGCGCGCCCTGGCGCAGGAGTCCGAGATTCTTCTGCTGGACGAGCCCTTTGCCGGTGTGGATGCCGCGACCGAGAGAGCGATCGCCGGACTCCTGGCCCAAGCCAAGGAGCAGAACAAGACCGTTATCGTCGTACACCATGATCTGGAGACGGCGGCCGAGTTTTTTGACGCCGTGGTGCTTCTGAACCGACGACTGTATGCCTATGGCCCCCCCCGCGAGGTATTGGACCAGGGGTTGCTGGCCGAAGTCTACGGCGGCAAGTTGCGTAATCTGAGTTGGCGGCAGGAGGAGGCCACATGAGCATGTGGCTGTACGATCTGCTTATCGAGCCGTGGACCCATGCCTACTTCATCAAAGCCGCGCTGGGCGGATCCATCATTGCCGTTGCCTGCGCCGTGCTGGGCTGCTACATCATTTTACGTAAGATGGCATTTATTGGGGATGCGATGAGTCACGCACTGCTGCCGGGCGTTGGCATCGGGTATCTGGTGATGAATGCGCTCTTCCCCGGCGGCTTCACCGCCGGTGGATTATTGTTGGGCGCGCTAATTGCCGCCGTCCTGACCTCGCTCTGCATCAGTTTTCTGAGCAACGCTGGCCGCATCGCCGAAGACACGGCGATCGGCATCATCTATACGGGGCTGTTTGCGGCGGGTGTGGTGATTTTGACGCGGTTCCAACAGCACATCAACATCGACCTCAATCATTTTTTTCAGGGCGACATCTACGGTATCGCGTGGTCGGATCTCTGGCTCGGAGCCGCGGTGGCATCCGTGGTGCTCGCGGTGATCATCATCTTCTATCGTCACCTCACGATCGTCAGTTTTGACCCCACCATGGCCGCCTCCATCGGCCTGCCAACACACTTCATTCATATTCTGCTGACCGTCATGATCGCCCTGATCTGCGTCGCCGGCATTTCGATGGTGGGGGTCATCATGATCGTGGGGCTTCTGATTACCCCGGCCGCTCTGGCTTATCTTCTCACAGATCGTCTGCCGCACATGATGATCTGGGCGGCGGTGATGGGAGTTCTGTCAGTCGTTCTGGGCCTTTATTTCTCGGAATGGGTCAACGCCTCGGGGGGCGGATCGATTATGTTTGTCGGATTCCTGCTTTTCATCGTTGGCCTGATCCTGGCACCACGTTACGGGCTATTGGCGGCGTGGTTACGGCGTCGTCGGATCGTGCCGCAGGCCGATATCGAGGATGTATTGAAACTGGCTTACGAAGGGTGCTGCCAGCTCAGTGACATGGCGATGGGAGTGGTCCGCGCCACCAAGGCGGCACGCCAGATGGTGGGCGAAGAGCTACTGGATCCCACTTCATTGCGCCAGGGCAGCATCCTGCTAACCGACAAGGGGCGCCAAGAAGCGGCCCATATCATGCGCTCCCATCAGCTATGGGAAGGACACCTCATCCAGGCCGGCATGACGGCCCAGGCGGCGCACGAGGCGGCCGAGGCACTCGAGCATCTGCATCACCGTGAGGTACTGGTCGACTTTGCGGCCGAGCTTGAGCATCCCGTGCTGGATGTGGACGGCAGACCTATTCCACCGGCCGATTCTTCCGGATAGTGCGGATGCCTGCGGGCCAGGCGTAGACATCGACCCGGTTGCGGTCGGCCACCGTGGTGACCAACTGCATGTTCTCATCGTCCAACGGATCAATGATGACAAGCATATCGACGTCATGCTCCTTGATTTCCACTTCGAGACGATCAATGCCGCCATGCACGAGGCGTCCGCCCACATAACGGTCGTGGAGCTGGCGGTTGTTGTCAATATAGCCCACCACATGCGCAACGGCCTCGCGGTTGGCCAGTCGGAACCCCTGGTTAATGAGAAAGAGCGAGGCCTGGGTGCTGTTGGCGCCGATGAGTAGCACACGGCGTGCGGGTTCTCCACCCGCTCCGCGGGCCTGCCCCCGGCTGGACATGGCATCGATGACAGCACGTGGCAGGGCGCGAATGCCCGCGATCAGCGTGATGGATATGCTGCTTTGCAGGAGGAACTGAAGCACGAGGTCGCTGGGACGCACGATACGAATCGCCATGGTTAGACTTGTGGCCACGAGTGCACCGGCCAGCAGTGCGCCGCCCAAAAGAATGAACTCCGACATACGTGCCCGGCTCCAGACGCGCGAATAGGTGCGCGCCATGAACATGGAGAGGAAGGGAATCCCTACCCATATCGGGGTTTGATCGACCCAAAGGTCCTTCCATTCCATGAAGGTCTCAAACGGACCGGTAAATGCGGTCGCGATCGCGAGGGCACCGGTGAGAGAGAGAATGTCAATCATAGGGTAAGCAATGATTCCCAATAAATGGTTCCCGGGCCGGTGCAGGCCCTGGACAATCATCTGGCCGCTGGTCCAGAGCTCGATCAGGGCAAGGTGCCGCACCACGACATAGGTGATCGCCACGAAGGCAACAATGTAGATGCCGGTCGCATGCGAGTGGTACATCATACTCAGCAGGCCGATGCCGACCAATCCCATGGCAAGGGCGTAGAGCCACCCCGCTGCACCCCGCTGTGAGAGACCCGAGCGCAGCAGGCGGTGGTGGATATGGTCGATATCGCCCGCAAAGACGCGGGCGCGCTCCGTGCCATCCGGGCTTGCGGCCTTTCCCAGAAATCGGCGCATGGTCCGTCGCCAAATGGCCAGTCCGGTGTCGAAAATAGGGATCCCCACGGCCAGAAGCGGCACCATGATCGTCGTCGCTGTGGTCACCTTGGCGCCGCCTGAACTCAGGGCCACCGAAGCGAGCAGGAAGCCCAAAAACATGCTGCCGCTGTCGCCGAGGAAAATAGAGGCAGGATGAAAATTGTAGCGCAGGAAAGCCAAGCAGGCACCGATCATACCAATCAGCACGAGCGCGTCGGCGGGCATGTGGCGAATCAGGAAAGAGCCCGCCAGGCCGACCGCGGCAATCAGGGCCAGCCCGGTCGCCAACCCATCCATGCCGTCGATCAGGTTAAAGGCGTTCATAATCATCACAAACCAGAGCACGGTGAGCAGAAGATCCACCACCGTCGGCAGTGTGACGCCGAGAATCGCGCCGATGCGCATATCAGAATAGAATGCCAGTATGGCCACCAGAACCTGTCCCGCCAACTTGAGGATTGGTCTGACCTCAAAGAGGTCATCCGCGATGCCAATGGCCAGCAGCAATGTGGAGAGGACGAGAAAATGCCACCACCACACAGCGTCCAGCTCCCCCATGAATGGAGCCCATGGCAGAATAAAGATGGCGTAACAGGCGGCATGGAAACCGAGGAAGACGGCGATGCCACCGCCGGTGGCTGTGGTCCGGGTATGCGCATGGCGCCGACGTGGTTGATCAACCATACCACCTCGGTGGGCCAGGATCCGGATGGTGGGGGTCAGCATATAGGTGATCAGGAAGCCGACCAGGAGGACAAAGGGGTATTTCAGAAATACTTCAAATTGCATGGCGGGGCTATCAGTTCTCTTGTTGCTCGATCAGATCACACAGACGCTCACCATTGCGCGTGGCATCAAACTGCTCTTGGGCCAGGCGGCGGGCACCCGCACCACGCCGGGCGCGCTCAAGCGGATCCCGCATCTCTTGTAGGGCTTGCTGCAATCCGGCCGCGTCCTTTTCGTCGACGACCCAGCCCGCCTCGTAGCGCACGATCCACTCCGACGGACTATTGTTACGGCCGCCCACGAAGAGGAGGGGCCGTCCTAGCTGACAGATCGCCTGTACCTTGCTGGGTATCATGCATCCTTCCCACCGTTTGTCGAGACTCATCAAGTGAACGTCCGCACTGAGGAGATGGGTCGCCAGCGCGTCGGGTGCGGTATAGGGCAGTAGCTCTATGGGGGCATCAGGATGATCGACGGCAAACTGCTCAACTTCGTCACGGCGCATGCCGCCGCCCGCAAAAATCCAGCGAAGATGGCTCTCGGGCGGGGTCGCTGCGGCCGCCTCAAGAAATTCACTAAAGCGATGCCCCCGCCCCATATTGCCGGAGTACATCAGGATGAGATCCTCGTCGGCCCAGCCCCGCTCACGGCGCATGGCCTGCACGGCGGTCGGCGATGGCGGCTCCTCGGCTCCGAGTGACCAGAGTGGAATGGCCTCTACAGGGCAACGGCCCGCGTAGATGGCCATACGCGCCGCCATATCGGGGCCGAGCCCCACGGCGAAGGTCCCGCCGCGGGCAGCATAGCGAGCCAAGCCCGCCAGTCGCCGGGCACACCAGCTTGTCGGCTTCACAAGCTCATGGGCGAAGAGCACATCGGGATAGAGGTCCATGATCCATTGACCGTAGGGGGTCCGGTGTCGTCGGATGGCACGCACCAGAGCACCCAGGAAGGGCGGAGTGGTGAGGCAGAGAATGAAATCGGGAGTTGGCCGCAGCCGACGCAATCGAATGGCCAGACGCAACAGAAACGAGGCCTGTTCGATGGCTCTGAGCAGGAGATAGCGTCGACCGATCCTAAGCCCGCCAACGCGTTGCACGTCGACGCCATCTATGGTTTCCCGAGCGGGCCAACGCTGGTCGCAAGCGTACGAGCTGCGTGAAGTAAGCGTGGTCACAGCGTGTCCACGTGCGACCAGTTGCTGAGCCAGATCATGCAGGTAGCGCCCTGTCGGCGCAAGGTCGGGCGGATAGTACTGGTTGAGCAACAGGATATTCATAGCGCGGGACGGGGTTGTTTTCCTCATTGGCATGATGCCACGAGGTTGAGGAAGGTCAATGACAACCTGCCAATGGTTATCGAGCATGGTCCAACTCAGGACCCGGCAGCCGGAAGACACCTCCACTGCGCGCATCAGCGTTGGAAAGAACTCCAAGCTGACGGGACATCTGGACGATGCCCAGCAGATCTCACCATGGTCCCGACTCGCGAGTCCGCTCGCCCTCCCCACCCACTAAAGACATAGCATTTCTTTGGGAGGGCCGCCGTCCCCGCCGCCCGTGGTGGCTGAGATGCGGCCATAGTACCGTTCCTGGCTTCCCGGCTTGACCCATATCGACATCTGTACATACAGTGGGCTGAAGCTATGGCGGGCGGGGTGCAGGTACAGGTACAGAAGAAAGAAAATTAAGGCCGGGTTCGGTCCTATTGACAATAAAGGGATAATGGAATGAGTGAGGTAGAAGTGCGAGTGGTTCTGGTGGATGATCATTCTGTCGTTTTGACAGGCTTGGAGCATGCTTTGAAGGATGAGGAGGGCCTACAGGTTACGGGAATGGTGACCAGTGGCGAAGAGGCCATCCCTCTCGTGAAAAAGACCCGGCCTGATGTTGTTGTGCTTGATATGAGAATGCCCCATGGGCTCTCAGGCACGGAGACGGCCCGAGTCTTGCTCAGTTTTGACAATCCTCCCGCTTTGATTGGAATGAGCCACAGTGTCCCAGGATATGAAATCATGGAGTTCTTAAGAATCGGCGGACTGGGGTTCGTCATGCAGGAAGTTGCCGATACCCACCTCGCTACAGCTATTCGGTCCGTTGTCCGGGGCGAGCGCTTTGTGTGTCCCGCTTCGCAGAAGTTAGTTGCTGAAGCCAAAGAGAGGTGGAGGCAGCTGGGCTACCACCAACTGACCCTTGCAGAGCTGGAAATCCTTGCAGGACATGCCTCAGGTCTTGATCGGATGGGCCTTGCTGAATTCCGAAACATCAAGCAATCAACGGTGAATGTTCACTTGGCAAACATCCAGCAGAAGCTCCGTGTCAGTACTCCCGTCCAACTCGCCCTTGATGCGCGCAGCGTTGGCATTGGTGTATCCATGGGTCTAAACATCACGTTTAGTGCCTAAACAAATAGACTACATACAGGATCAGCGCTCTTCACGTAGAGTCCTTCCACTTGCATCAGGGGTATCGCGCAGGGCGATGGGGGTGCGGGAGGTGTCATGTGAGCAGTTACTGTTTAGTACGACGGCTTATCCTTTGTGGACTCTGCGGTGTATGCGCGGGTGCTGCTCTTGACGCTGCCGCGCAGGATCAAGAGGGCTTGCCGGGCGACCACGCGGCCGTGTCTGATCTAAAAGACTCCGGGCTGACATCAGGATTTCGGGACACTGATGGTGACGGAATGGATGATCAGTACGAATCCTTTTTCGGACTGGATATTGCGCGGGACGACTCTGCCGAAGACCCCGACTCCGACGGCCTCCCCAACGTGGTGGAGGCAGGCCTATGCACGGACCCTTTTGTCCTCGACACTGATAGAGATACCTGGCCGGACTGCCTCGACATGAATCCGCTCAGTCGGGCCTACATCGACTGGCATTCTCCCTTCTTCTGGGAAGATGATGTTTACTACTATCCGGGTCCAGATTGGTGGTTGGGAGCCCAGAAGTCCAGCAACTCCACGTGGGTCATCTATCTTGATCGCGCGGTGCTAACAAATGACGTGGTCATGCAAGTGACCTTTCTCGATACGCAACGCGGAGCGCTCTATGTCGATGTCTTGGACACCAACGACAGCAGCCTGGCCGACGATGTGTCAGGAAATCTGGTCGAAGGCAGCGGAGTCCCCGTGAGAGCCTGGATGAATATACACTTGGGCTCCCATCCCGAGGTATCGGGGCTGCGCCTGCGGTCAGGACGTGTGCCGGTCACCGTCTACGAGAGCCTCCTTTACGTGGACATGGATGGTAACGGGCTTGATACGGATCAGGATCGTCAATCAGCCCTGGGCCTGGGAGTCATCCATGAAGACTACGTCCCTGAGACGTCTGACGGGACCGGCTTCATCTCCCGAGTATCTGCTACGAATGAATCGATAGGAACCCTTGAATCGTGGGAAGAGAGAAGAGGCGATGGGCACCGCGGCCCCCCTTCGGCACCCCACATCGGCATCATTTACGTGGATGCGCAGATAGGTGAGGACAGTTTTCCTGGCCGGTCGTCCCGACGCACTGGGACAGATGGCCCCAAGAAGACCATTCGTGCCGGATTTCGATCCGCCGGTGCGGGGTCCACTGTGATTATCAAGACGGGCAACTACAAAGAGGATATGGACATATCCGGCAAGAGTCTAACCGTCGTGTTGCAAGGGGATGTAAATCTGTCATCAAGGACGCGGCAAGTGCCCGCGACCACAAGGAGGCAATTGGATGAAGAAAATTAGACCAAGCATCGAGAAAGCCCTGTTTCTTTTTATTGGCCCGGCTGTCTTGGCTCTGTTCACGGGCACAGCCGTGGCTGGAAACCTGACAGCAGACAAAGTGTCTGTGGTCTGGCAATTGGAATTGGCGGGTGACACGACCTGGGCCTCGACCAATGATGCCGTCCTGCATTTCCGTCTCAACGACAACACCAACTCGACTACTGTCGTGGATGCGTCGGGGCAGGGGAGCCACGGCGTCCTCATCAACGCCGGCAACACCGAGGACATCTCATCTTCGGCCGGTATCGTAGATCGCTGTTTCAATTTTGACGGTGTAAATGACGAAATTCAGATATCGGATACCACGTCAAGTCCGCTGGATATCACCGATGCAATCACGATCGCGCTCTGGATAATGTGCGACAATTTTGACAACGCAGGGCTGGGTGCATTAATCTCCAAATATTGGGATGGCACGTCGTCCCTCTATGGTTACGCGTTGGCTGTAAGAGGAGGAGGTGAACTGCGCCTCAACCTCGGTACTAGCACAGGATCTCAACGATACGCAGATACCACGCTGGCCGACATGAGCACAGGGGTCTGGTATCATGTTGCTGCCACTTGGGACAAGTCGGTAGGCTCGTTCTCGTACTACAAGAATGGCTCTCTATTTGAGACGCTGGGGAGTGGTTTCTCTGAGCCTATTGGACAGAATAACGAACCGCTACACATCGGATCCAACCACACTGGAACGCTCCTCTACGATGGTAAGCTCGACGATGTCAGGATCTTCAATGTGGCACTGGGGCCAGCGGAGATCGCTGCCCTCTACAACGAGGGGGTAGGTGTCGAATCATCTGATGTCAATGTCCCCGCCGCTCGAGTCACGACCATCATGCACACAGATGCAGGACTGACTACTCCCCCCCTCGGCGACGTTCCAATGGGCGTGTACACCAACGGTGTGCAGTGAGCTCGCCCCGAGAGACTGAGCAATGATGACCAAATACAAGATGACTCGGCTCGCGATAGGGCTACTCGGCGCAACGTGCCTGTTCTATGCGCAGGCAGCACCAGTCGATGATTACCCCGCCTGGTGGATCACGCGCGGAATGGTGGATACCAACGCCACGCCCAACGACTTCGCGGGCCTGAACTTGGGTCAGCTCAAGTGGTTTGCAACCAATGCGTACGACGAGCTGGACGAAAATCTCCCCGGTGGGGCTGGCACGACTATCACCAACATCGTGCAGTCCTTCAGCTCATCTAACAGCTACGCAACCGTGAATCTTGGCCAACTTAAGTACGTCGCCCAGCCCTTTTGGGATCGACTACAAGAGCAAGCCTTCCCGAACGCGTCTCCGTGGACGGGTGCAGGGACGACTAATGACTACGCCCTCGCAAATATCGGTCAGATGAAGTGTGCATTTGATTTTGATCCCCTGGACACCGACATGGATCATCTGCAGGATTGGTGGGAGCTACAGTACCTCTTTGGGCTCGCTGCGGAGGCATCGGGCGATAGCGACGGCGATGGGCTGACGAATCTCCAGGAGTATCTGAGCGGTACGGATCCCCTGAACAGTGATACCGACGGCGACGGGGTTGTTGACAGCCAGGATCCATTGCCGCTCTCCGCCTCGGATTCGGACGGCGACTCACTGCCTGACGATTGGGAGTACCATTGGTATGGAACGACGACAGGCGGCAGTACTAATGATGCCGATGAAGACCTCCTTTCAGATGCCGACGAGTTTGCCATCGGGACATCACCCGTTGCCAGCAATGTTATCGACAGTGCAAATACGACGGGTCTCGCCGTCTATCAGCCGGTGAACTGAGGACCATGATGCACTCGTCCTACGAACAACTTCCGGGGAAAGACCAAATGAGAAGACGACTACTCTGCGCCGCTCTGTTCGCATGGATGACCTCTACCTTGCTCCCCCTGGCTGCCTGGGCGGGGGGGGAAGCGTATATCCCTGCCTATAACACACTCATCCACATGGCCCGGGAGCGCTGTGATGCCGTCGGCGTCTCAACAATCCACCTCGATTTGAAGGATGCAGCCAGCACAGTCGCGGGTGAAAATTCTGTTACGCAGGGCGACCTTGAGGACATCCGAACAGCGCTTGGTGCTGCGGCTCCGTACTTCGCCGCGCCGCCAGATATATCAAACTTTGACGACCCGACTTTCGAGGATGCGTTCCCCGTGGGGGGGCCGGCCCTCCTCGAGGGGATAGGAAATGGATCTGCCCTCACGGCTGTTCCAGCCCAGTATACGAGCAATGACTCAACGGTCTACACAGTCTTCACCGGAGTTCCTTTGTTGTGGATCCACTTCGAGGAGATATACCAGCTTATCTTGAAAATGCGCTTCACTCGGCACTCCGCCACATGGAAGTCGAAGGAGGAGGACAATCACACCGATACCGAAGACGTCACGGGGGCATTGGATCAGAGCTGGTCGTCATTAAGGGATGACATCGATGCATTGACGCCTACTCCGGATTCGTACAACTACGCACCGATATCGTTCACAGCCTGTACACGGGTGGTACCGTGGCCGCAATTCACGGCGAGAAGACTAATCAGGTATGCGTACGCTCTTGCAGATGTTCCTGATTTGGGATGTTCAAGGCGTGTGACTTTCTATGGTTACTGGATTACGCCCCCGCTGAGTGCGGTAAAACAGTCGTGGGCAGGCTCCACTTTGAACAGCGTTTACGACGATGGAGGAACAGGTGCCGAAGAGGGACGATGGCATGCCTTCTCGAGCATGGAAGCAATGGAGACGAACGCGTATTCGGCTGCCCTTGGTGAAGACGCCGAGGTGGCTTGGCTCGGGAGTGACCCCAACTACATCAAGTACTGGCGCGGCTACATGATAAATGGCTGCGGTGCACTCGTGGAATGGGCGTTCACTGCTAGGTACATCAGCAACCCCGCCTTGGATGATTGGCGGCACGACGGACTCGTCAACTGGGAAGATTGTGATGACTGCTCGAGTGGTTGCCCTCCAGGGGGGGACGCAACATGGCGCAGCATGGCGGCCAACCCACAAGTAACCCTTCCTCTGGGTGCGTCGAGTGGCACTACGAACGGCGGACTTCGCCTAAAGGCCTATGTCACAGAACCCCAGGTGCCCAGTTCCGTGCATCAGATGTTCAGTCTCGATACCCATGCTGATTCAACGTCGGGGTCAACATGGGAGTTTATGGCCGTGCAGCGCCCCTCGGGAGCAGAGCTTGTATTTGCTCTGAGTGGTACATCATCCGGCCAGGTCGTGAATGCCTCTCTGCCGTTTCAGGCCGCCAAGACCAACAGCGCGTACGAAGTATCATTTGGCGACTCTCACCAGACCGTGCATCGCTTCAACGGCAGCGGCGACCTCGTTCAGGTGCGATCTAGGTCTAAAGAGGGCGGGCAAATCATTGTCAACGGTCCATCTTGGCCGGGACTGACTATCAAGCGCAATTTGGACGATATCGTTACCAACGTTGTGTCTAGTGGGATGTACTCTTACTGCACTACCTCGGGGATGCTGATCACACATGTCGACTACAAAGATGCGCTTGGTAATCAACTCCGGAGCTTGGACGCGCACCAGGGCAGCCGGATCTTCCGCGAGTTTGATAGGGATGACAACCTTGTGGGAGAAACATGGATCAAGACCAACGCCGTGGGCTACGAAATATGGGAGGATGTAGTCACCAATGGCACCACATCCTCTGCCTTCAAGACGATTCGACGGGAATCGCTGAATGTGACTAACCGCGTTCTGACGATCACAGAGACACGCATTCTCGATCCCGATGGCAGCAACCCCCAGAGCAATCTGACCGTGAGTGTTATGTCCCCGTTTGACTGGGGTGATGAACTCACGTCTCGTACTACAGGGTACGGGGATGTAGCTGCTCAGTCCACAACATGGTCGTACTACACCAATTCTGCGGAGACGGACCTGTACGGTCGTCTTAAGCTTGAGGAACACCCAGACGGAGCATGGGTGCGCCACGATGAATACGACAGTCAGGGGAGAAGCACAATCGTCGTGCGACCGTTCAAGGATGCTGTGTCTTCTGTATCGACTTCTCTTTGTCATGTGACTCGGTACTACTACGCCGGTGATGCCGTGTTAACCTCCCTAGCGTTCCCAGCTGACGACCTGTCTTTGTTTAATGACCGGCGCCCGCGCCTCACGACCGAACACATCATGGGACAGGAGATATCACGCACGTACCACGCCTACATGGCCGGAAGCAATTGCGTTCAGCGGTGTGCGGTTCCCGGGGCCTCGTACGGGGCGACGAGCAACCTGACTACGCTTACGCATCTGTACACTGATGGTATGTTTCAGGGACGTCCCAGTAGTAGGGCACTTCCCGATGGCACATTGTCGGTCTTCTCTTACGCCTATGACTCCGGCACAGATCAACTCACGGCCATCAATCGCATCGGCGCTGGTACCGGATCGACTGTAACCAATGGTACAGAAATGGTTACCGTGTTTGATGGAGCTGAACGTGTGCTTTCCAGAACAGAAACCGATATTTCTTCCGGACTGCTCTTCCATCAATTGCAGTACACTCGAGATCTCTTTGGGCGAACGACCAGCATCTCCAATGTACTCACTGGAACATGGACCACAAACCAGTATGATTGCTGCGGCATTGAGCTGACTACCGATGAGGAGGGCATAACAACCAGCTATACCTACGGCAATCTGCATCGGTTGGCCGGTTCTGTTCGTCTCGGCGTTACCAATGAATGGCAATATGACGTGTTGGGTAACATCATTGCCGACGATAGGAGCGCAGGCGAGAAGACCTATTCATCCTACAACACCTACGACGCCGCAGGGCGACTGAGCGCATCCACAAATGAATCAGTCCATGCAACCTATTACGCCTACAGCATCAACGCGGCTGGCGGTCGCCTTGTGACTACGACTAATCCTGATTCCAGCACCCGCATTGAAAGCTACTACCGGGACGGCCGATTGGCTTCCGTCAGCGGTACGGGCACGTCCCCCCTCTATATGGACTATGGAGTGGACTCTGAAGGTCCCTTCACGATTGAGTATCAGGGGAGTGACGCGAACGCAGCAGAATGGGTGAAGTCCTATAACAATCTGTTGGGACAGCCTGTAAAGAGCGTCTATCCCGGAAGCTACTCCCGTACGACCACCTATGACGCGGCAGGGCGACCCACAGTGCACAGCGATGGCCTCACCACCACCTTGACTGCCTACGACAACACAGGCGCGGCCTTTCGTCACGCCATGGACATGGATAGCGATCTCACAATTGATCTGGGTGAAACGGACCATGTAACTGAAACAGTGACAGGGTACATCTCCGTTGGGCCAGATACGCTCCGTGAGACGGTGACACGTGTATATCCCACCAATAACAGCAGTGTCACCTACGTTGTGTCAACGGCGCACATGGATGTCGATGGCTCTGGGAATCAGACAGTCCAGTACGGACGGACAAATAGTACGAGCATCACCCGTGACAGGCCAACCGCTTCGCGAATCCTTACCGTTTCCCGCCCGGATGGGACCCAGACTCTTAGCCACTATACCAACGGTCTGCTCTATACCGTCACAAAGAAGGACGCCACAGGCGGGATACTCTCCAGCGTGATACGGAGCTATGATTCATTCAACCGTCTCGATACGGAAATCAGGACAGCAGCCAACGGCGACCTGCATACTACCACCTACACCTACGATGCTGCAGGGGCCGCGACCAACGTAGCGGTGATCGTCGGAGCTCTATCGCAGGTTACAAGCTACGAGTATGATTCCATGGGACGGCGCACCAAGACGATTCTTCCGGACGGAGCCGAGGTAAGCTATGCGTACAACAGCAAAGGCGAGATGACCCAGCAGAGCGGTGGGCGGAGCTACCCAACCAGCTACACCTATACTGAGCAAGGCCGCCTCGCCACACTCTCGACCTACAGAGGCGGTCTGGGTGGCAGTGCTGATACGACGACGTGGCATTATGACTCGCAACGCGGTTGGCTTATTTCAAAAGAGTTCGCCAATGCTACCAGCAATACCTATCAGTACTACGGCAATGGAGCCTTGGCTAAACGGACATGGGCGCGCGGGACTTACGCAGACTACGTATACGATGCAGGTGGTGCCGTGACCAATGTAGGCTACAGCGACTCAACCACAGGCATTGGCTACATGCGCGACCGATTGGGGCGGCCAACGCAGATTACAGATGCGATAGGAACCTGGCTGCAGACATATGAAGCGGATGGTCGAATAGCCGAGATCGATCTGCCCCAGCTGACTGGCCACACATTGCAGTATGCCAATGACCCATTCGGGAGGGGGGCGACCAACATCTCTCTGCAGGCCAGTGGCCCATCAGATCCCGTGGCGGAGAGCCGCTACACCTTTGATGTCGCGGGTCGGTTGAGCAGCGTGTCAGATGGAAATGATGTCGCGACTTACACGTATGGCCAAGATGGGCAAACCGCCACAGGCGTCAGTGTGGGTGGAGTGCTGACAGTTATCAAAACCCAGGATGGCTTGGGGCGTGTCACTCAGATTTCAAACGCGCCCACAAATGCCAGCCCGGTCAGTCATACCTACACCTATAATTCTGCTAATCAACGGACCAAAAACACCTTGGCGGATGCTTCCTACTGGGCGTACACTTACGATGATCTTGGGCAGGTCACCGGCGGCAAGCATTACATCGCCAGTGGCGCTGAGGTGGGTGGTCAGCAATGGGAGTACACCTTTGATCAGGCTGGAAATAGAACATCGGCCCGGAATGTCCGGGGTATTTCAACCGAAGCGCAGAGCTATACCGCCAATGCCCTCAATCAGTACACGCAGCACAGTCTGCCCGGGGAGCTATTTGTGACAGGCGAAGCAGATGCGAATGCTGTAGTCTCGATCCGAGAAGGCACCAACACCGCCGGGCTTGCAAACCGGCAAGGAGACTACTTCTGGAAGGCTCTAGCGATAGATAACACCTCAGATCTGTTCGGGAGCACCAACGTAGAGGTGCGGGCCTACATCACGCAAGTAGAGGGCACCAATACGAATAGCCTTGTCCGGCTTGAGGTGAAGAACGCACTGATGCCACAGACACCCGAGTCACCGGTCTACGATACTGACGGCAACCTCGTCTCCGACGGGCTATGGACGAATACATGGGATGGGGAGAACCGGCTGGTGGCATCTGAGACCCTGGCGGCGGTGCCTGATGCCCTCAAGGTCCGCATCCAAAGCGAATACGACTACCTTGGTCGCCGAACGCGCAAGACGGTCCAGCGCGACTACACCGGCGGCTCGTACACCACCACGAATGTAACAACATTCGTCTACGACGGGTGGCTGCTCGTATCCGAGCAGTCCGCCTGTGGCGGAGACCTCTCCACGAACCACTATGTGTGGGGCCTAGACTTGAGCGGCTCTCTGCAAGGCGCCGGTGGCGTTGGTGGGCTCCTGATGGTTAGGGTTGCGGGTACTAACTACTTCCCCGTTTACAACGGCAATGGGGATGTGATGGGGCTGGTAGATACGGCAGGGGATATAGCTGCCAAGTATGAATACGCCCCCTTCGGTAACATTATTCGTCAGTCCGGCGACGCTGCGGACGACAATCCCTTCCGGTTCAGCACCAAGTATACGGACGATGAGACCGGCCTCGTGTACTACGGCTACAGATACTACTCACCAGAGTTGGGGAGGTGGCTGAACAGGGACCTGATCGGGGAAAGGGGCGGACTGAATCTTTACGCTTTCCTGGGAAACGCCGCCGTCACATCCGTGGACCCCTTTGGGTTGCGTGACTACAGGATAGGCAGTACCGACCCATCACTTTCATTCGACGCAGGGGCGGGTGCCCATGGAGGAGACATTCCTTCACTCTTTGATCCGTTGGCTGCCGAGATGATACTGACAGGAGCGGAAGGTATCTTTTCTCAGTGGCCGGATGCGCTTGCCCATCTCCAGCACTATTTTGGGAACTCAGGGGGCGCATATACCATTCGCCTACAGCAGATGATCAATGATGTGACGGAGGCAAAGGATCTCTTCAACGAAGAAATGGCTCTTGCGCAGGCATTTGTTGAGGGCCTCCAGAAAGGGGAGCATAGGATCACTTCCGGTACCGCTTCCACAGCCAACAACGACGGCAATGACAACTGGTTCTACGCTGTTGGAGGGTATTCTGCCTGGGGGAAAGGGACTGCCTATGTTTGCAGAAACAAGGAATGGCAATACATCTTGGTCTTTCAGTATAAGTTCTCGGACAAGTACAACTGGGATACGGGCAAGACTGTCGACATTCATGGCCTTGAAGTCACCGATGAGTTTATGGGGCGTTTCCACCGTGTTGGCTTGGCACAGGAGTTCGATATGACCGGCGAGGTGTTCAAGACTATCCGCTGGAACTCAGGTGAGGCCCCCGAAATCGTGGAAGGGAGTCATCCTCCTTCGGGGCGGAGGTAAGCTATGCGGCATCAGAGTTTTTTAATAGTGTGTCTTGCGCTGTTTCTCCTCGCAGGTTGCGTGGTTGTTGATGATCTCAGAGGTCTCTGGCCTCATGGAGGCGCTGATCGCCGACTTTTGGGAGAATGGCGGATTGTGCAGCGCCAAGGATCCCCTGTGCAGGTGTCAGAGGAAGAAGAGAGTAGCCGCCTGCGCATTGTTCTTGGGAATAGCCGAAACGATATCCAAACGGTCTTTGTGTGTAGAACCTTCTGTGTGTCCAATACGTGTTTTGCTGTCCTGCGTGCTCCCGTTCTTGAGGAAATGGCTATGCAAGGGGGACATCAAGATTTCCTTCCCGGAGGTCTGTTTCGTTACAGCGTATCGAATCAGAAATCCATTGTTTTTTCTGGCCTGTCATCTAATGGGTGGCAACGGGCTATTCATTGTGGACTGCGAACGGCACCGCTCTCGGAAGAACGAGCGATATCGGTGCCCACGAGTGGATCCCTGAAAATGATGGATGTGCAGGTCTCTGATCTGGCTGTGCTTGCGTCCTTTGATGACAGCTGCTGGTCCACGTCGATGGATTGGGAGCGATAGGGGAGCGGTCAGCGAGGCGGTAGGGCCTGACCTAGGAACTAGAATTCAGAGCCACCGCCCAGCCACCAGAAAACCCGACCGAACAATTTTCTTTCTCTTTGCGTTGACACATTGTCGTTTTGAGACGACAGTACCGTCAAATGAGCAAGACCCCGACACCACAATCCACCGCCACGCCGCAAGCCCTTGCCGCACGGCACAAGCAGATCCTCTCCGAGATGGGGGGAGTGATCGACCTCCGGCGCGGCTCGCTTTCGCCGCAGTACTACACCAAGACCGACACCGCCGGTAAGCGCTACCGCCAAGGCCCGTACTACATGCTGACCTACTACCGGGACTGCCGGAAACACACCGACCGCGTCCCACAGGCCGACGTTCCCACAGTCGAAACGCAGGTCAACAACTACCGGAAAATGAAAGCCCTTTTCGACGAACTGATCGACGTAACCGACCAACTCACGCGCCTACGCCAAGAGGCCTCGGCGGGCAAGTCGTGAACACCACAAGCGAAAGGAGGAAGACCGAATAGGCAGGAGTTCTGAGTGATCAGAACTGGAAAGCGGGACCGGCGGTGCGTTAACACCAACCGGCCCCTAAGCAAGCACCAACCCGTTAAGGAGAAATGCTCACCATGAAGAAGACAGTAACAAGAGAACCCACACCGCGTCACGACAAACTCGCTCAAAGCGAACCCTCCGTCACACTGAACCCCAAGGCCCTATCAGACGAAGCCTGGCTCGTATTCCACGAGCTCTACCACATCGTCCGCTACGGCGAGAGCCCCGAGAACACCGAGATGCCGGGTAATCCCGCCCGGACCCATGCCTTCTGCGAACTCCTGCGAGAGGGTAGGGCGGTCACGCCATTGCTTGACGCCCTGGCCGACTGCACCACAGCCGAAACCCGGATCGACGCGCTGCTCGAACAGATCCCACCGCTGACTTGAAGAGAACGGCCCAACCACACCACACCACGACACGGCCGTGTCGTGGTGTGGTCTACGGGCCTTCCCCGTGCCGCCGCGCCTGATCACGCAGCCTGCTGCATCGGCCCGGGAATACCCGGCCCGGCAGGCTGCGCGCCAGGCGCTCCCTGGTTGGCGACGTCCAACGTCACCGGCGCACCAACGCCCTTGGCATGCTCTCCCGCTTCGCGGGATCGCTATGATGCCCGCGCCACCTTGGCCGGTCATGCAAGCGTTGACTGCCCGCGCCGCCTCCGGGGTATGTCATGCTGCGTGCGGGAGAGGGGAGCACGCAGCACGCCAACCCCTACGGCTATCCATCCGCGCAACCGTTGCCGACAAGGACGACGCTGACTGCCCGCATCCCAACACCCCCGCGTTGTCATGCCCGGTGCGTGCCGAATACGGCAGCACCGGTCACGCCAACGCCCCCTTATGCGGTGTCGCCGGTAAACCGTCGACCTGACGCTACGCTTTTTGATGTGTCCGGCAAGCCGGACCTATCCGTCTTCGCCCTTCGGGCTACGCCGGGACACGTGCGGAGTGCCGCCGCATACGGCGTCACGTAGACGCTCCCGCTGGTCGCTTTTGACGCGGCGAGCGGTGTCGGCACATGCTGTTTCCCCCGCCTTGGTTTTCCCCCCTGGACCCCCCTTTCCGAGGCGCCCCCTTTCACAAAGGAAATCCACCAGGGGGGACAACCCATCCCGGCTTCGCCGCCACTTCGTGGGGGGGACACAGCACGGCTCTCCTTGTTTTATGTGTCGCCGCCCTGCACCGTGCCCACGTTCCGGATGCCGTCGAATACGACGGCCCCGGATCGCGTTCACGGCTTGGGTGGCCGCCACCACATCGCCGCTTCACCAATCCCCCCAACCCCCCAGGGAATCCGGTCACACAGGCCGCACTGCGTGCTCTTTCCTGAGTGGCCGGCTTCCTGCTTTGGGGGGCAAGGTCCCTCCTTCGCTAAAGCTTCGGAGGGCAAGCGGTCCGCAACCGGCTCGTTGCACTTCACACGGCCGCGGCCTCTCCGCGGTGTCCGGCCTGGCGGCCGAACCATCATTCATTTAGCAGATCCCACCCGCCACCCAGAGGACCCCGCGGCATTCCGCGTGCGCCGTCTTCGGAACTCAGAAAACGCACGCCGTATGCCGCCCCCGGGAGGGCAGCCGAGTGTCGCTTGCCGCTCGGCCTGTAAGAACAGCCCCTCCACCCTCTGTTCTTACAGTCCGGCGTCAATCGAAACACCGCCGCCTTTCAGACCATGCCCACCACCACCCTTTGAGAGGCCGCCTACGGCGGCCTGAGATCCGGGACAATCGCGGTGACAATCCAGACGGTGTGATGAGGTCCGCAGCGGGGGGGTGTGCGTGAGCTGAGAACATCATGAACAAGTTCATGATGACCCCGGCCCCCACCCACCCGAGGCCTTGTCGCCCCGAGCGAATGGCCGGTAAACCGGCCCGCTCGTGGCTCTCAGTCCCCCCGCTCGAAAAGGAAGGCCGGCAGATGCGTGCGGCTAAAGCCGCCACGCAGCTAAAAGGGGAGAGGGGGCCAGCGCAATGGGGGTGAGGGGTTGCAGTTCCGCTAAATCGGCGAATGCGAAGAAATCCGTCAAGCGATTTAAGCACAGTGTTTTGAGGCGTTGCAGAGTCTGCAGAACCTTGCAGAGGTCCTGCAGGCCCTCTGCAGAGCTGCTGCAACGAAGAGCGTCTGAAATACGAAACATGTCTGAAAAATAGTTCCAACCATGCCCTATACTGGTTGTGTTGAGAGGAAGATATCACTTAGACGAGGAGAATGGGAATGAACGAAGCCACACTTGCCGCGACGGTCATACTGTCAGCGGGTGCGGTTCTGGTGTCGGTGGTTAGCGTCGTGTTGCACGGTCGCGGGACGAATCACGACAATGATCAGAACAGTCGCCCCTGCAAATCCACGGGCGGCCAGAACACGCCGAGAATCAGGAAACTGCCCTGATGGGCCGCCATGTTGCCGGTGAAGAAGTGCGTGTCTCTGTCCGTTCCGCACAACGTCTCGAGGAATCTCCGGCGCATACCTTCGCGAACGGCGTCCGGGTCGGTCGCGCCGGAGCGTCGAATCACGTTGCGGTAAAATGCCCCGGCCTCCCAGTCGATGATCTGCTGTTCATGACCCGTGCAATCAGGATCTGAACAGCGATACGCGTATCGCCACTTGTAGGGAAGCTTTTCCAGCAACGTGTTCTCTTTCGTCATGAAGAAGTCCGTCTGCTCCAGCTTCGCCAATGCCGCCGGATCCCAGTCTTCCGCCTGTTCTGCCTGCGTGACGTCCAACACTTCAGCGGGCTTGAACAAGCCCATTGATGTACCGTCCTTCTTCTGTCGCCGCTGAATCTCGCACATCGACTCGCTGCACCACGGCATGACCCATTCCTTGCGCGCCGCCCAGTTCCGGTCTTTGCCCGTCGGGATCGGGTCGCCGACCAGCTCGATCGAATCCAGAATCGGTCGGAATGTGTTCGGCCGCTTGTCGGTGCGCGGTTCCTGCGCCTGCAGGCGCATCACCTGGTACTTGCTGAACTGCTTTGCATCTTCCAGCTTGCGGAAGGGGACAGGGTATAGCCGGACAAAACCCCGCTCCTTGCAGATCCCCACGACACAGGTCGCCTCGCCGAGTGCTTGACTTGGGTTGGGGTACGAGTTGACGACGATAAGGAGCTCAAGGTTAACTATACCCATGTCTTTACCGGCTCCACGGTCAGATGCCCATCAAAGGCCCGTTCCATCCGGTTGGCAACCCGGCTACGGTGGCACTCCTCATGTGCCTTCTCAAAGCAAAGCAGGCACACACGCCGGTTCTCCTCAATGAGTTCGGTCAGCGTGTCGAGGGCTTCCGTCTGACCGTTGAGATAGTCTTCGTATGCCGAGAAAAACGTCTCATAATCCCAATCGACCTTGAGCTGCTTGCGGATCGGGCCGGGAGAGCCCAGGGCCTTGATGTGTTCGTAACCGATTCCATGTGCAGCCATGGCTTGCGTCAGGGCCGACTTGGAGAATCCCTTCTTTCTGCTGATGGGCAGTTCCCGGACATCGACAAGGACCTCGACCTTGTGCCAGGTCAGATACTTCACGAAGCCCGGCAGATCCAAGCCTTCATAGCCGATCGTCAAGAGGGTAGGCTCTGTGTTCGGTGCAATCATATCCATATTCCTTTCCCGGCACTCACTGTGCCACCCTTGCTTGTGCAACTAAAGCCTCAACCACATCGAGGATCTTCTTCTGTTGGGTTCGGGGCATGCCCGAGACCTCTTCAAAAACCTGCCGGGCCTTGCCGGCCGGTCCGCCGCGCCGCGTTGTGCGCTTGCTGTCGTACACCAACTCCTCGACGCTGACGCCGAGAATATCGGCCAGCGTTGTCAACTGCCCTGGCTGAATCGCCACGTTGCGCCGTTCCCAGGACGCATAGGCCGGTTGAGAGATCCCCAGTTGAGCGGCCACATGCTGCTGCGAGAGCCCGGCCTCTTCACGCATCGCGTGAAGTCGGGCCCCGAACGCAGATCGTAGTGTCTTGGCGGGTCTTCCTGTCTTCATGCCGTCAGTATACGGCTCGGCCAGGATCATGAATGTTTTTGCTTGCATGGTTATAACTATAGCTTATAACGTTACGGCAGGTCAAATAAAAGGACTCCGTTCTTGACCAGGGGTATTTCATCTGAGATGGCCGGAGTGGTGCATAATTGCCATATAGGCAACGAATCAT